>JBBIUR010000137.1:0-10265 GCA_037440145.1 Myxococcales bacterium | reverse complement strand
CAGACGGCTCGCCCAAGACGCGGCCATCGCGGAAGAGGAGCAACCGGTCGCCGTACGCGGCAATCTCGGGCTCGTGCGTGACCACGATCACGGTGATTCCGGCCTGGCGGTTCAAACTGCGGAACAGCGACATGATCTCCCGGCCGCTCTCGGAGTCGAGGTTGCCCGTGGGTTCGTCGGCGAGGAGGATCGCGGGGTCGTTGACGAGGGCGCGGGCGATGGCGACGCGCTGCTGTTGGCCCCCGGAAAGTTGGCCGGGATAGTGGCGCGCGCGGTCGGCGAGGCCCACGCGCTCGAGGGCGCGCAGCGCGCGCCGGCGCTGTTCCGCAAGCGGTACGCGGCTGTAGTAGAGAGGCAGCTCGACGTTTTCGAGTGCGGTGGTTCGGGGAAGCAGGTTGAAGTTCTGAAACACGAAGCCAAAGGTGCGGTTCCGCAGCTCGGCCAGTTGATCCGCGCTTTTTTGGCTGACGTCTTCGCCCGCCAGCCAGTAGCGGCCGGAGGTGGGGCGGTCCAGGCACCCGAGGATGTTGAGAAACGTAGACTTCCCCGAGCCGGAAGGCCCCATCACGATCACGAACTCCCCCGCTCGGATCTCCGCCGTGACCCCGCGCAGGGCCGGTACCTCGATGTCGCCCGTGCGGTAAAGGCGCTGGATCCCCTCGAGGCGGACGAGAGGAGGGGCGGAACTTTGGGCGGGCGTGGCGCCGCGCATCATCGCGGTCGGAACTGCGGCACGCCCAGCAGGCGGGGGATAGGCCGGCGCGCGACCGAGCTTTTCCGCGCCAGCACTACTCGGTCGCCTTCTCGCAGCTCCCCTTCGGCCACCTCGGCGAACTCCTCGTTGGCGATTCCCACGCGGACGGATACGGGCTCGGGGGCTCCGCTTCCGGTGTGCCGCCATACGACGCCTTCGGCGGGCCGCACCTCCGGGACGCTGCTACCGAGCGGCCGGAAGCGGAGCGCCGCGGCCGGGATGCGCAAGACCCCATCCCGCCTGGCCGTGACGATCGTGACGCTGGCGGTCATTCCAGGCTTGAGCGCGAGGTCGCTGTTGTCCACAGCGATCACGACATCGTACGTGACGACGTTCTGCACCACTAGCGGGGCATTTCGCACCTGGCGCACGGTGCCCGAAAACATTCGCCCAGGGTATGCGTCGACCGTGAACCTCGCCTGCAGGCCCTCGCGCACGCCGCCGATGTCGGACTCGGAGACGTTCGCGTCGACCTGCATATTGGTGAGGTCCTCAGCGATCAGGAAGAGAGTCGGCGTTTGAAAACTCGCGGCGACCGTCTGGCCGACGTCGACATCGCGGCGCACCACGATCCCGTCCACGGGGGAGACGATCCGCGTGTAGCCCAGGTTGACTTGGGCCTCTTCGAGAGCCGCTTGGGCTTGCAGCACAGCGGCTTCGTCGAGCTCGACCTGTGCCCGTGCTTGCTCCACGTCGGTTTCCGCCGCGTCGAGGTCAGAACGCGGCACCAAAGCCTTGGAGAAAAGACTGCGGATGCGCTGCAGGTTGATTTCCTTGAGGCGCAGGTCGGCCCGCGATTTAGCTGCCCGAGCGCGGGCATTGGCCAGGTTCGCCTCGGCTTGCTTCACGCGCAACTGAAAGGGCTGGGGATCGATCTGGGCGACGAGCTGCCCTTTCGACACCTGCGAGTTGAAATCGACGTAGATTTTCTGCACGGGACCCGAGACGTAGCTGCCGACTTGAACTGTGGCGACCGGGTTAACCGTACCGGTGGCCGTGACGCTCACTTCGATCGGGCCCCGTTCGACCGGTGCCGTGGCGTATTCCTCTCGCTCCCCGCCGCGGGCGTAGTGGCGGTAGGCGAACGCCCCGCCGAGGACTGCGAGGAGGGCGGCGAGCGCGGGCAGGACCTGCTTCGCGAGGCGGGTCATCGGGGCTTCAGCGGAAAGCGCGGGGCGGATCCGCGCCGCCGGAGCCCGCGCGCGGCAGAAGCGTTTCGGTGGCTCCGGAGAGCCTCAGAACCGCGCCCACCATGGCGTCGGCTCTTCTTCGCGCTGCACGACAATCCGGTGCTCCTCCAACAAGGTTCCTTCGGCTCGGCGCAACTCGGCGAGGTCGATGGCATATGTCGTCAGGGCCTGCACTTCCGCCGCCTGTGCCTGAGTGAGCCGATCTTGGAAGTCCAGCAGGTCCTTTGTGGTCGCCAGGCCGACGTCGTAGCGCGCCTTCTGGTTGCGCAAATTCTCTTCCGCCAGTTCCCGTGCGATGCGCGTGGCTTCGATGCTCTTGAGATCGCTCTCCAGGCTCGTGATGGCTTTTTTCACCTCCAGCGTCACTGCCTCCTGCTGCTTTTGCAGGTTGCGCCGCGAAGACTCGAGATCGACGCGCGCACGAGCGTAGTCGGCCTTGGCCTGCGCGTTGGAGAGCGGAATTTCGATGGTCACGCCAGCGCTGTAGTTGTAGTAGCGGCCGTCGACGAGGCGGTTCAGCGCGTCGGAATACGGCCCGGCGAACGGGTTGACGACGAGCGTGGTCTGGCCGGTCGTCCGATCGGTGAAGGGCGTCACGACCTCGCCGCCGCTCAAACCGCTCGTCCCGATCGCTCCCACGGCGTTCAGGCGGGGCAGCAACTGATTTTCCGCCAGCTTCACCAGCATGGCCTTGCCGTGCACGTCCCGCTTGGCTGCCTGCAACTCCGGGCGCTTTTCGAGCGCCTTGGCAAGGCTTTCCTGCAAGTCGAAGCTGCGCGTCGCGACTTCCGGGGCTTGCCCCGGCTCCACCAGCAACAGGGCGCGGCTGCCCTCCGGCTGAAAGTTGATCAGGGCCCGCAAGTTGTCGCGCGCGATCGTCTGTGCATTCCGCGCCTGGATGAGGTTCGCCTCGCGGCGCGCGACCTCCGCCTTCGCCTCTAACACGGCTGTGTGCGGCAGCGCGCCGACGCGGAACTTGCCCTCGATTTGCCGCTGCAGCTCCTTGGCGGCTGCGAGGCCCTGCTCCTGTACGCGCACGTTCTCGTTGGCCTGCACCAGGCCCCAGTAAGCGGCTTCGACCTGCTTCACGATCGCGGCGATCGCCGCCTCGTACTGGTACATCGCGAGGTCCTGGGTGTTGCGCGCCACGCGAACGAGCAGGGTCGTGAAGCGCAGGCCAAAGTCGCGCAACAGGGGCTGGTTCAGCGAGAGGGTCAGGTCCGTGGTGTACTGCGGCTGGAGCCGGATGAACGACGAGTTCGACTTGAGCCGGTTGTTGCGCCAGGCGAGGCTGAGCTGGCCGCCGCTGCGAAGCAGCTTGCGCAGGCCGCCGCCCGCGGCGACGTTGTGGGTGACGTTCTGGGGAGGGCCGAGCAGAGCCAAGGTGCCGGCCAGGGCGGGATCGACGGGCTGCGTCAACGGGGCCACGAACGACGAGGAGAGCGTCTTGCTGCGATCGTAGTTGAAATCTCCGAATACCACCGGGTCGAAGATCGACTGCGCGCTGCGCACGCCCGCGCGCGCGGCCACGGGGCCCAAGCGCTGCAGGCGCAGTTCCGTATTGCGGCTCAGCGCGAGCTGAATGCACTCGGCCACGGTGAGCTTGCGCGGCGTGCCCACATCCAGCAACCGGCCGAAGTGCTCGACGTCCTCTTCCCAGGCTTCGAACCCGCGCGGCACGTCGGCAGCGCTCCACTGGTTGGAGAGTGCCGACCAGTATCCGGGCGATTCATCCAGAAGCCGTACGTCCTTCAGCGGCTCCGCATCTCCAGCCGCCGGCGGGACGGGTGGTTCCTGCGCTCGCCCGGCGGTCGCGACCGCAAGCGCGATGCCGATCCCCACGAGCGTTCGTTTCATGCCTCTCCCCCGCTCTCGTTTGCCTTTGGCTCGCGGCTCCTCTCCGGATGCGCGCGGCAGCCGGCAACGGTTAGCACGGCGGCGCCGCTCCGTCACGCGCGCGTCCCGTTCCCGAGCAGGGGCACTCGGGCGATGAGCCGCTGCCACCCTGCCGTGATGCCTTCTCCCGCTCCCGCGCGCGCCAGGTCATCGAACAGCGAGTAGGCCACGGGGGTGAGCACCAGCGTCAGGAACAAGCAGAGGCTTTGCCCGCCGATGATGACCTTGGCCATGGAGGCGCGCGCCGCCGAGCCCGGGCCGCGGCCGAGGGCGATCGGAATCATCCCCGTTACGAGCATGGCCGTGGTCATCAGGATCGGCCGCAGCCGCAGGTGGTTGGCCACCAAGATCGCCTCGTCGCGGGGCATTCCCCGGGCGCGGAGCGCGTTCGTGTAGTCGATTTGGAGAATGCCGTTCTTTTTCACGATACCGAACAGCAGGAAGAGGCCCAGCGTGCTGTAAATGTTCAGGGTTTCTCCGAGCGCGAGCAGCGAGACGAGTGCAAAGGGCACCGAGAGCGGCAGCGCGAGGAGAATGGTAATCGGATGCAGAAAGCTTTCGAACTGTGCGGCGAGGATCATGTACATGAACAGCAGGCTCAGAGCGAAGGCAATGGCGAAATTGTATCCGGTCTCGACCAGCGCCCGGGCGCGGCCGGTGAACTGCGTCCGGTACGCGGGCGGCATGTGCAGGGCCGCCGCGAGGGCGGTGATCTTCTCCATGGCGAGGCTCAACGGCAGGCCTGCAAGGTTGGCGACGATCGTCACCTTGCGCTGGCGGTTGAAGTGATCCACTTGCGAGGGGCCCCGCTCTTCCGCGATTGTGGCGAGATTCGCCAGCCGCACGAGAGCGGCCTGGGGCGAGGGGACGGGGATGTCGCCGATTTTTCCGGGGTCGGTTCGGTCCGATGCCTCCGCCCGCAGCCACACGTCGTACTGGTCTTGTCCCTCTTGGTACTTCGTGACCGGCTCGCCGCCCACCAGGGCGCGCAGGGTTGCTGCCACGTCCTGCATGCGGATGCCGAACTCGGATGCCTTCTGCCGCGCCACGCGGACTCGCAGCTCCGGTTGCCGCGCCGCTAGGGTGGTGTCGACGTCGGTGAACCCGGGCGTGGCTTTCATCCCCTCGACGATTTTCTCCGAGTACGCGAGCAGCGCTCCGAGCTCGGGGCCCGTGAGGTGGAACTCGACATCGGTTTGGCGCTGGCCGCCACCCAGAAAGAGGCTGATGTTCTGCACGCTGGCGCGCAGCTCCGGGTACGAGGCGAGCAGCCGGCGGGCCCGCCGCATCACCTCTTGCTGGGAAGCTTCGCGCTCGTGCAGGTCGGCGAGCTGCACGTACACGGAGCCCTGAGTGACGGGACCCTCGCCCGCGCGGAGACGCCCGGTGGTGTCGCCAATTGCGGTGAGCACGTGCCGCACTTCGGGAAACTTTCGGAGCTGCGCGGCGATCTCGCCGAAAAGCGCGTCGCTGCGGCTCAGGGTGTATCCCTCCGGGGTCTGCAGGATGATCTCGAACTCGCTCTGGTCGTCCTGGGGCAAGAAGTCCTTTCCGAGGGTGCGAAACAGGGGCACGGTGGCCCCTACCGTGAGGGCAGAGAGCGCGACCACGGCACCCCGGTGCGCAAGCGACCACCGGAGAAGCCAGCCGTACGCGCGATCGATAGCGGCGTAGAATCCCCGCTCGCGGGAAGGCGAGTGCTTCGGCCGCAGGCGCAGAAAGCGCGAGCAGAGCATCGGCGTCAGGGTAAAGGAGACGAGCAGCGAGACGAGGACGGCGCACGCGACAGTGAGGCCGAAACTCTGGAAAAAACGGCCCACGCGCCCGGACATGAACGCCACGGGCAGGAAGATGACCACGAGGGAAAAGGTCGTCGCGGTCACGGCAAGGCTGATTTCTCGCGTTGCGTTCCCGGCTGCTTCCCTGGCGCTCCGGCCGCTTTCCTCCATGTGCCGGAAAATGTTTTCCAGCACCACGACCGCGTCGTCGATCACGATCCCGGTGGCCAGCACGAGCGCGAGCATGGTCAGGTTATTGATGGTGAAGCCGAGGAAGCGCATGAACGTGAACGTCGACACGATCGATGTCGGGATCGCGAGCGCGGCGATCAGCGTGGCCCGAAGGTTCGCGAGGAACACCGTCACCGTCAAGCTCACTAGAACGGCTGCGAGGACAAGATGGAACTGCACCTCCTCGATCGAGCGGCGAATGAAGCGCGAGTGGTCCAGGGTCACTTCCACCCGGGTGTCGCGCGGCAAGCTCGGCTGGAGCTCGCGCAGGCGCCTCTTGACGGTCTCGATCACCGCCACGGTGTTCGTGCCGGTTTGCTTTCGCACCAGAAGGGATACGGCGGGCCGCCCGTCGAGGCGCGCCAGCGTGCGGGGTTCCACCACTCCGTCCTCCACCCTGCCGAGGTCGCCGATGGTGATCGGGCGGCCGTGCACGTTGCCCACGATGAGGTGCGCGAAGTCCGACGCGGACTCCATTCTTCCCATCGCGCGCAGCACCAGCTCGCGGCTGCCCTGGTCCACATGCCCGCCCGGCAATTCCAGGTTCTCGGCCTGCAAGGCTGCCTTCACTTGCTGGACTGGCAGCCCGTAGGCCGCGAGGCGGTCGACATCGAGCACGACGTGGATCGCGCGCTCTTCGCCCCCCACGAGCGTCACCGATCCCACCCCGGCCAGGGATTCAAGATCTTCCTTGATGCTCTTGCGCGCGATCTCGGTGATCTCGCGCATGTCGCGTTCCCCGGAGACGGCGATGCCGAGAATGGGTGAGGATTCGGGGTCGAACTTGTCCACGATCGGGCTCTCGGTCCCCTCGGGCAGGCGCGAGAGCGCGGCGGCCACCTTGTCGCGCACGTCCTGCGCTGCTGCTTCGCGATCCCGATCGAGCACGAACGAAACCACGATCTGCGACAACCCCTCCGTGCTGACCGACCGCAGCTCGTCGATCGCCTCGATGGTGTGGATCGCTTCCTCGAGCGGCTTCGTGACCTCCGTTTCCACCTCTTCCGCGCTGGCGCCCTTCAGCGCTGTGGTGACGGTCACAATCGGAAAGTCGACGTTGGGGAAGAGGTCCACCGTCAGCTCGCGGTACGAGAAAAGCCCTAGGACCACGAAGCAGCCGACGAGCATGGTGGCGAAGACGGGACGTTGGATGCACAGGTCGGCGAGAGGCATGGCGGGATCCCTGGGTCGTCAGTCAGCCGCTCGTGGCCTGAGCTTCGTCCCGCACGCGGACGCTTGCCCCGTCCGTGAGGATCCCCAGTCCCGAGGTGGCCACGAGCGCGCCGGGGTCGATGCCTTCGAGAACCTCTACCCAGCCGTCGGGAAACCGCGTTCCGAGTCGGACCCTTTGCTCGCGGGCCACATGGTCGCGGATCGCAAACACCTTGCTCACACCGGCAAGCGTCGCCACGGCTTCTTGCGGCACTGCCAGCGCGCGGTCGTTCGCCCGCGTGACGATGGCCGCCTGGGCGAAAAAGCCGGGCTTGAGCCGGCGGTCGCGGTTCTCGACGACCACCTCGACGGGTACGGATCGATTCGCGGCGTTGGCTGCGGGGCCGATGCGGCTCAACGTGCCGGCGAAGGTCTCTCCGGAGAAGGCGTCGACCTGCACCCGCACGCGCTGGCCTGTGCGCAGTTCTGGGGCGAACCGCTCCGGCACTTCGCCCCGCAACTTCAGCGGATCGTCCGCCACGAGCGCGAAAAGCGGGCTGCCAGGCCGGACGTATTCGCCTGCAGTCACCTCGCGCCGCGCGACCCAGCCGCTCAGCGGCGCGCGCACGCGAGCGCGCTCGATCAGGACCCGGAGCACCTCGCGCCGCGCTTCCGCCACGGCCACGGTGGTCTTCAAGGTCTCGTACTCCGCCTGAGAAGCCACCCGCTGGTCCAGGAGCTGGCGGCCGCGCGCCTCGTCGGCACGCGCCTTTTGCAAGTGCGCTTCTGCTTCGCGCAGCTGCGCTCGGAGCGCGTCGTCATCGATCTCCGCTAGGACGGCGCCGGCCTCGACGCGATCCCCGAGGTCTGCGCGAACCGCTCGGATCTGCCCCTCGATCTGGCTGGCCAGCGTTACCTCTTCGGCCCCGTAAAGGGTGCCGACGAACGCCACTGCCTGCTCCGCGGGCCGGACCTGCACCGGTGCGGCGCTCACCGCGATTGGCTCGGACCGCGCGGGTCCGGGAGCCGCGGAACCCGTAGCGGACCGCTGCGCGCAAGCACACAGGGCGAAAAATGCCCAACCCGCGGCAACGGCCAGAAGCGGCGGGCAGGGGGCGGCGCGCGGCCCGAGCTGTGCCCGTCGGGTGCCCACGGCCCTCATCGCGCGCGCCCGTGGCGCCGCACCGCGGCGGGACGGGTAGCCGCTGCACCGGATCGGGCCACCGCTGCCGCGGCGCGCCCCGCAACCCCTTCGAGGAAGATCGACGCGACGAGCCGGGCGAGCTCCGAGAGCGAGTCGCTGGCACCGCGATAGAGGCATGCGGAACGGGTCATCCCCAACAGGATTTCCACTGCCATCCGCGGGTGAGCGAGCGCCACGCTGCGGCGCGGCAGTTCGCGCCGCAGGAGAGCGGTTACCCGCCGGAGGACCTCCTCGCGGCGCTTCTGCCAGCGCGTGCGTTTCTCCGGATCGAGTCGGGGCTCCATCCGGTACAGCAGTACGAAGAAGTCGCGCCGGTTCCAGAAGTACTGCAGCACGGTTCGCACGAGCCCTTCGATGACCGATCGCAAAGGGGCCTCGGTCTCGAGCACTCGGATTACGGCCCGGTGCATGTCCTCCAGCCCTTCGACGACCGTCGCGAAGTACAGCTCTTCCTTCGACCGGAAGTACCGGTACAGCGTCCCCTTGCCGACGCCGAGCTTTGCGGCGATCTCGTCCGTTCGCACCTCGTGGTACTCTCGCCCTGCGAAGACTTCGGCCGCACAGCGCAGAATCGCCGCGCGGGTCTCCTCGCTTTTCCTTCGCCCGCGGCGTGCCATTTTCGGAACGGACTGGTCCGTTCTAGCATCCTGCCGCGGCGGGTCAACGCAGGGCCCTCTCAGGCCCGCTGGAAAGCGCGCCACCAGCTCGCCGCGTGCAGTCCCGTGCCTGCGATCCAGAGGAGGGAGAACCGGCGGAATTGCCGCTCCGGCATGGTTGTCGCGGCGACGTATGTCGCGTAGGCCGACAGTGCCAGAGGAGTCGCGGCAAAGATGTCCCAGTCGGCGCGATAGCCGAAGACGGGGAACCACACAGCGGACAGGAAGAGGCCGCCCGCGGCGCCGAGCGCGAGCCAGCGCGAGGTCGGCTGGCGCGAGCGCCAGAGGGCTTCGGGGAGGGAGAGGACCGCGGCGGGGGAAAGCGCGAGCAAGCTGTTCAAGACATCCCAGCCGTGAGCGGAGCTCCAGAAATCGTACCCGCAGTTCGTGATGCAGTATTTTTTGATCCACTGCCGCGGAGCTGCCACATTGCCCCAGCGGCCACCCGCCACCGGCGCGCCCGCTGCGACATATGCGCCCAGCAGGAGGAACGGAAGCAGGAAGGCGGCAACTCCGAGGAGGGCGTGGCGGCGCGGCGCGCGCCGCCAGACGCAGAGCGCGTGCGCTGGCAGCCAGCAGAGAGCCGAGCCGTGCATTGCCGCAGCGAGCGCGAGGGTCAAACTGGCTGCGGCGTTCAGCCATGCGCGTTGCTCGGGAATCGCGCGCGTCCCGAAGTAGAGGTAGCAGCAGACAAGCGCAAGGGCTTTGGGAGTTCCCTTTTCCGGGTAGCCGCAAAACAGCACGCTCGATCCGGAGAGCGCGACCATCGCCAGCAACAGGGGCCACTCGGGCGACACTGCTCGCGCCCAGAGGAAGAGCGCGGCCATTGCCAGGCCGCCCGAGATCGCGGAGACGAAGGCGAGGGCGGAGGAGGCGTTGACCCCCAGTGCCCGGGCCCCGTGCACGGTATGGTAGAAGGTAAACGCGCCCAGCGGCTCCGCGGTTTCGATCGTCCACCAGGGCGGTGGCTCCAAGTCGACGCCGGGCAGATCGCCGTACCAGACGCGGACGCGCAGTAGCCAGAAAGCGGCTGCCGCGGCCGCTCCGATCGCGGCCGCCCAGCGCCCGGGGCGCTCCACCCGCACGGCGGCTCGGGGGAGAGCGGCCCCGAGCACATCGGCGGCGATCATCGCACCCGCAACGATGAGGGGCAAGCGGCGCGGCGGTAGCCAGGTCCAGTCTCGTACGCCCAGCCAGAGCCAGCCGTCCAGAAGGAAGGGGAAGCCGAAACCGGGCGGCGAGTGTGCGGCTGCCCAGGCGAACGCTGTGACGATAGCGATGCGGACCCACGCGTTCCGATACACTGTCCCCCTCGCGCGCCTTCAGGGGCTCGTTCCTGGAGCTGGCCGTTTTTCCCGCGCGCTAGCCTGGCGGCTCGCCCCTCGCCGCCAGCAGCGCCTCAAC
>JBBIUR010000136.1:0-10320 GCA_037440145.1 Myxococcales bacterium | reverse complement strand
TTCGGAGGGTGTCGGTGGCTTTTTCATTGGCGAGTTTGCGAATTTTCCGGGCTAGCCGCCCCGCTCGGCAGCATTCACCCCCCCCGAGCCGAGGGCGCATTCACGGTGACGAGCAGGTGCTGCTCGGTGCCGCCGCTGCCCATGCGGTGGTCGTCGAGTCGTTGGGCCACGTACAGGGACAGAGCGTAGTTTCCCGGCTCGTGCGGCGCTTCAATGGGCACGCGGAGGACCACCTCCTCTCCCGGGAGGAGATTTCGCCCCAAGGGAACCGTGCCCCAGCGCTTTTCCTGACCCGGTCCCCGCCACCGGTAGGCCAGAACGACATCGAGGTAGCCCCAATCGGCGAACCAGGGCCAGGGCGCGCCGCTGCGGTTGGCAACCCGCACGCGGAGCTCCCGCCGCTCCCCCGGCTGGAGGTGCAGCGGTCCCTGCTCCCCGGCCCGAATCTCGCCGACAAGCTCGTCGCGCCCCAGCACCCGCAGCCGCGCCGCCGCGCGGGCGTCGGCGAGCGTGTGCAGGGCCGGGAGGAGCTCGGCCGGATGGCAGCCGTTGCGGACGCTGCGCACGACTTGAAGGTCTTTCGAGTCCCAGACTCGCCGCGGGTCCTCGTTCACGTCCACCGGCGTCCGATCCCACTCGCGGTCAGAGCAATACACGCCGATCGCCTGCACACCTGCACTCCAAACTAGCAGCGCGAGCGCAAGCCAAGCTGCCAGCGCCTCGCGCCGCAGCCGCTCCACTGCGGGCACCGAGGCCAGCGCCAGGGCCGGAATCGCGTCGACGAGGTACCGCGGCCCGTACACGTGCGCCGCCCACCAGTAGCGGAAACAACTGTAGAGCAGGACATAGAGCGCAAAACCAGCCAGCAAGCAGCGGAGCCAAGCGCGATGCCGGCTCGGAAGCCAGAGAGCGCCGAGGCCCAAAGCGGCAATTGGGGTGTATGCAAAGAGCCCGCGGTTTGGGCTCACGAGCAAACCGAGAAACCGCTCGAGCCGCGGCCACCCCATCTCTTGCCGGTACAACTGCTCGTGGCCGTAACCGCCCGCGATCTGGCCCACGGCGTGGAGGTTGTAGGCCAAGAGCAAGGCGGCGCCGAGCACGGGAAGGAGCGAGAACGCAGCGAGCCGATGGCGCCGCGTGCCCAAGACGAACAGGAGGGCGACGAAGGCAAAAACGGCCATCGACGGGCGGGCCAGCACACCCAGCGCAGCGAATCCACCGGCCAGCACGGCGTTGCGGCGCGAGTCGGGGCGCATGAGAGCCCAGCTCGTCCCGGCCAACGCCAACTCTGCCAGCCCGTGCTGCCAGAGGGCCTGGCTGCTGATGTGCCAGGTGCTGGTGGCCACCCCGGATGCAAGGGCGATGGGCACTGCGAGCCGCAACTCGATGATCTGCACGAGGGCGAGCAGCAGCACGCCCACTGCCGCCGCGGCGAGCGCCGCCGCAGCCACCCGCTCCATCACCAGCGCCAGCACGCGAAAGCGGACATCGTCATCGCCCACCCCGTTCTGCCGCATCCACCAAAGCGCAGGCAGATAGAGCGGGGAGACGAGAACCGGCGTAGCGACGGGAAATGCCGACACCCAGTGGCCGCTGGGCGACCGGCGCAAGAAGTACATCGGACCGAGCGCCCGCAGCCACGGGAACTCGTCCAGATCGAGATCGCCCTCCCGCCAGATGCTGAAGGGCAGGTAGCGGGCGGGCAGCGAGTCCCAGTCTCCGACCCAGCGCGCGTTGGCCAGGTACAAGCAAAAGAGCGCCGCCGCTAGAGCCGCACCAATCGCCCCTGCGCGCGACCCCACCCGTACCGGCGTCGGGGCGCCCGCCGGGACGCGCTCCGTATCGCCCGCCCCTGCCGCTGCCCTCTCCACGTCCCGAAACTCGTATGCCCCTCCATATCCGGAGACTCCCCGCGCGTCAATCGCCGCGCGCCCCCTGCGCATCGTCGTTGACAGCGCGGGGCGTTTTTTTTAGCGTGCGGGGTTGCGGGTGCTCCGGCGATGAGCGAAGACGATAGCCTGCGGAACGCCGACGCCAGGGAGAAAATCCTCGCCACTGCCTGCCGCCTGTTCTCCCAGTACGGCTATGAAAACACATCGCTCGCGCAGGTGGCGCGTGAAGCGAAGGTGAGCAAAGCCCTGATCTTCTGGCACTTCGACACGAAGGAAAAGCTCTTCGAGAGCGTCCTGCGCAAAACCCTGGAACCCTTTTACGTCGACGCCCAAGCCCTGCAGGGCCTCGACGAGCGCGGGCAGATCGACCGCCTCATCGACGACTTTTACGACTTCGTGCGCGACAACGTGTACTCGGTGCGCTTCTTCTTGAGCCTCGTGCTGCGCGAGGAGCGCCATCCGGGCGAGGTGTTCCGCCGGATCGGCGAGCTCTACGCGCTGTACCGCGACCAGATCGCCCGGGCGATCGCGCGCGGCCGCGAAAAGGGCCTTTTTCGCGCCGGGGCTGCGCCCGCGGCCCTGGAGGCCTCGATGATCATGGCGACCCTCGCCGGGATTTTCGTCCTCCAGTTCCTGGACGACGAGCACTCGCGCGATCCGAAGCAGCTGCTCGAACAGCTCAAAGCCGCAGTCGCGGAGCGGCTGCTGCCCGCCGGAAGCTAAACCGCCGCGCCTGCTCCGGGCGCCGTTCGGAGGACAGCCACCCTGCGCGGGCCGCGGACGCCGCGCATCAGGTGTGAGTGCCTCTCCCCCCTTCAGGAACAGCCGCTCGTAGCGCCACAGTTCAGGCACTTGTAGCAACTGCCGTTGCGAACCATGATCGCGCCGCACTCCGGACAGCTCGGCGAGTCGGCCTGGCGACCCGGCCCCAGCGCTGCAGCGGCAGACGCCTCGGCCTCGTCGGCCCTGGAGGCGGCCGGCGACGGGGTCTCCAGGCCGAGCTGGGCGCGCTGCTCGGGCCTGAGAAAGCGCGTGCCGAGGAACCGAAAGATGTAATCCGTCAGCGACTTCGCGATGGGGATCTCGGGATTTTTCGTGAATCCCGACGGCTCGAATCGCACGTGGCTGAACTTCTGCACGAGCGCTTCGAGCGGCACGCCGTACTGCAACGCCATGGAAGTGAGGATGCCAATCGTATCCATCAGCCCCGACACGGTGCTCCCTTCCTTCGCCATTTTGATGAAAATCTCGCCTGGCGTGCCGTCGTCGTAAAAGCCCACGTGGATGTACCCCTCGTGCCCGGCGACTTCGAACTTGTGGCGCAGCGACCGGCAGTCGGTGGGCAAGCGCCGGCGCACGGGACGAAACGGCTCGGCCGCGGCGGCACCGGCTCCGGCCTGGACCTGGCCCTTGCTGGTGTTGAGCGGTTGAATCCGCTTGCAGCCATCGCGATAGATCGCCACCGCCTTCAGGCCGAGGCGCCACGCTTCCAGGTACGCCTCCATGATGTCTTCCACGGTCGCCTCGTTGGGCATGTTGATCGTCTTCGAGATGGCCCCGGAGAGAAACGGCTGCACGGCTCCCATCATGCGCAAGTGCCCCATGGGCGAGATACACCGCGAGCCCTTGGCGGGCTTGAATGCGCAGTCGAACACGCTCAGGTGCTCGGGCTTGAGGTGCGGGGCCCCTTCGATCGTTTCGTGCTGGTCGATGTACTCGACGATTTCCTGGATCTCTCGCGATTCGTATCCCAGCCTTCGCAAGGCGCGCGGCACCGTGCTGTTCACGATCTTCAACATGCCGCCACCCACCAGCTTCTTGTACTTCACGAGGGCGATGTCCGGCTCCACGCCCGTCGTGTCGCAGTCCATCATGAAAGAGATCGTCCCGGTCGGCGCCAGGACAGTGACCTGCGAGTTCCGGAAACCCGCCGTGCGGCCGAGTTCGTACGCCTCGTCCCACACCTCCCGCGCCCGCGACAGCAACTCGAGCGGCACGTAGGTGGCGTCCAGCTTTCGGGCACACTGCTGGTGCTTGGCCATGACGCGCAGCATGGGATCGCGGTTCGGCGCAAACCCAGCAAACGGCCCCATCGCTGCCGCAATGCGCGCCGACTGCGCGTAGGCTTCGCCGGAGAGAAGTGCCGTCACCGCTGCCGCGTACTGGCGGCCCGCCTCCGAATCGTAGGGCAAGCCGAGCGACATGAGCAACGCCCCCAGATTTGCGTAGCCCAGCCCGAGCTCGCGGAACGCCCGAGCGTTGGCTGTGATCTCCGGCGTGGGATAGCTCGAATTGTCGACGATGATGTCCTGCGCGAGGATCACGATGTCGACCGCGTGGCGGAAGGCGTCGCAGTCGAAGTCGCCGCCGTCGTCGACGAAGCGCATCAAGTTCAGCGACGCCAGGTTGCACGCCGAATTGTCCAGGTGCATGTACTCGGAGCACGGGTTCGACCCGTTGATGCGGCCGCTGTTCGGGCACGTGTGCCACGCGTTGATGGTGGTATCGAATTGCATTCCGGGATCCCCGCAGGCATGCGTGGCCTCGGCGATCATGCGCAGCAGGTCGCGGGCCCGGTAGACATCGCACACCTCGCCCGTGAGCACGTAGCGCGTCTGCCACGGGCCGTCCTCCTCGACGGCGCGCATAAACTCGTCCGGCACGCGCACGGAGTTGTTCGCGTTCTGGAAGAAAACCGACGCGTAGGCGGGCCCATCGAGCGATCCGTCGTAACCGGCCTCGATCAGCGCCCACGCCTTTTTTTCCTCTTCGACCTTGCACCGGATGAACTCAACGATGTCGGGGTGGTCGATGTTCAGGATCACCATCTTTGCCGCGCGGCGGGTCTTTCCGCCCGACTTGATCACGCCTGCCGACGCGTCGGCTGCCTTCATGAAGGAGACCGGCCCGGAAGCCGTGCCGCCGCCCGCAAGCTTTTCCCGCGAGGAGCGCAGGCGGGAGAGGTTCACGCCCGAGCCGGAACCGCCTTTGAAGATAATGCCCTCGTTGCGGTACCAGTTGAGGATCGACTCCATCGTGTCTTCCACCGACAGGATGAAGCACGCCGAGCACTGCGGCTTGGGCTCGATGCCCACGTTGAACCACACGGGGCTGTTAAAGCACGCCTTCTGTTCCACCAGCAGGTGGGTGAGCTCTGCCGCGAAGGCTTCTGCGTCCGCGGCGGTCGCGAAGTACCCCTGCGCTTCGCCCCAGCCGCGGAGCGTGCGCACGACGCGGCCGATCAGTTGCCGCACGCTGCGCTCGCGCTCCGGGCTGCCCAGCGGGCCCCGGAAGTATTTGGAAGCCACGACGTTGGTCGCGAGCTGCGACCACGAGGCCGGAACCTCGACGTCGCGCTGCTCGAAAATGACTTCCCCCTTCTCGCCGTAGATGATCGCCGTTCGCGTCTCCCACTGCACCTGGTCCAGCGGGTCCACCTCCGGGTCCGTAAAGTACCGCCGCACTCGCAACCCCGAGCCGCCCGGTGCCGGAACTGCTCCCGTCTCCACCTCGCGCCGGCGCTGTGCTCGCTCCATTTCCAACCCCCCTTTATATTGTGGCCGCGCCTCTATGCACCGCAATATCATGTATGTCAAGGTCGAATGCCTGGCGAAAATCTAGCAAAGGTCGGCGGCGTCGGCCAATCCGCGCTGGGCCTGCGGTTTTCGAGCTTTGCGGGCCCGTCCGCGCTGGGCTCTCTGGTGCTTTGGGGCCCGGCGCCGTATGCTGCGGCGCGTGGGCGCACTCCGGAGCAGCCGCGACCAGGGGATGAGCCGCGTGGCGGATCCGCTGCAGCGCATCCTGCGCCGCATCGATCCCGAGCGGCGAATCGAGGCGTATCGGGTGTGGGAGTTCTGGGACGATGTGGTGGGCGAGCCAATCGCTGCGCGCGCCCAGCCGGCGCGGATCCAGGACGGCGTGCTGTTCGTCACGGTGTCGAGCGCGCCGTGGATGCAGGAGCTACAGTTTCTCAAGGCGACGATCCTCGAGCGGCTGAACGCTCGCCTCGGTGCGCCGCTGCTGCGGGATTTGTTTTTTGTCTCCGGCTCCGTGCGGCGTGAAGCGAGCGCTCCTGCTGCCCCCCGCCCGGGCATGGTGGCCGTGCCCGACGTCCCCCAGACGGGACACCCGGACCTCGACGCAGCGATGCGGCGCATCGCGCGCGCCTACGCGCAGCGGCGCTCTCAGGAGGCCCAGCGGCGGCGTCCCAGCGGCCGGCGTTGAAGCAGCGCTCCGCACCAGCCCCCCGCGCACACGCGGAAGACTCGCGAGGTCGCGCGCACCGCATGCACGCGCAAGCCCCTGCGCGCCGACAGCGCCGCAGACAGCCGCCCCCTTCGGGCCCGCAACTCCTGGCCCCGGAGTGCGGACCCATGACCATTCTCCTTGCACGGGGTCGCGCTATCATCTCACTCGAACTCTTCCGGCAGCAGCACGCGGAGGCCGCTGCGGAGATCTTCCGGGCCCAACGCGCGGCCGCCCGCTGCAACCAGCGCGCGGTTCTGGCCCAACCAGTTCCCCACAACCTTGCCCCGGGCGAGCATGTCGAGCCCGAGCCGCTCCATGTGCCCGCCCGCGCGCGCTTCGACGCACAGGACGAGGTCCGCGAGGGCTGCAATCAGGGCGTCGCGGCGCGCCCCGTTGGCCGGGGCCGCGTGGTTGTAAAGGCGAAAGGGGGACAACACGAGCGTGCGCGTGCGGTCGAGGCGCAGGTGGCCAGCGGTCAGGCCTAAGTTGTCGCGGGGGGTTTCGTCCCCCAGCGGGTAAAACCGGCCGGGGTCTAGCACGATCCCGCGCGGCGCCCGCAAGGCGCGCGCGGCCGCCGCGGCGACGCGATGCCCGAGCTTCATCGCTCCGCACGCCACGGCGAAGCCCTCCGCCGCTGCTCGCGCCACGATGTCGCGCGTGGCAGCGATCGCGGTCGCGG
The DNA here is from genome assembly GCA_037440145.1 of Myxococcales bacterium. GTDB lineage: Bacteria > Desulfobacterota > Binatia > HRBIN30 > BPIQ01 > JBBIUR01. The sequence goes on along the minus strand of JBBIUR010000136.1, from coordinate 3,501 downwards.
ACGGCGTCCGCGAGTTCAGCACGGCAACGGCCGGGAGCTCGAGCAGCGCTGTGTCCCCGAGGGAAAAGACGAGCGGCGGGGGCAAGTTCAGGTATTGCTCCCACGCCCGCGGATACCCGCGCATTCCGCTGAGCAGGGCCATCCCGCCGTGCTCGATCAGGCGGTCCGCCAGCTCCGCGCACCGCTGTTCATGCGCGACCCGCCCGCGAGTGAGGCACCACACGGCGCGTTCGGGCAAGCGGTACTCTTCGCGATAGACGGCGGCCGGCTGCTGCAAAAAGTCCGCGAGGTTCCAGCCGCGATCCCGAATCGCTCCGACAATGCGCGCGAGCCCTCTCGGACCCACGCCGGGGAGCTCCGAGAGCAACACGCACTGATACGCCGCGACCTTGTCCATGGCTCGACCTCCGTGTCCCTCCGCGCCCCAGCTAGCAGCGGAAACCCGCCCGATGCAAGCGCGGAGACCTCGGCCGCGGCCGCCTGACCTCGCCCCTGGGCTGCGCCTCGTTGCTTCCGGCCCGCCACGCCCGCCCCGCGCGCCTGACCTGGAGCTTGCACGCGAGGGCGGCAGGCCGGAAAAAAGGCGCGAGGTCGCCGCCACCTCCGGGCAGGCCAGCGCAGGGAGCGGCTTCCGGAGGGCTGACGGGAGAGGAGGTCTTATGGCAGAGCAAGGCAAACCCCACCGGCCGGAACAACAGATCAACATTCAGATGGACGCGCAGAGCGCCCAGGGCGTGTATTCCAACTTGCTGGTGATCCGCCACCGGAAGGAGGAGTTCATTCTCGATTTCCTGTTCGTCCAGCCCGAGCGGTCTCCGCAGGGCCAGTCCATCGCCAGCCTGCGCGCCCGCGTGATCACTTCACCCGAGCACATGAAGCGCATCTTGCGCGCCATGCAGGAAAACATCCGGCGCTACGAGGAAACCTTTGGGCCGATCGAGGAAGCTACCGACCTGCCAAAAATCGTCCACTGACTGCGCCCGAAGACGACGCGCTGAGATCGCGCACCGTCACGGATTGCGCCGCGCCTCGAAGAAAGCGCGGAGCAGCTCGCGGCTCTCCTCCTCTCGGACGCCGGCCGTGACCTCGAAGCGGTGGTTCAGCCGCGCGTCTGCCGCGATGTCGTACACCGAACCGAGTGCGCCGGCCTTCGGATCGCGACACGCGTAAACCACCCGGCGCAGCCGAGCCTGCACCACAGCTCCCGCGCACATGATGCAGGGCTCGACAGTGACGTAGAGCACGGCATCCACGAGCCGGTGATTGCCGAGCCGCCGCGCCGCCCGCCGCAGCGCCACGACCTCCGCATGCGCCGTCGGATCGCACGCCGCAATCGTCTGATTGTGGGCTGCCGCTACGATTCCATCCCCGACCACGACCACCGCCCCGACCGGCACCTCTGCCGCCGCAGCGGCCCGCCGGGCTTGCTCCAGGGCCTTTTCCATCCATCGCGAGTCGGTTTCCATCGCCGCTCCATTCCCGCATGTAGAGAAACGCGCCGGACATTGCCAGCCGCCCCTGCCGTCCGCTCCCGGGGGGCACACCGCCGACGAGGGGAATGCTCCAAGGGGATCTCTGGATTTCGCGCGCCGGCCGTGCTTCATGTTCGCCCCGAGCGCACCCGGCAGTGGAGGGACGACGCACTATGTACGAAATTGGCGACGAAGTGGTGGTCATGTCTGCACCGGGGCGGTGGCGGATCGTCGCCATCGATGGCGACGTGCTGACGATCGAGAACAGCGCGGGCGTTCGCAAGCAGGTGCGGGTGCAGGCCGTGCGGAAGATCGAGAACCAGACCGCATGAAAACTCGCTCGCCGCGCCTTCCCGACCGCACGCGCCGCGGCACCTTTTCACCACCGCTCTCCCAGCACGTCCCCCCGGCCGGGCAGCGGTGCACCGCCGGGCCGGTGCAATCCCCAGCGACTTACGGTTCCGCCTCGACGATCGCCCGAGCACGCGAGACCACGAGGTCGCCGCGCTCCCGGGTGCGCGCTTGCAGGACCACCTCGGTGGGGCTCGTGCGCCACATCTCCGTCACGATCGTCTCCCCGGGGTAGACGACGCCGGTGAATCGCGCCTCCAGGGTGCGCAGGAGCGCGGGCTCGTTGCCGCAGTGGGCCTTGAGCACCGCGCGTCCGACGATGCCGAACGTGCAGAGGCCGTGCAGGATGGGCCGCTCGTAGCCCGCCAAGCGCGCGAACTCGGGATCAGCGTGTAGCGGGTTCCGGTCCCCCGAGAGGCGATAGAGCAATGCCTGCTGTGGAGACGTCTTCATGTCGAGCACTGCGTCGGGAGGCCGAGCGGGCGGGAGGTGGCGCGCACCTGCGGGTCCGCGGCTCCCCCCGAACCCACCTTCTCCGCGCGCAAAGGTGCCGAAAGTGTTGCGGAAAAGCAGGTGCCCCCGCTCGTCGACGGTTTCCGCCTGTGTGACAATGAGTGCGCCTTTGATCTTGTCGTATACGCCCACCACGGTGGGCGTGGTGACGAGCGTGCCGCGCGTAGGGATGGGGCCGAAGAGTTCCAGGCGCTGCTCGCCGTGGAGCACCATCGCTGGGTTCACGGCCATCACGCGCCCCATCGCGAACATCGCCGGAAACGCGGGGATGACCGCGAAGGTCGGCAACACTTTCAAATCGCGCTCGTAGACGAACTCCAGCTCTTCCGCGCCCACGCCGAGCGCGTACAGGATGACGTCCTTCTCGTCGTAGGAGTAGCTCGTGGGCTCGAGCTTTTTGCCGACTGCGCTGAGGTCGATGGGCATCCGCCTCGTCCTTCCCGGTTCGCTGCGGGCTCGTTCTGATCATGCCAGCCCCCCTGCGTCAAGCTCGCGCGCTGGCTCCGCTACGGTGCGAAGTCCAGGTCGGTAATCAGCGTCGCCCAGCGCCGGCGGTCGAGTGCGAAGAGCACGGCGCGGTAGCGCTGTCCAGGGCGGAGCTTGGGCACCGCTGCGGGATCGTGGAAATAGCGGGCGATGCCCTGCAGTTCCGGGTAGACCCACGACTTCCGCTGCGTGGCGATTCCGACCGGCGCATCTTCCTCCCTCTCATCGCGCACGGTCAATACGTACAGATCTGCGTCGGGAACACGCGGCCACGCGAATTCCTGCTGCCGGCGGTCGAACCGGATCCCCCCCGCCGCGTACCCGGTGGGCCGCGATGCCGGCGTCGCTGCGATGATCTCCGAAGTCAGCAACTCCCCTCCCCGTTCCGCCACCACGACCAGCAGGCAATCCGCTTCGTCGATCGCGGTGCGAAATTCTCCTAACAGCCCCCCCGCGTACGCGCGCGGCCGGAGGGCCAGGTCGCCGAAGTGCACCAGCTCGGTGCACGGCGAACTCGCGGGGTCGCAGGAAAACAGCCCGTAGCGCTCTGCTTCGTCGACGGGCTGGTAGAGAACCCGCACAGTGTACGCGTCCTCGCCCTCGAAGCCGGCCGCGCCGCCCCAGGCCCACGCCAGCACGGCGCCGCGCACCACGCGCGGATGCGCGCCGAGATCGGCCG
>JBBIUR010000135.1:8248-10363 GCA_037440145.1 Myxococcales bacterium | reverse complement strand
AACGGGCCCACCGTGAGATCGCCGCGATCGCCCAGGATGCGCGAGGCGCGCACCACCTTGTGCTTCGTGCCGCGGCGAGCCACTGCAAAGGCGTCCTGCACCGCCAGGTTCGGATACTGGCCCATCCCCATGATGACGAACAGCTCTTCGCTGCGCGCATGGAGGTTGAAGGAGTAGCGGTCGTAGAAATTCCGATCGCTCGTCGCCACGTGCCGGATCACTTCCGCAATCTGGTGAATCGGGTAATCGTCCATTCTGGAAAGCATGCCGAGCCTCCTTCGCTTGCCGCGCCGGGGCACGCACCTAAAAGAGCTGCCCCACCGCTGTCAATATTCGCCGCCAAGCGGTCCCGCGCCGCAGCGCGTGAGCGCCCGGGGGGGTGGCTTTTGATCGCGCCTGGTGTACACTCGCGGCGCTGTCTGGCCCGGGGGGTGACCATGGGAGCGCTTGCAAGCCATATCTCGGTCCTGGAGCTGACCGTTTGGTTTGGCCTGGCCATGTCCGCTTGGTTCTCCGCCATGTGCCTGTACGGCGCGTGGGACTTTTTTTCGCGGCGCCGCGGCGGCGGCGAACCAGTGGCAGGGTGGACACCGCCGGTTTCGGTTCTGAAACCGCTCAAAGGTCTGGACCCGGAGCTTCTCGAAAACCTCCGCACTTTCTGCGATCAGGACTACCCGCGCTTCCAGCTCGTCTTCGGAGCCGCCGACGCAAGCGATCCCGCGGCCGCGGCAGTGCGGCGCCTGCAGGAGCAACACCCCGAGCTCGACATCGCACTGGTCGTCGACGGCCGGCTCCACGGGAGCAACCACAAAGTTTCGAACCTGATCAACATGCTGCCGGCGGCGCGGCACGACGTGCTCGTGCTCTCGGACAGCGATATCCGCGTTCCGCGCGATTACCTGCGGCGCGTTGTCGCGCCCTTGCAAAATCCAAAGATCGGCCTGGTAACCTGCCTGTACCGGGCGGTGCCCGCGGCCCGCAACCTCCCCACGGCCCTCTGGTGCCTGACAATCAACACCATGCTCACGCCGCAGATTCTCGTGGCGCGCAAGGTGGAAAAGCCCACCTACGCGTTCGGCGCCACGCTGGCGTTGCGCCGCGAGACGCTGGAGGCCGTGGGGGGCTTCCAAGCCGTCGCGAACATGCTCGCCGACGACTACTGGCTCGGAAACCGCATCGCGGCGCGGGGCTGGGCCCTGGAGCTGAGCCGGTGCGTGGTGGAAACGATCGTGGCATTGGATTCCTGGCAGAGCCTCTTCCACCATCAGCTCCGCCGCGCGCGGACGAACCGGACTCAGCGGCGCGGAGGCTACTTCGGCACCATCCTGACCTACAGCTTCCTCTGGGCTGTTCTCGGCCTCACCACGCGCAACGCGTGGGCTTCCACCGCAGCGCTCGGTGTGCTCGCTCTCCGGCTCGCCTCCGCAGTCATCGTCGCGCGGCGCTACCTGGGCAGCGCCTTTCGGGCTTCCGACCTTCCCCTTGCCGTGCTCACCGACGCCCTTCTGGTCGCTATCTGGGCCCTCGGCTTCTTCGGCAGCAGCGTATGGTGGAAAGGCCGGAGGTTTCGCGTGCTCAAGTCGGGCGAGATGGTCGCGATCCCGGCGACCTCTTCCGCATGAGCCGGCCCGCGAAAACTAGGCGCTGCGCGGTGCCGGGCTTTCCGCCCAGCCCTGCTGCAGGGGTACGAAGTAGCTCATGACCAAGCGCCGCGAGCGAAACTTCCACTCGCCGCCCTCGCGCACGTACTCGTCGCGGTAGTAGCCCGATCCGACCATGCTTTTCCCCTCGACGGAAGCGCGCAAGTCGAGGTAACAGATCCCCGTCGCCGTGTCGCCGTGCAGCCGAATGAGATGATTGTGCACAAACGGTTGGAACTGGGCGCCCGCGAGCATCTGCGCGTAGGTTTGGCGCAAGGACTCGCGGCCGCAAATGGGCGGGCGATCGCCAGCATCCATTATCCCGTCCTCGGCGAACAGGGCCACTGCACCTTCGACATCCCCCTGCCACACGCAGTGCGCGTACCTTCGGGCGAGATCCCGGATGGCCTCGCGGTCCGCCAGCTCGCGCACGATCGCCTCGATATCCAGCGCTGGGGGTCTTCCCATTGCCCTT
>JBBIUR010000135.1:0-8238 GCA_037440145.1 Myxococcales bacterium | reverse complement strand
CCCGGTCGCCAAAATGGCGCCCATCCTACCAGGGACCGCGCGCTGCGCGCCACGCAACTTCAGCGCCCCGGGGCCGACAACTCCGGGGGTTCGGGGAGCAGACGCTATGCGTCCCGTCGAAATGCCAGACATTGAAATCGGCCTTACCGACGAAGAGCAGGCGATCCGGGCTACGTGCCACCGCTTCGCCGCCGAAGTGCTGCGCCCGGCCGGTGCGGAGCTCGACCGGCTGGCAGACCCCGCCGCCGTGATCGCGCCGGACTCGGTCCTGTGGGCGGTATTCCGGAAGTACCACGAACTCGGGCTCGGCCGGGTCGCGCAGGATCGCAGAGGGGACCCGGTGACACAGGCGAGGCTGATGGCGATCGTCAACGAAGAGCTGGCTTGGGGCGACGTGGGGCTTGCCATAAGCCTCGGCCTCTCGCAGTTTCACCAGCCCTGGATCGAGCAAACCGGAGACGCGGAGCTTGCGCGCCGGTTTGCCTCCCCCGATCGGCTGACCATCGGCTGCTGGGCGCTCACCGAGCCCGACCACGGGAGCGACACGGTAGCGTTCACGGAACCGCACTTTCGCGATTCCTCCGCGCGCCCCAACTGCGTGGCGCGCCGCGAAGGCGATACGTTTGTCATCCGGGGGCAAAAAGCCGCATGGGTCTCCAACGGCTCCATCGCCGATGTCGCCGTGCTGTTCTGCACCCTCGATCCCAGCCAGGGTTTCCAAGGCGGGGCGGCGTTCGTCGTGCCGCTGGATCTGCCGGGCATCAGCCGGCCGCGGCCGCTGGACAAGCTCGGGCAGCGATCGCTGAACCAGGGACCGATCTTCTTCGATGACGTGCGCATTCCCGCTTCGTACATGGCGGTGGGACCGGAATTCTATTCGCTCCCCCCCCTCGAGACCATGCTCGCTTACGCCAACGCGGCCATGGCGCAGCTCTTCGTCGGCGTCGCCCGCGCGGCCCTGGAGCACGCAATCTCCTACGCGAAGGAGCGCGTCCAGGGCGGAGTGCCGATCTTCGAGCACCAGAGCGTGCGGGCGCGGCTGTTCTCGATGTTCGCGAGAGTCGAGGCTGCCCGCGCCCTGGCGCGCCGGGTGGCGGTGCTTAATGCGAGCGGTGGCCCTCAAGTCCACTACTCCATCGCCGCCAAGGTATTTTGCACCACCACGGCGTTCGAAGTGGCCAGCGAAGCCGTGCAGATCTTCGGGGGCAACGGGCTCAGCCGCGAATACCCCGTGGAAAAGCTGCTGCGCGACGCTCGGGCTTCCATGATCGAGGACGGATGCAACGAAGTTTTGAGCCTCGTCGGGGGCGCGAAGCTCCTGCAGAGCTGACCGCTTTCCGGGCGGCAGGAGGAGAACGCCATGCGCGAACGCAGCGAAGCCATACTGGCAGACCTCATCGAGCTGCGCGCCGAGCAGCACCCGGATCTGGACGTGTTGACCTTCGAGCACTGGAGCCTCGACGGCGGTGCCACGCCCGACGAAGTGCGCACGTTCGCCGACCTACACGCGAACGCCCACCGCATCGCCGCAGGGCTTCTCCGGAAAGGGCTCAGCGCTGGGGATCGGTTTGCCATCATGATGCGCAACCAGCCCGAGTTCGTGGAGGCGATGATCGCGGCCTCGATCGCGGGCGCGGTCTTCGTGCCCATCGACCCGCGCAGGAGGGGAGATGCGCTGGCCTATATGCTGGGCAAGGCGGGCTGCGCGGGTGTGCTCTGCAGCAACGACTGCGCGCCTGAGGTCGCGGCGGTGCGGCGCGAGCTGCCGGCGCTGCGCTGGATCTTCGCGCTGCCGCCCGACGCTTCCGCGGCGGCTGCCGAGTGGCCCGCGGGAGTGGAGAACCTGCGAGAGCTGCTCGCTGCGCCGGCGGTCCGGGTACCCGTGCGGACCGAGACGCCGGAGCAGCCCCTGCAGATCATGTTCACCTCGGGCACGACGGGACGGCCCAAGGGCATCGTGGGGTCGAATCTCCGCTTTTGCGCCGCGGGGATGCTGGGAACGCTGTTCGGGTATCGCCCTGACGACCGGCTCTACACGGGCCTTTCTCTCACGCACGGAAACGCGCAGGCCGTGACTCTCGCACCAGCGCTCACGATGAGCCTCCACGCTGTCTTTAGCCGCCGCTTTACGAAGTCGAAGCTCTGGGACGTCTGCCGCCGTTACGGTTGCACGGTGTTCTCCCTGGTGGGCGGAATGGCAACCGCAATCTACAGCGAACCCGACCGCCCGGATGACCGGGACCACGCGGTGCGACTCGTGGTCAGCGGCGGAATGCCCGCAGCGATCTGGCAAGCGTTCGAAGCGCGGTTCGGGGTGCAAATTTTGGAATTCTACGGCGCCATGGACGGGGGCGGCATGGCGTGCAAGCCGGTGCGCGAAGGGCCCGTCGGATCGTTCGGCAAGCCCATTCCTGGGATCGAAATGAAAATCCTCGACGAGGAGGGGAACGAGTGCCCCCCGGGAGTCGTGGGGGAGATTTGCTGCCGGCCGGCCGGCGGCGAGGCGAGCATCGAGTACTTCGGCGATCCGGAGGCATCGGCGAAAAAAATCCGCGGCGGATGGAACTGCAGCGGCGACATGGGGCATCGGGATGCCGAGGGGTGGTTGTATTTCGACTACCGAAAGGGCGGCGGTATCCGGCGCAACGGCGAGTTCCTCGATCCCGGGCTCGTGGAAAAAGTGATTGCGGAGGTGCCCGAAGTAACCGATGTGTTCGTCTACGGCATCCCGGCGGCCTCCGGAGCACCGGGCGAGAAGGACCTGGTTGCAGCGGTCGTCCTGGCGCCCGAAGCCCAAGGGAACTGCGAGCGCATCCTTGCTGCTTGCCGCGCCGCTCTGCCCGCCAACTTCGTTCCGAGCTACGTTCAAATCGTCGACGAAATTCCCAAGACGGTTTCCGAAAAGCCACTGGAGCACCTCTTGCGCAAACGGTTCCGCCCCGACGCGCCCAACGTGCGCGCAGCGCCCACGGCAAGCGAACCCTGCCTTTCCAGTCCGGCGCGCGAAGGGGCATCGCGGTAAGGCGTGCCCGGCTCGCAGCGCCACTGCCTGGCACGCCTCTGTGCGGAGGGAAAAGAAAATGCGCGTGGAAACAGGGCTGCTCAGCCTGGGGGTCGAAGCGTACGCTGGCCTGGGCCAGCGCGCGCCCACGCTAGCGGAAATTGCGGCGGCGGCGCGGGAAGTGGAAGACCTCGGATTCGACGTCGCCACGGCCCCGGAAGCGGGCTGCGATCCGTTCCTGCCGCTGGTCGTTGCGGCGGAGCACACGCAGCGCATCCAGCTCGCCACCAACGTGGCCATAGCCTTTCCACGCAGCCCGCTCGTAGTGGCGCAGATGGCTTGGGATCTCCAGCGCCTACCCGGCGGCCGCTTCCAGTTGGGCCTCGGCACCCAGGTGAAAGGGCACAACGAGCGCCGCTACGGCACGCCGTGGGTAGCCCCGCCGGGCCCGGGCCTCCGAGAATACCTTTTGTGCCTCCACGCGATCTTCGCGACCTTCGAGAACGGCCGGCAACCGCGCTACTTTCAGGGCCGCTGGTACCAGTTCACGTTGATGTCCCCGTTTTTCCATCCGGGCCCCACCTCTCATCCGCGCCCGCCGATCTCGATTGCCGCAGTCAACCCTTACATGTGCCGGCTGGCCGGAGAGCTGTGCGAAGGAGTGCGGCTGCATCCGATTGCGACGTTTGGCTACGTACGCGCCGTCGTGCTGCCGGCCCTCGAAGAGGGTGCGAAAAAGGCAGGCCGGCACCGCGACGACATCGAGGTCGTGGGCGCGCCTTTCCTCGCCCTCGGGCGCGACGAGCGGGAACTGGCCGCCGCCAAGCGCGAGGCAAAGCAGCGCATCGCCTTCTACGCATCGACGCGGACTTACCACTCGGTACTAGAATTTCACGGCTGGGCAGAGGCGGGGCGGGAACTGCACCAGCTCTTTCTGCAGGGCAAGTGGACCGAGATGGCAGATGTGATCACGGACGAGATGCTCGCAGAATTCGCCGTCGTCGGCCCCCCGGAAGAGCTGGCGGTGCAGATCGCCCGCCGCTGCGGCGACCTCTTCAATAGCGTCCTGCTCGACCTGCCCCCATGGCTGCGCAACGATCGCAGACAACTGCGCGCCGCCGTCACGGCCCTGCACGGAGTCGGCGCCGCGGCGAAATAGCCCGGCCCTCGTGGCCCTCTTCGGGTTCGGAGCCAGCCGCGTGGGACGAGCCGTGGCACCCGGCAGGATGCGGAGGGAGGTCAGCCCGGCAGGGATCAGTAGCCGCGGGAGGCGGGCTTGCGCTTTTCGAGAAAAGCGCGCGTGCCCTCGCGTGCATCGCGCGTCGCGGCGGACATCGTTCCGGCCACGGCCTCGTAGTCGAGCATCTCGTCCAAAGTGGCGTCGAGGGCCTTGTAAATGCAGCGGCGGGCCAAGTCGATCGCCACGCTCGGCCCCTGGGCGAGCTCCCGCGCGTACTCGAGGGCCCGCGGCAGCGCCTGTCCCTCCGGGACGAGCTCGTCGAGCAGCCCGACCCGATGCGCCTCCTCGGCTTCCACGATCCTCCCGGTCTCCACCATCATCAGCGCGGTGGAAAGGCTCGTCACGCGCGGCAAAAAGTAGGTGATCCCGCAATCGGGGCTGAAGCCCAAGCGGACCATTGCGGCGCACAACCGCGCCCTCGCATCGCCGATGCGCCGGTCGCAGGCCAGCGCAAACGCCAGCCCCGCACCCATTGCCGGGCCGGAGATGGCCGCGATCACCGGTTTTTCCACGGATACGATCATGCGCGTGAACTCCGCGAAAGGCCCCGCGGGCGACTTCCGCTGATAGCGGGGCAAGACCCGCTCCGGTTCGGAGAGCCCAGGCAGCGGCCGGTCGCCGCTGCCGCTCAGCCACTCGGCGTCGCCCCCCGCGCAGAACGCTCGGCCGGCACCGGTGAGCACGATAGTGCGCACTTCGTCGCGCTCGCGCAAGTCGCGGAACAGATCGACCAAGCGCGCGGCCATCTCCCACGTCACCGCGTTCAACCGCTCGGGGCGGTTCAGCGTCACGACGCCGACTCCGTCCTGAATTTCGAAAAGCACCCAATCTTCGGCTGCCATCGCTCTTTCCCTCCTCGCGAACCCGCCCGCCGGCCTGGACGGCTCCCCCGATCGCGACCGGTTCCTGGCGGCCCGTCTCTGCGCAACACCCCCCTTTTCGCCCGGCTCGTTCGCGGCGCCAGCCAGGCGCAGTCCGCGCGCGAGTCTGCGAAGCCCCCACGGCGGGCGCCCTGACCCTGCGCGCCTATCGCCTTAGCACGACCGCCGTCGCGTTGCCTCCGAGACCGAGAGTCTGGCCCAGGCCCACTTTCGCCCCCGGCACCTGCCGCGCGCCTGCCTGGCCGCGGAGCTGCCAAACGAGCTCGCAGACCTGAAACACCCCCATCGCCGTGGTCGCCTCGCCGAAGCAGAGAAATCCCCCGCTCGGGTTGATCGGCAACTTGCCCGCAGGCGAGGTTTCGCCGCGCTCCACGAGCCGCTCCGCTTCGCCGGCTTCGCAAAAGCCCCATTCTTCGGGAAAGGCCAGCTCGTAGTACACGGTGTTGTCCTGCAGCTCGATCAGATCCACGTCGCGCGGGCCCACGCCGGCGCTCTCCATGGCGCGCTGCACGGCAAGCCTTGCCTCGCTGTGAAGCGTCGGACCCGCGGGCACCACCGTTGCCAGCCCCCGCGGAATCCCGTCGTCGAACCGCGCCGTTGCGACGGCACTGCCTCCGACCCACACCGGCTTGTTCGTGTGCTTGCACGCCACCTGCGCCGAGCAAAGCACGGCCGCGGCTGCGCCGTCGCTTACGGGGCAAATCTCGTAAAGGCGCGGCGGGTAGCTCACCACGCGCGATTGCAGCACATCGGCGAGCGTGAGCTCTTGCCGAAACCGGGCGCGGGGGTTGTGCGCCCCGTTTTGGTGCGCCTTGACCGCGACCTGCGCCAGTTGCTCCTCCGTGGTTCCGTACTCCTCCATGCGCCTGCGGCAGAGCAGCGCCCAAAAAGCCGGCCCCGGCATCCCGACGCAAATCTGCCGCAAGTATTCCGGATCGGTTTCCTCCTGCACGCCGGAGGTCTGGATGAACCCCTTGGGCATTTTCTCGCCGCCGACGACCAGGACGACATCGTGGTGCCCGCCAGCCACCAGGGAGTAACCGATGTGGAAGGCATTGCCACCCGCAGCGCAGCCCGCGGAAAGGTTGTAGACGGGGATCCCCGTTGCGCCCAGGTCTTCGACGACGTCGTTGCCGTTTAGCCCCCAACCCTTGCCGCCCGAAAAGCGCGAGCTTCCCGCCGCCACTGCCTCGATGTCTCTCCAGCGAAGCCCTGCGTCCGCCAGGGCTGCCGCGATCGCCTCGCGGCACATCTGGGTCACCGACTTCTCCTCGAATTTGCCCCAGGGGTGCATCCCGACCCCGAGAACGGCGACCTTTCTCATTCCCGATTTTCCTTTTCCGCTGCCGGGCGAAACTTCCACGTGATGAACTCGCCGCCCGACTGCGCGTCGCTGCACAGGCGCTCGAGAACCAGCTCCACGGGCATGCCTGCTCGCAGTTCGTCGATCCTCGCCCCGCTCAGCCGCGCCAGCAGCCGGATCCCCTCGGGGAGGTCGACCAGCCCGATGGCATACGGCTCGAACGGCTCGTCGTACTTCACCGGCGGCGGCGGGGGGTAGTGCTGCACGGCAAAGCTCCACAGCGTGCCGCGCGGCCCGAACAGGGCCTCCTGCATTTTCCCTCCTCCGCAATCCGGGTTGTGGCACGCGGCCGCGCGGGGGAAGTAGGGAGTACCGCATCCCCCGCACCGCGACCCGACGAGTCGGGGGCCCGCGCCCGTCTCCACGAAAAGGCCTTCCATGACCGGAATGCGGCGGGGCGCCGCCCCCGAGTTGGCCACCCTGCTTTCAGCCACTGCCTTCTCCTCTCTCTCCTGCGCCGCTCCGATTCCGCACCGCGCGCAGCAGCGCGGGCAATACCTCGAGGCAATCACCGACGATCCCGTAGCGCGCATAGCGAAAGACGGCGGCGTCGGGATCCCGGTTGATGGCCACGATCGTCTTCGCCGCGGCGCATCCGACCATGTGCTGGCTCGCGCCCGAGATCCCGGCGGCGATGTACAGCGCAGGTTTCGTGATCTTGCCGGTCAACCCCACCTGCCGCCAGGGCGGAGCCCAGCCCTCGTCGACGATCGGGCGGGAGGCGCCGGCCATCCCGCCAAGTGCCGCTGCGAGCTCCTCGACGAGCTTGTAGTTCTCGGGACTGCCGAGACCCCGGCCTCCTGCCACGATCACCTCGGCATCTTCGAGCCGCGGCACGGGCATGCTCGAGCGCCCGATCACGGCGGCTCGCTCCGGAACACCGCCAAGTCGCAGCTTCACCCGCTCGACCGCGGGGCGCGATAGCGCGCCAGCCGCGCTGCGGCGCGGGGCGTTGGGCGCAATAGCCAGCAGCACCGGGCCGTGGCACTCGTAGACTGCTCGCGTATCCCCGCCGTACGCGGACGCGACCACCTCCAAGCCGCCGCCCGCTTGCGCTCTGGCCTCGAGGCAGTTCATCACCACGCCACATCCGACACGCCCTGCCAGCCGCGGAACGACAAGCCGCGCATCGAACGTCTGCGAGACCACCATCGCGCGCGGCCGCCGGAGCTCCCAGTACTGCCGCAGTGCCTCCACGTACACGTCGGGGCGGAACTCATCGAGCTCCGGCTCCGCAACCCAGTCGATGCCCGCCACCCCGAATCGCCCGGCCACCTCCGCCGCTCGCTGCGGGTCCTGCCCGATGAACAGCCACCGCCGCTCCGCGCCCAGCCCGGAAGCGAGCTCCGCGGCAAAGGTCAGAACCTCCTCCGCGGCTGCCGGCAAACCGCCCGCGCCCCCCGCGCCCCAACTGCAGACCGCCACCGCATTTGCCGCCATCGCTCACGACCCCCGCCCCGGAGGGATCCGTCCTGCCGGCAGCGTCCCGTCGGCGCACAGGCGGGAGAGCAACTGCGCCGCAATCTCATCGGCGCTCGATCCAGAGAGAAACTCGCACTGCCCTTGCACCTCGGGCACAAATTGGCGCACCAGCCGCACCCGAGGAGCGAGGCTCTCGCGCGCCACGGAGAGATCGGCGAGCGACACCTCCTTCGGCTGCAGCCGCCGCACGGCCATTTTCCTGGCCGCAGTGGGATACCGCGGCTGTCCCAGCTCGCTGCTCACGGTGACTATTGCAGGCGCGCGCGTCTCG
>JBBIUR010000134.1:3689-10446 GCA_037440145.1 Myxococcales bacterium | reverse complement strand
TGGCCGGCGCCGGGGTGCGGTCGCGTGTCGCGATGGGCAGGACCGTAATCTTCCTCTTGCCCGTCTATAACGAAGCGGCGCGGCTTGGACCGCTGCTGGACCGAATCGAGGGCGCGATGCAGCGCGCGGCTTTGCCCTACCGCGTCGTTGCCGTCGACGACGGCAGTCGAGACGCCAGTGCGGCCATTCTGTCCGAGCACAGGGCACTGCAGCCGGTCACCGTCCTACCGCACCGCTTCAACCGAGGTCTCGGCGAGACGCTGCGCGATGGATTGGAATGGATCGCCGACCACAGCGAGCCGGACGATGTGATCGTGACGATGGACGCCGACGGCACCCACGATCCGGAGTGCGTAGGTGCCATGCTCGAGAAGATCGATGCGGGGGCGGACGTTGTGATCGCCTCTCGCTTCCAGCCCGGCGCCCGAGTGACGGGCGTGCCCCCGCACCGGCGGCTCTTTAGTTTCGGCGCGAACCTGCTGCTGCGAGTTTTCCTGCGCATCCCCGGCGTCCGGGACTATGCCTGCGGCTTTCGCTGCATTCGCGCGTCCCTGCTGCAACGCGCCGTGCGCAAGCTGGAAAACCGCTTGCTCGAGCTGCGCGACTGGGGGTTCATCTGCACGGCGGAGCTGCTGTGGAAGCTGAGCCTGTTCGGGGCTCGGTGCGCGGAGGTGCCGTTCACGCTCCGATACGACCTCAAGGAAGGCCCGAGCAAGATGCAGCCGGTGCGTACGATCCTGGGGTATGGGTTGCTGGTCTGGAAGAAGATCGTGGCTCCACCTGCGGTGGCTTGAGGCGCCGCGCGAAGCGGCCGCCGCGGGTGGCGGTGGGCGGGCCGTGCGGGCAGAGCGGGGGCGGCGCGCCCTTTTGCTCGCCATCCTGGCGCTGGCCGGGCTGGCTCGCATCGACAACCTTCGCGATCTGCCCGCCGGGCTTTACTGCGACGAAGCCGCGCTCGGCTACAACGCCTGGGCCATCCTGCACTACGGGATCGATGAAAACGGCGTGCGCTTCCCGCTGTTCGTGTGGTCCTTCGCGGGTTACAAGAACCCCGTCTACATTTACGCAGCCATGTTGCCGATCGGTTTGCTGGGGCTGGACGAGTTCAGCCTGCGGCTCACGTCGGCGCTGTTCGGCCTGGGGACTGTCGGAGCGACCTACCTGCTCGGGCGGGCACTGCTCGGACCGTGGGTCGGCCTCTGGGCCGCCTTGCTGGTGGCGATTTGCCCCTGGCATCTGCACTTCAGCCGGATTGCCTTCGAGCTGATTTCCTTCCCGTTCCTCTTCGTCCTCGGCTTCTACTACCTCGTGGCGTTCGCCCAGGGGCGGCGAACTCTTCCGCTCGCATTTTTTCTCCTCGGCTCCTGCCTCTATGCCTATGCGCTGGCGAAGGTCTTCATTCCCCTGTTTCTGCTCGGCTTCGGTGCCCTGTTCCTCCCTACCGTGTGGCGCCGGTGGCGCGAGTGGGCCATCGCGGTGCCCGTGCTGCTGCTCGCGGTGGCACCGGTGGTCGTCTTCGACCTGACCCATCGCCAGGGAATGTATTACGTGTACAACACCACGGTCCTGCGACCGGGGATGGCCCTGGACGAGGCGGCGCGCGTCTTCGCCGCGAACTACCGCGCGTATTTTTCGCTTTCGTTCCTCTTCCGCCAGGGCGATCTGATTGCGCGCCATGCCGTGCGGGGCCACGGCGAACTCTATCCTTTTTTTGCGCCCTTTTTGGCTCTCGGCCTGCTCGTGCTCGCAGCGCACCCGTCGCGAGCGACCAAGCTCGTGCTGTGGTGGCTCGTGCTCTATCCGGTGGGGGCGAGCCTGATGACCGAGGCGCCGAGCGCTTCGCGCGGCTTCATCGGCGCGCCCGCCTTCTGCCTGATCACGGCCGTCGGGGTCGCTAGCGCCCTGCGCGCGCTGTGCTGGATCGGGCACTGGCGGCCACTGGCACTGGCGTTTCAGGCTGCCGGAGTTGCCGCGCTGGTGTATGTCGCGGCGCCGCAGGTCGCGCGCTACTACGACCTGTACTTCCACGAGTACGTGAAGTACTCGGCCCCGACGTACGGAGGCTTCCAGTACGGCTATCGCGAGGTCGTCGAGTACATGGAGAGCCAGCGGCCGAACTACGACCTGCTCATGATGACTGCGGTGGAGGTGAACCAGCCCTACATTTTCGCCCTCTTTTATGGCCGGCGCAGCCCGGTCGAATACGCGCGGACCCACGACCCCGGCTATCTGATCCTCGACCCAGCAGAGTACCGGCGCTACTCAATGGACCAGCGAATTCTCTACGCACTCCGCGAGAGCGATCTCGCCTATTTCTCTGACTATGTCGTTCACCGGCGCGTGGTTGCGCCCGGCGGGCAGGTGGAGTTTGTCATTGCTGAGGTGAAAAAGCGCAAGCAGTTCGCCACGGAGTGGCTCACTCTCGGGCTCTTCGACAACAGCGGGGGCAGAGGGGTGCACCGCGATTTCATCGACGTGCGCGATATTCGCAAGCGCCAGTACGAGGGCAAATTCGGCCCGATTTATTGGCAGCGTATGTCCCCCCAGTTCATCCGCGTGGATTTCAACGCTTTCTACGCGGCCCAGGACCGCATCCACCCGGGCAACCCGGAGGAGGTATGCGCGTACGCCTTCACCACAGCGGAGGTGCCGTCGGCGCGGCCGGCGGTTCTGGAGATGAGCGGCTCGGGGGACCTCGCCACGGTTTGGCTGAACGGAGAGCTGCTCACTCCCGTTCCGCAGCGGTTCGACGAGGTCGTGCGCCGGCGGCCCGTATCGCTGGTTGCCGGCCCCAACGCGCTGGTCGTGAAAAGCTGCGAAAGTGTCGGTTCGTGGTTCCTGGTCGTGCGGCTGACCGACGAGAATGGCAGGGACATGCCCGACCTGACCTTCCGCGCCGAGATTCCCGCGGGTCCGCCGCCAGGGGCTGCGGTGCCTGCCGGCAGCCGCGCCGTTGTGGAACAGGTGGTGGGGGGATTCGCGAGAATCCTGCGCTTTCGCCACGAGGACGAGTATGCGGATTACCGCGGGCGCACGCGTTCGTGGTGGGCGTATGTGCGCGATAGCGAGCCGGAGGTGGTCTGGGAGACGGCGCCGTGCCCGCGGCGCGGCGCCGCTGCGTTCGCGTTTACCGCGTCGATGGGGGAGGAGTCCGGGACGGCCGAGCTGTGGGTCGGCGGCGAGTACGTGCTGACGTTCGACCTGGGACTCGAGTTGCCCGCGCGGCGATGGGTGCGAGGGCCGTACCGCCTGTACTTCGAGCCGCGGCAGGTGATCGCCGGGAACTCGGGCGTCTTTGTCCTGGTCGTGCCTGCCGAAGCGACCCAGGCCGGGAAGGCGGTGGAAATCCGCGTGGTGCCGAGCGGTGGATCGCCGAATGCCTGGTTCATGGTGAAGAACTACACCGACACGGCATCGTTCGAGCACGTGACGCCAGCGCTGGTCGCCGACCTGGAACGGCCCTCGTGGCAAGAGTGAGGGCGGAGGATGTTTCGCGGTAAGCGCGTCGCCGTGGTCGTGCCAGCGCTGGACGAAGCGGACCACATTGGCGGTGTCCTGCGGCGGATGCCGGAGTGCGTGGACTTGGTGATCGTCGTGGACGACGGAAGCCAGGACGGCACGGCGGCCGCCGCGCAGTCGGTTGGCGACGCTCGGGTCTCCGTCCTCCGGCACGCGCGGCCGACGGGAGTTGGCGGAGCCACGATTGCGGGGATGCGAGCGGCGCTGGAGCGGGGAGCCGAGCTGATCGCCAAGATCGATGGCGACGGCCAGATGGATCCCGTCCTCTTGCCGTCTCTGCTGGCGCCGCTTTGCGAAGGGTACGGGTACGCGAAGGGGAACCGGTTTCTCCGCCCGGATGCCCTGCGCGAAATGCCGCGGTTGCGCTTGGTGGGGAATTTCCTGCTCACCTTTCTCACCAAATTGGCCTCGGGGTACTGGCGCGTTTTCGATCCGCAAAATGGCTACGTCGCTGCGAGCGCGGACGTCCTGCGGCGCCTCGATCTCGAGCGGATCGCGCGCGACTTTTTCTTCGAAAACGACATGCTCATTCACCTGAACGTGCACGGCGTTCGGGTGCAGGATGTCCCGCTGGACGCTCGCTACGGTGCCGAGCAGTCGTCGCTGCGCGTGCGCCGGGTCTTGCTGACGTTTCCCTACAAGCTCTGCCGCGGCTTTTGGTATCGGGTGTACGAAAAGTACGTCCTAAGGGATTTTTCGCCCATCGGCGTCTTTTGGTTCCTGGGTGCGCCTCTGTTGGCGTGGGGTGGCGCGTTCGGCCTCTGGACGTGGATCCGGTCTTTGCTGACGGGCCACCCCGCCACAACGGGGACGGTCATGCTCAGCGTGCTTCCTTTCCTTCTCGGCTTCGAGCTGGTTTTGCAGGCGATCATCCTGGAGATTCGCGAAAGCGGCTGATTCGGAGAGTGGAAAAAAGCTATTTCGTTCCACCTTGCTTGCGGGGGCGTGGCTCCCTTCGGCTGGCTATTTTCTGCGCTTCTTCGACGAGCGGCGGTGGCAACCCTCGGTCGACGCGGCGTGGTTAGCCGCCGCGCTACTGTGGCTCGGCGCGTGGTGGCCGCGGGAAAAAAGCGCCGCGACTCGGCTCGGGCACCCGTGGTAGTTCTATGCCCTCTACGCAGCGGCCCTCTTGCCCTTTGGCACCAACTGGCGCTGGGCCATGACGGCAGACACCCTCGCTTGGCCGCTCGGGGGCCTGCACCTCGTCGAGAACGGGCCGTTCAAAAGCTTTTTGAACGTTTACGGCGCGGACAATTTCACCTACCCGCAGATGGTTCTCCACAACGCCTTCATGCACCTGGTGGCGCCGACGCTGTTCTGGCACCGCGCGGGTAAAGTTTGCGTCGGCTTGCTCGCCCTCCGGGCGGTATACGCGTATTTCGCCCGGCTGGTTTCCCGCCCGTTCGGGCTTCTCGTCGCCGCAGCCGCGGCGACCACTTCGATTTAGATCGTCTACACGTATGCGGCGTGCCCTTCATGGATGGCATTGCAAGCGGCTATGCAGCGCTGGCACTCGGTCTCTGGCTCGAGCGCGAGCCGCATTCGCGCCGGCCCTGGCTTCTTTTCGGCGCGCTCAGCGGTTCCATGCTCTTTCTGACGCCGAACGGCTGGTACCTGGCGGCTTGCGCGTGGGCGTATCTCGGCTGGCGCGCCGCGCGCGGCCTCGCCCTGGCCATGTGCACCGCATTGCTCGTCGGCCTTCCTGTCTGGTTCCAGTGGGCGCGCGGACGCGGCGGGCAGCTTTTCACCCTGGTCGAGGGGCCGCGCTGGGCCCGGGAAAAGATCCTGCGCTTTTTCTGCGAAGCGCTCTTTCTCGCTTTTTCGTCGGAAATCCAGAGCGCCGGTGGCTTCGGGCCGCAGCTTCCTTTCGGCTTCCGGTGGCTTTTCGTTCCCGGGGTTCTCCTCGCCGTTCTTTTTGGCCGCAGGTTGCCCGGCGCGCGGCGGATGCTCGCGCTTTACGCGGTTCAGGTCGTAGCTCTCGTGCTTTCCCAGGGACCGTACGCCTCCGTGTCC
Organism: Myxococcales bacterium; assembly: GCA_037440145.1. GTDB lineage: Bacteria > Desulfobacterota > Binatia > HRBIN30 > BPIQ01 > JBBIUR01. The sequence goes on along the minus strand of JBBIUR010000134.1, from coordinate 4,914 downwards.
GTCAAACGAGCCCTGTACCTCATTCCCATGGCGGTCTACTTCGCGTTCCTGCGGTTTCACCACTGGCTCCGCTCGACCAAGGTGGTGCTTCCCATTCTCTGCGCCTGGGCGTCGTTCGGCATTTCCGATGTCGCCTTTCGCATGCAGCCCGGGCGTACGGGTTACATCATGCTCGACGGGATCATCGAAGCGCACGAGCGCTTCGCTCGCGGGCGAATTTGCGTCTACTTGAGCGACGACCGTTTCGCGGAGGTGCTCGATCCGCAGCACCCGGTCCACCGCCTTTACGGCTTGTCCCCTCGAGTCCGCCGCATGACCGCACTGGACCGGGCGGCGTGCCCCGAAGTACTGTGCTACTCACCGCAGATCGACCAAGTTTCCCTGCAGGACCTGGGATACCGGGACGTCCGGCTTCTGAATTCCGTCGAGCTGCGCTGCGGGCTCGCCCCCGGATTCGCGCCCCCTTCCTACTGGGCGCGGTTTGGGATCTTCCTGCGATAAGGCGCGGCGCGGGCGCCGCGCGCTGGCGCTGCCGCGAGCTACCGCGAGCAAAGGTCGCCGGCCGCGAGGGGGACGAGCTTTTGCTCCCCAGTGCGCGTGTCCTGGTAGGTGAGCTGCGCGCCCGCAGCGGCGCCGCGCCCGGGATAGTCGGCGCGCACCTGCACCCGGTGGCGGCCCGGCGCGATCCAGCGGGGCCGATCGATCGGCTCCCCGTCGATCAGGAGCTGGCGCCCGGCGGTGGCGGTCCGGGTTTCCAGCCGCGGGGCAGGCGCTCCTGAAGCGGGGATTTCCCAGATTCCGTCCCACTCGGCGCGACACGGAGGTTCCGGGCCCGGCGACTGGCAGCGCCCGGGCGTGAAGGCGAAGGCGATTGCTGGCTCCACGCGCTCGAGCAGCGGTTGCGCGGTGCCGGAGCGGAAGTAGCGCGCGCACACGCCTCGCTCGCCCCGCGGGGACAACAGCGGCTCAGCGGCCCCAAGGGCGCAGCTCCAGAGAAAAACGCCGGGATTGTCGTCGTCCTGGAATTGGGCGCACCACGCGCTCGGAAATACTTGCCGCACCAGTGCCAGGACTCCCGGGTGGTCATAGGGGCTGTAGAGCGCGAGGTAGACGTCGCGGCCCGTCCACGGCCCGCGTGCGCCGCTGAGCAGCGGAACGAGATCCCCCGTCACCGTGCCGGGCACCGCATCGCCGCGCCACCACGCGTAGTCGTTGGGCGCAAAGA
>JBBIUR010000134.1:0-3679 GCA_037440145.1 Myxococcales bacterium | reverse complement strand
GCCAATCGTGTATGCGTTTTTCATTGCTCCCCGCACGCTTGGGTCGCGCATGAAGCGCTGGAAGTAAAACCGGTAATTCGAAGCGGCGGAGAGCAGGAAAAGCGCTGCCGCGCCGGTAGCAAATACAGCCGTGCCCGCGCGAGGGCGGCGCGCCGCCAGAAGCTGCCACGCCCGGTCCAGGGGATAGGCGATCAAAATGTAGACAACGGGGATCACCCCCTGAAGCCGGCGGACGTCCAGGTTTTGCACGAACACGGCCGCCCCCAGGAGGAGAAATAGCAAGGTGCCCAGGAAAAATCCGAGATCCCGGTGCCGCCAGTGCAGCGCCGCGTATGCGATCGCCGCGACAAACAGCGCACCGGCAAAGGGATCCAACATCGGCTCGGCGCCGGTGTTCATTGTCGCCGACGTGTCGCCGCGATGGTTGAAGATTGCAGCCGTATCGCGGATCCGCTCGGCGCGCAGGGCCAAGAAGCGGCGCGGGTCGCTCGTGTAGTATTCTCGGTTCAGGAGCGATCGCCGCCCGGCCTCGAAGTACGAGTACGACGGGTTGCTGCGCACCTGGGCCACCAGGGGAGCGATGGGAGGAAGTAGCGCTGCGGTGAGCAGGAGCGCCCCCGCTGCGAGGCGGAACAGCCCAAGTCGTGCAGCGCGGTACTCTTCCGGCAGCATGCTCGCGCGCAGGGCGCGGATGCGCCGGATCAGCTCTAGCACTAGAAAACCGGCGACGAGCAAAGGCGTGCCGCGATAGCCGGCATAGGCGTAAAGGCAGAGGGCGGTGAGAAACCCGGCTGGGGGATAGGGCGCGAGCCGGCCGCCGGCGCGCGCCCGCACGAGTAAAAACAAGATCGCTGTGACCACGGCTGTGGTGGCGAAAATATTGTGCGCGTAGCGAGCGTAGATGAGGTGCCAGTGGCTGACGGCAAAAAGCGCCGTGACGAGCAAGGCAACGGGGCGGCGCACCAGGTAGCGCAGGAGGGCGTACAAAGGCAAAATCGTCAGCGCGGAGATCAGCGCGAAGGGCATGCGCAGAGCGAGGAGATTGGGGCCGCCCAGCGCAATGCCGCCCGCAGCAAGCCAACCGTCCAATAGGAATTCCCACGGACGGCCACCCTGTAAAATAGTCCAGCCGTCCATCCCCGTTTGCGCTTCTTCGATCGTGCTGATGCCGTCCAGCGGGGGGAAGTATCCAAAGCGATAGAATCGCAGGAAAAAGGCCAGCCCGACAACGCCGGCAACCGCCCACCGCTCTGCGAGAGCGAGGTCGCTCCCGTGCTGTTGCGACTGCGGTCTGCACCTGCGATCGGCAATGACGAGCCCGCCGCTCCAGAGCGCAAGCCCGCCGAGGGCTACCAGCGCCGCGCGGTCGAAATCTCGTTGCCAGTGCGAGGCAAGACGCGCCATCGCGCCGAGGTAGAGCGCAAAGCCCGCCCCGCCCAGGAAGCCCGCCAGCAGTTTTTCCCATGGCTCGAGCGGACGGTGCTGCGTGGGGGTGGCGGGCGCGGATTGTGCCGGCGGGCCGAGGCACGCAGCCAGGAGAAAAGCCGCAATCCACTGCGCGGCCGTAGCGGTACCCGTGTGCAGCCGCTGTGCGATTGCGCACTGGGCGGCGGCAATCACCGCTGCCAGCAACCACGCGAGCGCGAAGCGCGCCGCGCCTGGCAGCTCCCGAGGCGATGAGGACCGCGCGCAGTTCCTCATGGCGCGGCCGCTTAGCCGACTTTGCGGGTTGGCCGCAAACATTCGCAGCTTGCCCCGGAGCGCCACTCGCGCTTGGGAGCGGTGATCGCCGGGGTCATGGCTGGGCTAGCGCCCGTTCCAGAGGTGCTCCCGCTCCGAGCCGAGAAGCGAGGGCAGGGGAGCGCACCGGGGCGAGAAGAAGTGCGCGGCAGCTTCGCCGCCCTTGCCGAAGCCGAGTACGCGGCACACGCGGGGGCACGCGCCGGCGGCCCAGACCGGCCTGCGACCGTGCGCCGGAGCAGGAGGGGGCTCTGCTTTTCCGAGGGCGCCCGCGTGTGGCATACGCTCCAGCCGGGTGCGAGGCGATGGAACTGCTCCGATCGATGGGGCCCGACCTCTGGATCGCCGATGGTCCCGCCGTGTCCTTTTTCGGCCTTCCGTACCCGACGCGAATGGCGGTCGCGCGTTTGCGTTCCGGCGAGCTCTGGGTGTGGTCGCCGGTGCAGCTCCGGGACGAGCTGGTGGCAGAGATCGAAGCACTGGGGCGCGTTCGCTACCTCGTTTCGCCGAACAAACTGCACCACCTCTACCTGGGACAGTGGAAGCGCGCGTGGCCGGATGCAAGGCTATACGCATCGCCGGGGCTTGCGCGGCGGAGGCGGGATCTCGCATTCGACGCGGCGCTCGGGGACGAACCGGACGCAGCATGGAGCGGGGAAATCGACCAGGTCGTCTTCGGGGGCAGTTGGGTCATGAACGAAGTCGTGTTCCTTCACCGCCCCTCGGGCACGGCGCTGGTGGCCGATTTGATCCAGAGGATGAGGCCCGAGTCGCTGCCGGGATGGCAGCGAGTGCTCTTCCAGGCCGACGGGCTTCTGTGGCCGAAGGGGGGAACGCCGCGCGAGTGGCGCCTGACGTTCTGGAACCGCCGCAAAAGGCGGGCAGCACTCCGCAAGCTGCTGGCTTGGAACGCGGGGCGGCTGGTGATTGCCCACGGCGAGTGCGCCGGCGAAGGAGCTGGCGCACTACTGCAGGAGGCTCTGGCGTGGGCCGCGTGAATGCGGCGTGTGTTCGTGACTCTGAAACCTCGCCTTCGCAAGCGCGCCTGTGGCGTACCATGGCTGGGATGGATCCGGGCGAACACGCGCACGGCTGCGCGCGGCCGCTCCCGCCCGCGGTGCTTTTCGACTGGACCCTGCTGCGGCTCCCGGCGAAACACGCGCGCACATCGGCGCTGATGTCGACGCCACCGGAGGTCCGCCGCTGGCTGGAGGAGGGTTGCGCCGCGTCCCGGATGCAATCGCGGACGCGACCGAATCGGTCTTCGAGCGGTGCCCATGAGCGGGCCGCGATCGGCTCCTCGAACGCGGATGCCCCTGGGCGGAATCGCGCTCGAGCCATTCGCGAGCCGTGCGAACTGCTGCTCGCTCGCCGCTCGAGTCGCGCCGTCGCGCGTGCGCTCGTTTTGCAGCACTTGACAAGCACGTTCAAAGTTCGCTACTGGGCGCTGCCGGTGGTCGAGCGTTCGAACCACCGCGAGCCAGCGGCGGCCCGCGCGAGCTTCTGCGGGCTGCAATCCGGCAGAAGGAGGGAGTCATGAAGGTCTGGCGACTGGGGGGACTGGTATTCATGCTCGGGGGTTTGCTCGCGATCGCCGGTTGCGACGGCGATGAGGGAGGACCGCCACCCGGGCCGACAGCGACGCTGACGCAGCCCGTGGCGCGGACACCCACGCCGACGACCCCGCCCGCGACTCCGAGTGCGACCTTTACGCCGGTTCCGCCCAGTGCGACGCCGACCCGCACCCCAGTCGTTGAGACGCCGACGCCGACGGCAGTTGTTGAGACCGCGACTCCTACAAAGACCGCCGTCGAAGAAACACCGACGGCGACTGCGACGGCGGAGCTGACCGCGACCCCGACCGGCACGGAGACGCCCAGCGTTGGCCGTGGGCTCGGGCAGCGGGTGTTCAGCGTATTCCGCTCCGACGATCCCGAAA
>JBBIUR010000133.1:0-10500 GCA_037440145.1 Myxococcales bacterium | reverse complement strand
ACCCTCCAAGAGCAGTTCATCGACTACCACGAAAACCTCCTCTTCTCCGACCTCCCCCTCTTCCTTCAACCAAAAACTCGCCCACTACCTCCTCTCCTACAACACCCAAGGCCCCCACCCTTCCCTCGGCCAACAAACCCCTCTATCCTACCCCCCTTCAACACCACCCCAAGTGCCAAAGGTGGTGGACGCATACACGGTCTTGACAACCCGGCTGCCGCTCCCCTATGAGGGCGCCCGCGCGGGGCGGTGTGGAAGGGCAGGGATCGTAAGAACCAGACCGGCATGAGCTGACGATGAAGCCCGCCAGATGCAGAGCGGGTAAGGCCTTCCGAGCCGACCTGGAGCTCACGCGCCGGCAAGTGTTGCAGTGGGGCGCAGCGGGGGCGCTGGTAGCCCTCTATCCGTCTCTCTGGGCATGCGGGGGCCCGGTGGAGCTGAAGGCGCCAGGTCGGGGCCGCTTCCTAGACGCGGAGGAAACCGCGACGATCGAAGCAGCAACTGGGCGTCTGATTCCCGAAGACAGCGATCCGGGCGCCGTGAGTGCGCGGGTGGTGGATTACATCGAGGGGCTGCTCTCGGCCTTCTCGGACTACGATGCAGGGCTGGCGCCCGGGCCGCGGATTTTCGCCGGAGGGCCGTTTGCGGGGCGGGTCGGCGGGGAAAGCCGCCTGGACTGCCGTGCCTGTCACGGGCGGCCGCGGGGAGGAACGGGCCATGAGGGACAAAACGACTTTCAGCGGTTCCTACCGCTATCGCGCGTGCGCGAGCTCGCATGGCGGATCCGCATCGAAGGGTCGCAGGGACGGCCGGAGCGGGAGTTCAACGGACCGGTCAAGGGCTGGCAGCAAATATACCGCGAGGGCGTGGCGCGCCTGCGCGAGGAGAGCCGAAAGATGTTCGCGCGTGAGTTCACCGCACTTTCCCCGCAGGATCAGGACTCCGTCTTGCGGGCCCTGGAGGGATCGGCAGACGCCCGAGAGTTCTTCCAGCTTCTCTACCGCCACACGGTGGAGGGGATGTACGCCGCGCCCGAGTACGGCGGGAACGCCGGCCTGGCAGGCTGGCGCTTCATCGGCTTCGAGGGCGACCGCCAGCCTGTCGGCTACTCGCGGTTCAATGTCGACACCCAAGAGTACGAGGAGTTTCCCGACATGCCGGTCTCTCGCCCCAACCCAGGCGAAGGCTGACAATGGCATTGGAGGCAGCGGACGCGGTCATCGTGGGCAGCGGGGCAGGAGGCTGCATGGCAGCGAAGGTTTTGTCCGAGCGCGGCTTTCGGGTCGTGGTACTCGAGCGCGGGGAGAATTACTTCACGGACCTGGGCGGCGCTGGCCTCCCCCACTCCGAGTTCAGCAACGACGAGCTCAAATTCATCCATCGCCGGTTCGTCGAGCCCGATCCGATCACCGAACCCCGCACGTTCCGCACCTCGGAGGAAGACGGCCCGCGGCTGGTCGTCGGCGACGTGAACACGACCCCGGCCACGGTGGGTGGCGCCTCCATCGCTGCGGACCCGGCGTCGCGCCGCTTGCAGAAAGCGGACTTCCGCATGCGCACCCTACTGGGCGATGTGCCGGGCGCAGACTTTCGCGACTGGCCACTGAGCTACGAAGACCTAGCCCCTCACTATGACGAGGTGGAGCGGATTGTGGGCGTCCAGGGTCGGGCCGGGGCGAATCCGTTCGAGGTACCGCGCGGCGAATACCCCATGCCCCCGAGCCTACCCGCGTACGGAAGCTGGCTTGCGGCGACTGCCGCAGAACGTCTCGGGTATCACCCCTTCCCGACCCCGACTGCCGTGAACTCCCGCCCGTACCGCGGGCGGCCGCCGTGCAACGACTGCGGTTTTCACGGGGGCTACGGCTGCCCGATTCATGCGAAAGGCAGCGCGGCGGTGACCGCGCTGCGAGATGCGCTGCGCACCGGCCAGTGCGAGGTGCGGGCCGACTGCTTCGCGTTTTTCGTGCGCACGGACACGAGCGGCCGCCGCGCGCTGGGGGTGGAGTACATCGATCCAGAGGGCCGGGAGCAATTCCAAGCCGCGGAGCTCGTCGTGCTGGCATGCTCTGCGATCGAGAGCGTGCGCCTGTGCCTGCTCTCGCAGTCGGGCAAGCATCCGCGCGGGCTCGGAAACTCCTCCGGGCTCCTGGGAAAGCGGATCATGTTTCACTTTCAGACGATCGCATATGGGGGGCCGTTCCAGCAGCGACTCCACCCGCACCGGGGCCGGTCGGGGCTCTCGCACGGGTTCGACGACTTCACCGGAAAGAGCGCGGAGCTGGCCTTGCTCGAGGACCGGCCTGTGGGGGGCACCGTGGAACTGGGCGGCACGCAGCATCCGATCTCGGAGGCATTGCTCCAGCCGTGGGGTCTGCGGCACAAGCAAGGGATGCGCAGCGGCGTGTTCCGGGAGCGCCTCCTCGTCGTGACCATGCAGGGCGAGGATGCCCCCCAGCTGACCAACGCCGTGGATCTGGACCCGGACATCAAGGATGTGCACGGTTTTCCTGTAGCCCGCATCACCTACCGCAGCCATCCCTTCGAGATCGAGGCTTCGCGACATTACGGCCCCAAACTCGCGCAGCTCATCCGCGCGGCCGGCGCCCGCTCGGCCTCGTACGTCACCAGCCCCAGCACGGCACGGCTGGTCCCCGGTGGCCCCGCGCCCATCGACATCGTGCCTGCCTCGCGGCACATTCTGGGCGGGCTCTGGATGGGCACCGATCCCGCGACGTCGATCTGCGACCCGTTCGGCAAATTCCACGACCTCGACAACGTGTATTGTGTAGACGGCGGCCTTTTCGTCACCTCCACGGGAATGAACCCCATCCTCACCATCTGGGCCCTGGCGCACCGTGCCGCGTTTCACATGGGGACGTAGTTTCATCTGGGTGCGCCCCAGGGTGCACGGCGCGGGCACTTTGTCTGCCCGGGCGCGCCGTTTCCGGCGCATGGTGGAAAATTCAGGGCGGACGCAGGGAGCTCAGCGTGCCGGGCACAAAGGCGGCCGAATGCAGCTCTCGAAAACCCGAAAGCACCTCACCCCGAAGTTCGCGAATTCAATCCCACGCGATCGCGCCTTGCCCCGACGCCGGTACCGGCGCGACTCTGGTTTTTGCGGATCCGGTTTCGACCGCGGCTGGCATCTCCCGGACGCCCGCGTGCGCGCGGACCCCCGCGGCGGTCGATTTCCGGTTTCGGCAGGGCCGGGCAGGCTGGGGCCGGCATGTACCGACGGGAGCTGCTTGCGGCGCTGCGATTCGCTCGCTAGCGTACGCAGACGGCCTGCGTTGGCGCGGGATGACGGAGCGAGCGATGGCAGCGCGCTGGAGGATGGCGGGGCGGGGTGACCCAATGCACCGCTGAGGGATTCCAGAGGCGCTTTTCGCCAAGTGACGGTGCCGGTGCCCCTACCACCTGCCCTTCAAGCACCGATCCGCGCCCCGCGAGCGGCTAGCGCAAGCAGCCGATGCGAACAGCAGTGATGAAACCCCCGCATCCTGGGAAAGCCTGCGCTTCCGGAGAGGCCCGAAGCGCCGGCCTGGCCGGCCCGCCGCCCGTGCGTGTCGTGATTGAAGGCGTGGAGCCAGAAATCGACGGCGGGCGGTTTCCGGCAAAACGCATCGCGGGCGACGCGATGGTCGTGGAGGCGGATATCTTTGCCGACGGGCATGACCAGCTCTCCGCAGCGCTGCTCTACCGGCACCAGGGCGAACCCGAATGGCGGGAGGTGCGGATGGAGCCGCTCGGCAACGATCGGTGGCGCGCGAGCTTCGAAGTCACGCGACTCGGTCGCTACGAGTACACTATCGAGGCTTGGATTGACCGCTTCGCCACCTGGCGCGAGGCGCTGGAAAAGAAACTGGCCGCTGGCTACGACGTGGAAAGCGAACTCTTAGAAGGGGCGCTCCTGATCGAGCAGGCCGCCCAGCGTGCGGCGGGCGCGGACGCCGCCTGGCTGCGCGAGAGAGCCCTGGTCCTGCGCGGCTCGGCCCCCCAGGCTGCGCGCGCGGAGCTAGCTCTGCGGCCAGATCTCGCCGCCTGCATGGACCGATATCCCGACCGCAGCGGCGCCGCTCGCTACGACCGGATCTTGCGCGTCGACGTCGACCGCGAGCGGGCGCGCTTTGGCGCGTGGTACGAGATGTTTCCCCGTTCGTGCGCAGCGGAACCAGGCCGGCACGGCACCCTCCGCGATTGCGAGGCCCGCCTCCGGTACGTCGCTTCGATGGGCTTCGACGTGCTCTACTTGCCCCCGATCCACCCGATCGGCACCACCCACCGAAAGGGGAAAAACAACGCGCCGGTGTGCGGGCCCGGAGACCCCGGCAGTCCCTGGGCCATCGGCAGCGTTGAGGGCGGCCACACGGCCGTGCACCCCGAGCTGGGGACTCTGGAGGACTTCGACCGCCTGGTGGCCAAGGCGCGCGAACTGGGAATTGAAATCGCGCTCGACCTGGCCTTCCAATGCTCTCCCGACCACCCCTACGTGCGCGAGCACCCCGAGTGGTTCCGCTGGCGGGCGGACGGGAGCGTGCAGTACGCGGAAAACCCACCCAAGAAGTACGAAGACATCTACCCACTCCACTTCGAGTGCGAGAACTGGCCGGCCCTGTGGGAAGAGCTCAAGCGCGTGGTCCTGTTCTGGATCGGTCACGGCGTCAAAATCTTCCGGGTGGACAACCCGCACACGAAGCCCTTTGCGTTCTGGGAATGGCTGCTCGCTGAGGTCCGATCCCAGTACCCGGACGTGCTCTTTCTAGCCGAAGCCTTTACGCGGCCGAAGGTGATGAAGCACCTGGCCAAGCGGGGCTTCTCGCAGTCCTACACCTACTTCACATGGCGCAACACCAAGGCCGAGCTGATCGAGTACTTCACCGAGCTCACCCGCAGCGAGAGCCGATGGTACCTGCGGCCCAACCTGTTCGCGAACACCCCCGACATCCTCCACGAGTACCTCCAGTCGGGCGGGCGGCCGGCATTCCAGGCACGGCTTGTCCTCGCGGCCACGCTGGCGGGCAGTTACGGAATCTATGGACCGCCTTTCGAGCTGTGCGAAACCGAGGCGATCCCGGGCACTGAAGAGTACGCCCATTCGGAAAAATACGAGATCCGTTTCTGGGATCTCGACCGGCCGGGCAACCTCCGCGACTTCATCGCGCGGGTGAACCAGATCCGCCGCGAAAACCCCGCTTTGCGCTTCGACGAGCGGCTGCGCTTCTATCCCGTGGACAACGACCAGCTCCTCTTCTACGGAAAATCGACGCCCGACCTCGACAACATTGTGCTCGTAGTGGTCAACCTCGACCCGCATCACCCGCAGAGCGGGTGGGTGGAGGTGCCCCTGGACGAGATTGGCTTGGATCCCCACCAGCCCTATCAGGTGCACGACCTTCTCGGCGACGCTCGCTATCTCTGGCACGGCTCGCGCAACTACGTCGCGCTCGACCCGCGCACCGCTCCGGCACATATCTTCCGCGTGCGGCGCCGCATTCGGACCGAACGCGACTTCGACTACTTTCTGTGACCGCCATGGCGAAACGAGCTTCGTGGACCGCCCCACTGGAAAGCGACCCGCTGTGGTACAAGGACGCCATCATCTACGAGCTCCGCGTCGGCGCCTTCCAAGACAGCGACGGCGACGGGTTCGGCGACTTTCGCGGCCTTGCCAGCCGGCTCGACTACCTGCAGGACTTGGGCGTCACCGCCCTCTGGCTGCTCCCGTTCTACCCCTCCCCCCTGCGCGACGACGGGTACGATATCTCCGACTACACCGACGTGCACCCCGACTGCGGCACGCTGGAGGATTTCAAGTTCTTCCTGCGCGAGGCGCACCGCCGCGGGCTGCGGGTGATCACCGAGCTCGTACTCAACCACACCTCCGACCAGCACCCGTGGTTCCAGCGCGCCCGGCGCGCCCCCGCTGGCAGCCGGTGGCGCAACTACTACGTGTGGAGCGATTCGCCCGAGAAGTACGCCGAGGCACGGGTGATCTTCAAAGACTTCGAGCCCTCCAACTGGGCCTGGGATCCCGTCGCAAAGGCCTACTACTGGCACCGCTTCTACTCGCACCAGCCCGACCTGAACTACGACAGCCCCGACGTGCGGCGCGAGGTGTTCCGGATCCTGGATTTCTGGCTGGGCCTGGGAGTGGACGGGCTGCGGCTCGATGCGGTGCCCTACCTCTACGAGCGCGAGGGGACTAATTGCGAAAACCTTCCGGAAACCCACGCGTTCCTGCGCGAATTGCGACGCCACGTGGATGAAAAGTTCCGCGACAAGATGCTGCTGGCGGAAGCGAACCAGTGGTCCGAAGATGCAGTGACCTACTTCGGCAACGGCGACGAGTGCCACATGTGCTTCCACTTTCCCGTCATGCCGCGCCTGTTCATGGCCCTGCACATGGAAGACCGTTTCCCCATCATCGACATCCTCACGCAAACGCCGGAAATCCCCGAGAACTGCCAGTGGGCGCTGTTCCTGCGCAATCACGACGAGCTCACGCTCGAAATGGTGACCGACGAGGAGCGCGACTACATGTACCGGGTGTACGCGCACGACGCCGAGGCGCGCATCAACTTGGGGATCCGGCGGCGCCTCGCGCCCTTGCTGGGGAAGGACCGGCGGAGGATCGAGCTCATGAACGCGCTCCTCCTCAGCCTACCCGGCACGCCGGTGATTTACTACGGCGATGAGATCGGCATGGGCGACAACTTCTATCTCGGCGACCGCGACGGCGTGCGCACTCCCATGCAGTGGAGCGCCGACCGCAACGCCGGCTTCTCGCGCGCCAACCCGCAAAAGCTCTACCTGCCCGTGATCCTCGATCCCGAGTACCACTACGAGAGCATCAACGTGGAGGCCCAGCAAGACAACCCGCACTCGCTGCTGTGGTGGATGAAGCGCATCATCGCCCTGCGCAAGCGCTTCAAGGCTTTCGGCCGCGGCACCATCCAGTTCCTCTCCCCCGCCAACCGCAAGGTGCTCGCCTTTATCCGCTCGTACCAGAACGAGCGCATCCTGGTGGTCGCGAACCTCTCGCGCTTCGTGCAGTACGTCGAGCTCGACCTGCGCGCGTGCCAAGGGATGGTGCCCGTCGAACTGTTCGGCCGCACCCCGTTCCCGCCCATCGGGGAATCCCCATACCTGCTGACTCTGGGCCCGCACTCCTTCTACTGGTTCTCCCTCGAAACGCCCGAAGCCGCCACCCGGCCGATCCCGCTCGAGAGCAAGCCGCCCCTCCTGCGCGTGAAGGGAGAATGGGACAGCGTGTTCCGCGCTCCTGCGCGCGCCGCGCTTGAGCGCGCGCTGCCCGTGTTTGCCCGCGACCGGCGCTGGTTCGGCGGCAAGGGCCTGCGCCTGAAGAGCGCCGCGATCCGCGAGGTCGTGCCGATCTCCAACGCCGACGTCCCCGCCGCGCTGGTGCTCGCGCAGTTCGAATACGCCGACGCCCCGCCCGACGTGTACGCGCTCCCGCTGCTGTTCGCCACCGGGGAGCGCGCGACGCGCCTGCGCAAAGAGGCCCCCCAAGCGATCGTGGCGGAGGTCGAAGCCAGCGAGCGCGGCGCCTGGGTCACCGGCCTGCTCGTCGACGCAGTGGAAGAGCCAGCCTTTGCCCGGGTCCTCCTCGACACCATTGCCCGGCGCCGCCAGCTCAAGGGCAGCAGCGGAGAAGTGGTGGCCACAACCACGCGCGCCTTCCGCGCGCTGCGGGGCGCCATGGAGGCCCCACTTCCTGCTTCCGTGCTGCGCGTGGAACAGAGCAACACGTCGCTCGTCTACGGCGACCGCCTGATCCTGAAGCTCTTCCGGCGCGTCACCGAAGGGCTCAACCCCGACCTAGAAATCGGCCGTTTCCTGACCGAGCGCACCGCTTTCGCGCACGCTCCCAGGGTCGCCGGGGCCCTGGAGTACCGCGAATCGAAGCGGGAGCCCATCACCTTGGCCATCTTGCAGGAGTTCGTGCCCAACGAAGGGGATGCCTGGCGGTATACGTTGGACCAGGTGCAAGTCTACTACGACCGCGCGCTGGCGAAGGGCTTCCCCCCGCAAGACGTGCCAATCCCGAAACAACCCCTGCTCGATCTCGTCGCGGCCGGCCCGCCACCGCTCGTCCACGAGATGGTGGGCGCGTACCTCGAAACCGCGCGGCTGCTGGGACAGCGCACCGGCGAGCTGCACCTCGCGCTCTGCTCCGTGAGCGACGACCCCGACTTCGCCCCCGAGCCGTTCACGGCTCTGTACCAACGCGCGCTCTATCAATCGATGCGCAACCTTGCGACGCGGACCTTCGACCTCTTGCGCGAGCGCCTCGGCAACCTGCCCGCAGTCGTTGCCCTGCAGGCGCGCCGCGTCCTCGAGCGCGAGAGCCGCATCCTGGAAATCTTCCGCGGCCTGATCGGCCGCAAGATGACGGCGACGCGCGCGCGCTGCCACGGCGACTACCACCTGGGCCAGGTACTCCACACAGGCCGCGATTTCGTAATCATCGACTTCGAGGGCGAGCCCGCGCGGCCCCTGACGGAGCGGCGCCTGAAGCGCTCGCCCTTGCGCGACGTCGCCGGGATGCTGCGGTCGTTCGAATATGCGGCCTACACAGTGCTCCGCGGCCCCGGCATCCGGCCCGAGGACGTACCGGTCCTGGAGCCCTGGGCGCGCTTCTGGCACTTATGGGTGAGTTCGGCTTTCTTGCGCTCGTATCTGCGCGAGACGCAGGACTCGCCGGTGGTGCCGCGCTCGCGCGCCGAGCTCCAACTGCTGCTCGATGTCTTGCTTCTCGAGAAGGCGATCTACGAACTCGGCTACGAAATGAACCACCGGCCCACCTGGGTGCGCGTCCCGATCGAGGGAATCCTGCGGCTCGTCGAATGAGGGGCGCCCGGGTACCCCGGCGATCCGGAGGAAGGGCGGAATGGCGAACCGCGCAGCGGTGCACGGAGAGCCCAGCTTGCTGGGCGACCAGGACATTTACTCGTTCCGCGAGGGGACGCACTTGCGGCTGTACGAGAAACTCGGCGCGCATCTGATAGAGGCGGGCGGCATCTGGGGCACGTATTTCGCCGTGTGGGCACCGAACGCCGAGGGCGTTTCCGTCATCGGGGATTTCAACGGCTGGAACCCGGGGAGCCATCCCCTGCACCCGAGAGACGGCTCGGGCATCTGGGAGGGGTTCGTCCCTGGCGTTGCGAAGGGAACCCTTTACAAATACCACGTGCGCTCCCGCTCCGGCGGCTACCGGGCGGACAAAGCAGACCCCTTCGCGTTCCACGCCGAAAAGCCACCCGGCACGGCCTCTGTCGTGTGGCCGCTCGACTACGAATGGCAAGACCACGAGTGGATGCGCGAGCGCCCGGCGCGCAACGCCCTGCACGCCCCCATCGCGATCTACGAGGTGCACCTCGGCTCCTGGCGCCGCGTGCCCGAAGAGGGCAACCGCTTTCTCACCTACCGCGAACTGGCTCCGCGGCTTGCCGAGTACGTGCTCGCAATGGGTTTCACGCATATCGAGTTCCTGCCCGTCGCAGAGCATCCCTTCTACGGCTCCTGGGGCTACCAGACCACGGGCTACTTCGCGCCCACGAGCCGGTACGGGACACCGCAGGACTTCATGTACCTGATCGACTACCTCCACCGCCACGGTATCGGCGTCATCCTCGACTGGGTGCCATCGCACTTCCCGGCCGACGAGCACGGCCTGGCGTACTTCGACGGCACCCACCTCTTCGAGCACGCCGATCCCCGGCAGGGGCGGCATCCGGACTGGGACAGCCACATCTTCAACTACGGCCGGAACGAGGTGCGCGCGTTCCTGGGGAGCAGCGCGATCTTCTGGCTCGACAAGTACCACGCGGACGGCCTGCGGCTGGATGCCGTCGCCTCCATGCTCTACCTCGACTATTCCCGCAAGCCGGGCGAATGGATCCCGAACCAGTACGGCGGCCGCGAAAACCTCGAAGCCATTGACTTCCTGCGCCGGTTGAACGAAGCGGCGTACCGGGAATTCCCGGGCATCCAGACCATCGCCGAAGAATCCACCGCGTGGCCGCTCGTATCACGGCCGGTGTACGCGGGTGGTCTGGGTTTCGGGATGAAATGGGACATGGGCTGGATGCACGACACGCTGCAGTACATGGCGCGCGACCCCATCCACCGGAAATACCACCAGAACGAGCTCACGTTCCGCATGCTGTACGCGTTCACGGAGAACTTTGTCCTGTCCCTTTCGCACGACGAGGTCGTGCACGGCAAAGGCTCGCTGCTGGCAAAAATGCCGGGCGACGAGTGGCAGAAATTCGCCAACTTGCGCCTGCTGCTCGGCTACATGTACCTCCAGCCCGGAAAGAAACTGCTCTTCATGGGCGGGGAGCTCGGCCAGCGGCGCGAGTGGTCGCACGAGGAGAGCCTGGACTGGCATCTGTTGGAGTTCGAACGGCATCGAGGACTCCAGCGCTGGGTGCGCGATCTGAACACTTTCTACCGGGCCGAGCCTGCGCTGCA
>JBBIUR010000132.1:0-10536 GCA_037440145.1 Myxococcales bacterium | reverse complement strand
CATACGAGATGGAAAGCGCGGTAGAGATCGCGGTTTACGCCGGGCTCGGCATCGCGTGCGCCGCGGTCGGGGCAGTTTTTGTGTCCGCCATGGACCTGTGCGAGCGGCTCGCAGCCCGCGTGCCGGTTGCGAAGATCTGGCTGCCGGCATGTGGCGGCGCGTTACTGGGCGCGATGATCGTTGCCGTTCCGAACCTCTACGGGGTCGGCTACGCGACCATGGATGCGGCCCTGGCGGCCCGCCTCTCGTGGCCGAGGCTCGCACTGCTGATCCCGCTGAAGATTCTCGCGACGAGCATCACCCTCGCCTCGGGTGGCTCCGGCGGAATGTTTCTTCCTGCGCTCTACGTGGGAGCGCTGACCGGAGGGCTGTACGGTGCCGGGGCACATGCGCTCCTGCCCACCGCCACCGCGGGATCGGGGGCGTATGCGCTGGTGGGTATGGCCGGGGTGCTCGCTGCGTCCACACACTCCCCGATCACCGCAATCATTCTGCTGCTCGAGGTCACGGGTGACTACAAGATCATCCTCCCGGTGATGATCGTTGCCACCGTGGGTACGCTCATGGGGCGCGCGCTGAAGGAAGACTCCCTGTATACGCTTTCTCTGAGCCGGCGCGGGATTGCGCTGCACCGTCGCGAGGATCTCATTTTGCGGAGCCACAAGGTGGCCGAGGTGATGCGGCAGGCGACCGGCGTGATTGGAGACCATACGTCCCTGGAGGACACGATCCAGTACTTTCTCGATCACGAAGCGGCGAGCGTGTACGTGACCGACCAGCGCGGCCAGTTTGTCGGTGCCATCTCCATCCACGACATCAAGGACCAGTCGATCCGGGACCTCGGTCCTCTACTAGTCGCGCGCGACATCGCGGAGCCTAACATTAACACGGTATCGCCCGAAGACACGCTGGCCGCATGCTTGGAGCAGCTCGTGTCGAGCGAGGATGAAGAGTTGCCGGTGGTGAGCCGGGAGGGGCAGCTCGTCGGTGTCGTATCGCGGCGCGACGTGCTCAGGCTGTACAGTACGGAACTGTTGCATCACGAGTACCTCGGGGTGGTTCCCGAGGCTCCGCCGGCAAAGAAAGCCCGGTACATTCGGGTGGGTGGCGGGTTCACGGTGGCCCGGGTTTCGGTTCCGCAGTGGTTGGCGGGTATTTCTCTGCGCGAGGCGAACCTGCGAGCGCGCTATCGCCTGACCGTGGTGGCGATTCGCTCGGAACGCGATGCAGACGACCGGTTGCCGGATCCGGACGAGCGCTTGCGCCCGGGAGACGAGCTCGTGGTAGTCGGCACGCCGGAGAACATACAGCGCTTCGGGGAGCTGCCAGGAGGCGCCGCTGCGGCCTTGGCTCCGGGGGCCGCGGCGGATCAGCGCCGCTAAAACTGCCCGGATCCCCGGGGTTCCCCATCGCAGCGGCGCGCTCCAGCTGATCTCGGTGGCTGTGCCCCCCGGCGGGCGTCGCGCTCGGCGTCGAGCCGTTCGATGATGGCTGCCCGCAGGCGGTCCGGTGCGACGATGGCGTCGAGCGATCCGACCGCACGGGCTCGCTCCACCGTGTGGATCGCGTCGAACGCGCGCGCGATTTCGGCCTGCTTTTCTGCTTGCACAGCGGCGATTTGGTCTTCCAGTTGCCGGCGCAACGGGGCGCGCCGGCTCGGATCGCTTTCAGCTTCCAGGCGCTTCCGCATCTCCACCACCCGCGGGTCTGCCTCCGTGCGGGCGCGCACTTCCCGGGCGAACACGACGGCTGCAGCCGGCGCACCGCCGATCACGGACGCATACGAGCCCTCGAGCGCGAGCGCGGTGAGCCGATCGTTCAAGGCTCGGGAGAACACGACGTAGGCCCCGCCGTGGTACCGGGCGACGACGGCGAACACGATGGGGCCCTCGAAGCGCACCACCGCGCGGGCGATCTCGGCGCCGTATTCGAGCACGAGGCCGCGCATCGATTCCGGCGAGCCGTCGAATCCCGAGAGGTTGGCGAGCACGACGACCGGGCGATTCCCGCTCGCCGCGCGAATCGCGCGGGCCACTTTCTTCGCCGATTGGGGAAACAGCGTGCCCCCCAGCCATTGCTCCGGCCCGTCGGCCGGAGCTTGCCCGAGCCGCGGCACGGGTTTGCTCTCGATGCCGATCAGGCACACGGGATGGCCCCCAATGTGCGCGTCCCACACGATCGCCGTTTCGGCACCCACCCATGCCGCCCACCGCTCTAGCCACCCGTCGTCGCGGTCGATGAGCGCGCGCATGACCGCACGCATGGCGAACGGCCGCTTTCGCTCGGGGTTGATCGCGCGGTCGAAGATTTCGCCCACGGTTCGGAAGCCCTCTCCCTCTTCGGGGGGATAGAAATCCGCAGTGATGGGCCGATCTGCGGGATCGGCGGTGCGGTGCCTCCGAGGGCGCTCTTCGCCTGGGGCGACGTAGGTATATGCGTAATGGCGGAGGAGGATCCGATACGCTTCCTCGAGATCGCGAGCGAAGTAGTGCGCCTGGCCGCTCGGCCCCATGGCGCGCTCGAACCCCCCGATGGAGATCTCGTCTTCGGCGGCCGCGCTCCCCGACACTTCCAGGGCCCGCTTACCGGTCAGCACGAGCGCCCCGCGCGGCGTCATGATCAGCACCCCTCGCGTGTGCGACAGCATCGTGGCGAGGGCATCGAAGTAACTCTGTGCTCCCACGTTGATTCCGGGGACGATGACGTTGATCTCGCCGCCGGCTTCCGTGAACTCGACGATGCGCCGCGCGACCCTGGCGGTGGCGTCGAGGTTCTCCGTGCCGCTGTGCATCGCAATCCGTGCTCCGCTCGACCACGCAACCCATTCGACAGGCAGCCTTCGCCGTTCCGCCAGATCGATGGCCGCTACAATGCGGTCGCACTCCGGGCCTGCAAGCGCGCCCATGTCAGCCGTGGGATCGCTCACGATCAACACCCGGGCAATCCCTTCGGGGTGCTTCGGTGTGGGAGTGCGCACGATGCCGAAAGCGATCCCACATGCCTGTTCCCCGTCCCGGTGCGCGGCGGGGGCAGGCACAGCGGCCGAGCCGTCGAGGCCATACGGTTCGAACTGCCCCGGGCCGGTGGCTTCCGGCACAGCGCTGGTGAACAGCCGAATCACTTCGGCGGGTACGAGCACCCCGCGGCGCCGCGCTTCGGCGATGCGCCGCTCTTCGCGGCTTGCCGGCCGCAGAGGTGTGCGATGCGGCTCGCGCCACCGCACTTCCATGCGCTCGCCGGGGGTGGGCTCGGCGACGATCTCGCGCACCGTAACCCTCGAGCGGCCTCCGCGCTCGAGAAGCGGAAGCCGCACGATGATCTTCTCAAGCCCCAGATGGCGGGCGGCCGGAGCCAGCCTGCGAACCAGACGGTGCAGAATGCGGGGCGGGAGCAGGAGCGGAGGGCGCACGAAAATCGCGATGCGGTTCCACTCGAGGCTTTCCTCCCGAGCGCGCTGCGCCCGCAGAGTCCGCAGAGCCCGTACGGCTTCGTAGAACACGTGGACGAAAGCCGGTTCGTAGAGCGCGTGTTGCTGGAACGGAGCCGCCGCCCTGGCTTCTGCAAAGACGAAGATCCGGCGGTCGTCGGGGATGCTGCGGCTGCGCGCAAAAAAGGCATAGACCGAATCCCCTGCAGGAAGGCGTTCCAGTTCGAACTCCGCGAGGCGTTCGAGTTCGATGCGCCGCGCGGTCTCGGGGTGCAAGCCGTGCAGATCCGTCCGCTCGCGCAGCGCCCCCGTGCGGCGGTCCCGCTCGTACGTGATGTGCGCGCGGTGCCCGCGCGCGTCGAAGGCGGTGACGCAGACCCTCTGGGCTGCGAGCGGGCGTTGGGCGAGCAGGGTCTCCACGCGCCCGCGAAAACCGAGTGCCGCACTAGCGTCCGACACAGGAAGGAGCAGCTCGCAGAGCGGCGCCGACGGCTCGCGTGCTGCCATCTCGCAAAGGCAAGCCCAGGCGGCGTTCCCTTCCCCTTCGGCAGCAGCGATGGCGAGCAGGATGCGGCGATCGGGGAACTCGAAGCGCACCACGGGGCCCGCAGGGTGGGCGAAGGCGCTGCGAGCGATCGGGACAGCCGGGGCGTAGCTGCGCAGCAGCAGCGCTTCGACAGCAATGGCGCGGCGGCAGCCTTCCCCGCCCACTGCCCAACCTGCAATGTGCCCGAAAATCGGCGCGGGGCTGTCCGCGATCCGCAGGAGGACCGAGAGATCCGGCTCTTCCGTGGCCCGCAGGGACGCTTCGCACGCAGCAGCGGCCGCAGCGGCAGCCGCTTGCAGCCGCGGCAGGTCGAAGAGGGCGTACCGCAGGTCGGCTGCATCGTCGGCCAGGGCTTCGGGGAGTTCTCCGCGAAGAGCGGCGCAGGTGTCCAGAGCGCGGAGGAAGTCCGGGTCGCGATCGAAAGGGATTCCTGCCTCCGCGAGGTGTGCCAGCAGCCGCATGGCAGCCCGCGCAAGCCGGTGCCGCGCGGCGCGCGCGCTGCGCGCCTGGTGCAGGCGCAGCAGCGCCTCCTCTAGTGCCTCGCCTGCGCGCAGGGGATCCACGCCGTAGTGCCGCAGAGCGCGCCGCAGGATATCGAGAAAGGGTTCTGGCAAGCCCCCACCTGCGGCTGCCGCCCGCCGCAAATAAATTTGCAGGTAGGTCTCCGGAGACGGCGCCAGGCGGCCGTCGGGCGCTTTTTCCGGCGCGCGCGAGAAGATGGCTTCTAGGTCTGCGAATGCCGTGACGGCGTGCCGGAGCTGCGCGAGGTCGCGGAGAAACTTTGCATCGGAGGCCGGAAGCGGGTTCTGCAGGAGTGAGAGCAGGCGCTCGGAGTCCCCCGGCGGCGTGTCATAACCGAGAAAGATTCTGCGCACCCGTGCCAGCAGGTCTTGCAGAGCCGAGTCCCGCTGGGGTGACGCGAGCGCCGCCAGTTCTGCCAACGTGGCGATTCCGTCCAGGGGATCGCGCTCCGCAGGGAGGGCGAGCCGCTCGGCTCCAGGAGCGGATGCGGCTGCTTCCGCCTTGGGCTCGATGTGCATCAGGAGCTGCCCGGCGGTGACTCGCTGGTTGGGGGTCACGCAGACCTCCTTGACGGTCCCCGAAAACGGGGCGGTGACGGGGATCTCGATTTTCATCGCCTCGAGCAGCGCCAGTTGCTGTCCGGCCGAGACGCGCGCGCCTGGCTCGACGTCGATGCTCGCGACCACGGCCGCAGATGGCGCCACCACCCGGCCGCTGTCCGGGCGCCCCACGAGATGGGGTCTGCCTTCGACTTCGATGTGCAGCGCGCTCCCGCGAGGCGCCCAGGCGACATCGAGGCGCCTATTGGCCAAGGTAAGCTGTCCCCCATGCGGGCCGTGCGGGGCGAAGCGCGCGATGCAGGTCCGGCCGTCGAGCGCCAGTCGGTGAGCGCCGTTCTCCAGCCCGAGCACCCCGACGCGGTACTCTTGCCCGAGCAGTGCGAGATCCGCGGAGAATCCGGCGGATGGAGGCAGAGCCTGGGGGGGGCCCAACATGGCTTGGGTAAAAAAATCCCGGCGGATCCTCTCCTGCTCCGAGCGGTAAGCGAGAATGGCAGCGGTGACCAACGCCTCGAGGGCGAAGTGGGGCCGTGCCAGTTGGTAGCGGGAAAGCCAATCAGTGTCTACCCCGCCGCGGCGGAAGTCCTCGCTCTCCAAGATGTCAAGCAGCGTGCCCTTGTTTGTCGTCCCGCCAGCCAGGACGATGCGAGACTCCGAAAGGGCGCAGACCAGACGAGCTCGGGCAGCGTCTCGCGTGGGGCCGTGCGCGATCACCTTTGCGATCAGGGAGTCGAATTCGGGGGGTACGGGTGAGCCGAGCGCTGTGGCGGCGTCGACGCGTACCCCCATGCCGGAAGGAAGGTCGAGCTGCACGACGGTTCCCGGGGCCGGAAGAAAACCGCCTGCTGGATCTTCGGCGCACACGCGCGCTTCGATTGCGTGGCCGCTCTCTGCGGGTTCGCCAGGCGGCAGCGGTTCGCCGCGCGCGATTCGAAGCTGCAGTTTCACGAGGTCGATGCCCGTGATCGCCTCGGTGACTCCGTGTTCCACCTGCAGCCTCGGGTTGACCTCCAGGAAGTAGAACTCCCTGCCGTGCACGCGCACCAGAAATTCCACCGTGCCGACTCCGCAATAGCGAGCGGCCTGTGCGAGCTGGCAGGCGGCGTCGCGCAGGGTGCGCTCGAGGGAGGGATCGAGGTCGGGAGGGGGTGCCTCCTCGACAATTTTCTGGTTGCGGCGCTGGACGGAACAGTCGCGCAGGCCGAGGGCCATACAGCGGCCGCTGGAATCGGCGGCGATCTGGACCTCGATGTGGCGCGCTGGGGCGATGCGGCGCTCCAGAAACAGTGCGCCCGAGCCGAAGGCGTGCGCGGCTTCCGCAGCCGCGCTGCGGAAAGCCGCCGGGAGCTCGTCGAGCCCGCGCACGACGCGCACACCGCGGCCGCCACCGCCTTGCGCCGCCTTGATGACCAGGGGAAAGCCGAGACTGCGCGCAGCCCGAGCGAGCTCCGCCTCCGTGACGGCGCCGCCAGACCACGGCACAACCGGGATACCACAGCGCTCGGCGAGTTGCTTTGCTGCGATTTTGTCCGCCAGGGTCCGGAGAACGGCACTCGGCGGACCGATGAACGCAATGGACCGCGCTTCCAGGAGCGCGGCGAACTCGGGGTCTTCGGCCAGAAACCCCCATCCGGGCCACACGGCGTCGGCCCGCGTGGCCCGCAGAGCGGCCAAGACCCGTGCGCGGTCCAAGTACGCCGGGCGCGGAGCGTCCCCCGCGCGTCGCGGCCGCCGCAGCGCCGGGCCGAGGGAGATCGCCTCGTCGGCGAGCCGCACGAAAGGAGCTGCACCATCCGGGTCTGTGTAGAGGGCGATCGCCTTTAGCTGGCTGCCCTCCTCTGCACGCAGCTCGCGGATGGCGCGGACACAGCGGAGCGCGGCATCGCCCCGGTTGACAACGGCGATTCTTTCAAATGCGGGCATCAGCCAGCGTTGCAGCGCGCTGGTGCACGGCCCCCTCGTTGGCGAGGAGTACCCCCGCTTCGGCTCCCCGAGCGCGCGGCGCTTTGGCGACAGTCACTCGAAGCCCCAAGCGGAGTACCGGAGCGACCAGTGAGCCTTCCGCCCACCGCTCCGGCACTCCGCCGGGACCCGCGGGGCGGCCGGGGGGCCTCCGGTGCCGCCCGCGGGAACCAAACGCACTGGGGAAGAGGCGCTTTCGGCGGGTTCTCCAGCCTGCAGCGATTCCGAGCCACCGCGGGCGGGGCGGACTCCCCGCGGTTGCCCGTCGGCTGCCGGTTCCTCGAACCGCAGCATTGCGCTGCCCCACGTCAAGCCGCTTCCGACAGACACTAGCGCGACGTGATCCCCCGGCTGGAACTGGTGCCACCGCTGGCTCAAAACGGTGGGGCCTCCTGCTGCCCCGGTGTTGCCGAACTCGCAGACGTTGTGGTGGTGGCGCTCGGGGGCAATGCCCGCGGCGCGGCAGATCGCATCGAGCATCACGCGATTCGCCTGGTGACCGATGAAATGGAATCGCGACGGCGGGACATGTGCGAAGCGCTGCTGGAGATCCCGCAGTGCGGCCACGCTGTGCCGAATGGCAAACTTCTGCACCGCGGGCCCGTCTTGTGCGAAGTGGCCGTAGCGGGGGATCCGGACTTTGTCCGCACCCTGCGGTTTCGAGTAAAGGCTGGTGTGGAGAACCGCAACGGGCCCGGGGTGCCGTGCCGAGACGACCGCTGCGGCGCTGCCGTCGCCCCAGAGGACCGCCGTGCGCCGGTCTCGGTAGTCCACGACACGCGTCGTGTTTTCCACGACTACGAGAAGCACGAAGTCGGGAAGAGCGTCGGGTT
Source organism: Myxococcales bacterium (assembly GCA_037440145.1). GTDB lineage: Bacteria > Desulfobacterota > Binatia > HRBIN30 > BPIQ01 > JBBIUR01. The sequence continues at coordinate 2,685 of JBBIUR010000132.1, read as the reverse complement.
GCATGGAGCGCAACGCGTGCAGTTGTGCGACGAACGTCGAGCATGCAGCCCCGATGTCGAAGCAAGGTGCCTCGATGCCTACTGCCCCCGCGATCGAGGACGCTTCCGCCGGCGTCGTGGTGTCGGGGGCGCAGCCGCCGGCGATCACGAGGCCGATGTCAGAGGCCGACAGGCCGGCGCGCGCTATGGCTTGGAGGGCGGCGCGGCAGCCGGTTTCCGCGTTCGAATAGAGGGCGGCGGCAGCTGCCTCGCGCAGGTTTTGGTTGTATGTGGAGCGAATGTAGCTCAGCGGCAGCACGGTGCGGCGCGACCGGATCCCCACGTGCTCGAGGATCCATGCTTCCGTGGTCCCGATGCCGAGCTCCTCGAGGAACCGGTTCGTGATCTCGTTTTCGGGGTGAAAGTGGCCGATGCTGTGGATCCAGAGCATTCACGAGTTGCTGCGCGGACCGAGTGCACGCGCGCGAACTGCCGGGGCCCTCAGGTGGGCCGCAACAGGTTTGTCCGCTGCGAGTCCTGCAGGGCTCCCATCGCTCCGCTCGGCACCGAGGGGGCCCGCGACTCCCGGTCGCCAAGGGCTGCGAACACCGGGCGCGGCACTGAAGGTTGGCCTGTGGAGAGCGGGCGCTTGTCACAGCGCGGCGTACCGGGCTGCCAGTACCAGGCAGCGGTCGCGGCCGGTCGCCAGTCCCGTATCGGGAGCGGTGCCCCCGCTGTATGCACACTCTGCCGCGCCATCGCGGGCTCGCACTACCTTTTATATCGCGTAGCCACAGCGACGAGCAGACCGCGTTGTGCCGCACGGCACACCGGGCACCGGATTCTGTGTGCTCGCCGGCACCCCCGGCGCCTTTGTGGCACCCTGGAAGGCGTTCGCGGGGGTGCGGCGCGCGGCGGGCAGCAGGCGGGCGCGCTCCCTCAGGCCACGCGCGGGATGCGGTAGTAGCCGTTGCGGACGAGCCGGTGGACGTGGTCCCTCGCACTGTCGAAGAACGGCGGCAGGAGTGCGATCTTGCGCCCGACGCGCCGGACCAGGCCTTGCCGCTCGAGTCGCTTCATCACCCGCGCCACATTGGCCCGCGAGCCGCGAGCCAACTCGCCGAGGTCTGCGTGGGTCAGTGGCAGGTCGATTACTACCGCGCCCTCGGGCCCCGGGCGCCCGAAGTCGCGCGCTACCACACCGAGCTCGTGCAGCAGGCGGCCCTCGAGGCCCAGTCCGAGCAGGCAGCACTTCTCGTACAGAAGGCCGCTCAATGCCCGCCAACTGTAGCTGAGCATCTGGAGGACTGCCCGCGGCGGCGCCTGCGCGATCACCCGCGCCATCGTGTCGCTGGTCACCATCGCGACCGTGGCATCGGTGAACGCCGCAGCAGTGAAGCAGCGGGGCTGCCCCCGCTCCGCGTACCAGTTGAGGCCGAAGAACTGGCCCGCCCGCACGATCTGCACACAAACCGTTCCCTCACCGGTGGGGCAGGTGACCTTCACCGCGCCGGAGACGAGGAAGTTCACGAGATCGGCGGTGTCATCGGGCCCGAAGATGAGTTGCCCCCGGCGCCAGTGGCCGAGTTGCGCGTTGCGGACGATTTCGTCGACTGCCGCGGCGCCGAGGCCCATGCGAGTGGCGGTCTCCCCGAGCAGCGCACGCAGCCGCTGTTTTCCGAGAGTCATGGCGCGCAATAAGCGCGATCCGGGGCCCAAAGTCAACGCGCGGAGGCCACGGGGCGACAAGTGGGGTTTCAGGGCATGTCGCGAGGGCCGGGTTACTGGCGGCGCGTGGAGGCCAAAAATTCCCCCACGACGCAGGAAAACTGCTGGGGGTTGTCCAGCATCACGTGGTGAAAGGCGTGGTCGATCTCCGCGATGCGCGCATGGGGAACGAGCTCGTGGAGCTCCGCGAGCATTGCTGCGGGGACGACCGTGCTCCTCGCGCCCCGCACGAAGAGAACGGGGCACGAAAGCTGGCGCAGTACGCCCGTGAGGTCGTTGGGAAGGCCCTGGCCCAGGGATGCACGGTCGAACTTGAGGCCCCAGGAACCATCCGGGAGTTCGCGCACGGCGTGGCTCGCCACGTGCTCCAAAAGCGCCCGTTCCGCAGTCGTCGAGGGGGGCAGCAACTGAAAGCGCTGCAGCGCCTCCTCCCGGCTGCGGTATGGGCGGTGAGGGAACTGGCGCAGCTTTTCAAGGAAACGGCGGCTGTGCTCCCGGTGCCGGAGCCGGATATCCACGAGCACCAGAGCGTTGACGGCCTCGGGATGCCGGGCCGCGTAACTGGCAGCGATTACGCCCCCTAAGGAATGTCCGACGAGGTAGACGGGCGAGGTAGCCGTTTGCTCGACGAGGAAAGCCAGATCGGCGAGATACTCTTCCATTTCGTAGCTCGGGGCATGATCGCTGTCGCCATGCCCGCGCAGGTCGGGAGCTACTACGCGGTACTCGCCGCAGGCCGTCGCGGCAAATGCATCCCACCAGTGGGCATGCGCGACGCTGCCGTGCAGAAGCACCAGCACCGGGCTTCCGCCTTCCCCCCAATCTAACCAGTGGAGCTGCAGGCCGTCCCGCACCCCAAAGCAATCGCGAGCTGACCGCATGGCGCGCTATGTACCGGAACCGCGCGGTGAAGGAAAGCGACCTCAATACCAGATGGTCATGGCGTTTCCGAGAGCGTCGCGCTCGGGTGGTTCCGGC
>JBBIUR010000131.1:0-10545 GCA_037440145.1 Myxococcales bacterium | reverse complement strand
CGTGATTCGCCTGCTGCGTGCCCTCGCAGACGAAGCGCTGCGCGAGCTCAACCGCTCGTTCCGCGACATCCTGCTCGAGGGCGAGATCGAGCAGCGCGGCGCCTTTCCCGTCGAGCGGGACGAACCGGAGATCTTTTCGCTTCCCCGGCTGGTGCTGCGGTTCGACCGGGTCCACTTCGGACGGCTCCGCATGCTGATCGACCGGATCAACGAGTTCTGAGCCGCCGGCCGTCACCGCACCCGCCGCCCGCACGGCCCTCACCGAGCCAGTGCGTACCGAACCACGAACAGCGCCGCAGCCAGCGGCAAAAGCCAGTGCAGCTCCCGCGCCCGCCGCTGCACCAGCCGGATCAGGCAATGCGCCAAGATGCCAAAGCCGATGCCGTCGGCAATGCTGAACGTAAACGGCATCATGACCATGCACAGGAACGCGGGGAGCCCCTCCGCGGGATCCTGCCAGTGAATTCGCGCCGCACCGGCGATCATGAACGCACCGATCAAAACGAGGGGCGGCGCAACGATGGGGTAGAGCTGGCGTGATCCCACGACCACCCCGCTGCCGATCGTCTGGGCGAGGGGCGAGACGAAAAGCGCGGCCGCGAAGAGACCCGCGGTGACCAGGTTCGCCAGCCCCGTGCGCCCCCCTTCGGCCACGCCTGCCGCACTCTCCACGTAGCTCGTGATCGTGGAGGTGCCCCACAGCGTGCCCTGCACGATCCCCAGGGAATCGGCCAGGAGCGCCTGGCGAGCGCGCGGCAGCTTTCCGTCGCGCAGGAATCCCGCGCGATCCGCCACGCCGATCAGCGTGCCCACCGTATCGAAGAGCGCCAAGAAGAAAAAAATGAAAACCGCCTCCACCATGGACGGCTGCAAAGCGCCGGTGACATCGAGCTGCAACAGCGTCGGCCCGATCGACGGAGGCCAGCTCGCGATGCCACGGTACTCCACGACGCCCGCGGCGACGCCGACCAGCGTCGCCGCCAGCATGCTGAGCACAATGGCCCCGGGGATGCGCAGGGCGTAAAGCGCGAACAGCAAGGCGAGCCCGCCCACCGCCAGGAGCACAGGGGGGTGGGCAAGGGAACCCAGGGCGACCACCGTACCCGGGTGCGCGACCACCAAGCCGCTCCACTGCAACCCGACAAAGGTAATCAGTAGCCCGATGCCGGCGCTGATCGCGTGCTGCAGCGATTCGGGAATCGCATCGATGATGCGCTCGCGAACGCCCACCAGGGACAGAAAAACAAAGGCGAGTCCGGCGAGACAATTCGCGCCCAAGGCGACTTGCCACGGCACTCCGAGCCCCAGGCAAACCCCGAACGCGAAGTAGAAATTGTGTCCCATCGCCGGCGCGAGCGCGATCGGATAGTTCGCGAGCAGGGCCATGAGCACGGTCGCCACTGCGCTCGCCGCGCACGTCGCCACCATCACGGCCCCGAAGTCCATTCCCGCCTGACTGAGAACCGCAGGCTGTACGAAAATGATGTACGACATGGTGGCGAACGTCGTCGCCCCCGCGACGCACTCGCGCCGGACCGAGGTGCCGCGCTCCGCCAAAGCGAACCGCCCAACCACGCGCCCCTTCATAGCAGAACTCCCCTGCCGCATTGAATGCGTCCTCCCGCAAGCACCGTTGCTCCTGCCCCGGCACCTCCGGTAGGAGAGAGAGCTGCTTGCCACAGCCACAGCAAACCGCGAGAACGGGAACGAAGATGCGAGCGATGCGCTTACACGCGCCGGGACCAGTCGAGGCCAATCCGCTGCGGTTGGAAGACGTCCCCGTGCCGGAGCCCGCTGCGGGAGAAATCCGCGTCCGGGTCGAGGCATGCGGGGTTTGCCGCACCGACCTGCACGTCGTCGAGGGAGAACTCCCACCTGTCCGGGATGCCATCATCCCCGGCCACCAAGTGGTGGGCGTCGTCGATGCGCTGGGCCCCGGCGCTACCCGCTTTGCCCTCGGCAGCCGGGTGGGAATCGCGTGGCTTCGATCTACATGCGGCCGCTGCCGCGCATGCCTGCGAGGTGCGGAGAACCTCTGCGCCGAAGCCCGATTTACCGGCTACCACGAGGACGGCGGGTACGCCGAGTTCGCCGTGGTGCGCGAAGACTTCGCGTATCCGATCCCAGCAAAGCTTGCGGCGCCCGAGGCGACGCCGCTGTTGTGTGCCGGAATCATCGGGTACCGCGCCCTGCAGCGAGCCGGGATCCGGCCCGGATGCCGCCTGGGAATGTACGGCTTTGGCGCCTCGGCCCACGTGGCGATCCAAGTCGCGGTCCACTTGGGCTGCGCGGTCTACGTGATGACGCGCAACGAGCAGCACCGGGCGCTCGCGCGCGAGTTAGGGGCTTGTTGGGTCGGGGGAGCAGCGGACCGGCCGCCGCAAAAACTGGACAGCGCCGTGCTCTTCGCGCCCGCGGGGGAGCTCGTGCCGGCGGCTCCCGAAGCCCTCGACGACGGGGGCACCCTGGCCATCGCCGGAATCTACATGAGCCCGGTCCCCTCTCTGGACTACGAGCGGCACCTCTTTCGCGAGCGAAACCTGTGCAGCGTGACCGCCAACACCCGGCGCGACGGGGCAGAGCTCCTGCGCCTGGCCGCGGAGATTCCGATCCGGACTCACACTGTTGCCTTTCCACTGGGCGAGGCCAACCGGGCACTGCAACAGCTGAAACGAGACGGGATCCTGGGCGCGGGAGTCCTGATTCTGTAGGGTTCCCGCGCGTCACCGGCGGAGCCGTGCCCGCACCGGAGCTGCGCGTCCGCTGGCGAATAGCCCCATCCTTCATGTCTCGAGCGCGCTTGCCGACCAAGAGGCAAGTCGAATTGGGACCGGGAGGCCGAGGCTGACCCCGTCGCGATTGGCTTCAAAGCCCGGAATCGAGGCGCTGCACATGTGCGAGCCGCCGTGGTTGCGACGGCCGGCAGCCGCCCGCGCACACCGCTCAGGCCCGAAGCGTTTCCTCGCACTGCGGGCATTTGCGCCCCGGCGGACCGGCCGCTATGTAGGCGGAGCCATGTGGCAGCGAATCCCGCTTTTCGCCCTCGCCCTGGTAGTGAGTGGGAGCGCTCGTGCGCAACTCGGCGCACCGACGCCGAGTTTTGCCCTGTTTCGCTGCTCGTGTCAGGCCTCCCCGGCAGAGGCTCAGCCCGCTGGGAGAGCGCGCGGCGGCGTCTTTGCGCTATTTGGCCGGCCGACGGTGGAGCCCTGGTCAGGGACGGTATACGCCACCAGCGAAGATGCCGCGGTCCTCAAAGCACAGAGCGCCTGCTCCGCGGAGCGCAGGGGGAGCCTGTTCAGCTGTTTGGCCTGCCGCTGCAGCCGCTGAATTCGAGGCAGGCCTGGCTGAGTTCGGGCAATACGCCTCAGTTTTCCCGCAGCGCCCCACTGGCGCGGAGAAGGCGGATATAGAACTCCACGGCCTTCCCATGCGCCGCCACGGCGATCCGCTCGCCGACGCCGTGCATGCGCGCGAGCTCTGCACGCGTTCCGCGCAGCGGCGCAAACCGGTAAATGTGGCGCGATATCCCCGTGTAGTGCCGGGCATCGGTTCCCCCCAGAGTGAGGTACGGCGCCACCGGCACTTCCGGAAAAGTAGCGCGGATCGCCCGGCCGACCAGGCGGAACGCTGCGGAATCGGTCGGCGATTCGGGCGCGGGCTCGCGCACGGGGCCCACGGTGCGGACTTGAACCCGCGGATCGCTGACGACCGCGCGTGTGTGTTCGAGCACGTCTCGAACGCTGTCCCCGGGCAGGATGCGGTAGTTCACAACGGCCCTCGCGGACGTCGGCAACACGTTGTCTTTGATCCCGCCCCGAACGATGGTGGCCGCGGCAGTCGTGCGCACGAGCGCATTCGTGCTCGGCGAGCCGGTGAGTCCCGCGAGGAGGGCCGGCTCAAACAGCCATAGATTCGCGAGCACAAGCCGATAAGGGAGCGACACCTCCGGCGCGAGCCAAGCGAAAAACTCCCGCATCGCACCGGTGAGCCGGCGCGGCATGGGGTGGCTTTCGAGGCGCGAAACAGCGCGGGCCACGATGCCGATCGCCGTCTCTGCCGGCGGCACAGACGAATGGCCGCCCTCCGCCGAAGTTCGCACCTCGATGTTCGCAAAGCCCTTCTCGGCAACGCCCACCAGAGCGACTGCCGCTGTTCCGGGCACGGCCCCATCCACGACAGCGCCGCCCTCATCGAGCACGAGACCGGGGCGAACCCCGAGCCGGCCCAGAACTCTCGCCATTGCCCGCGCGCCGCGGCCGCCTTTCTCCTCGTCGTGCCCGAACGCGAGGTAGATGTCGCCCTCGGGCCGAAAGCCCTCCCCCAGCAGGTGCTCCGCGGCTTCCAGGATCGCCATCAAGCTGCATTTGTCATCGAGCGCCCCGCGCCCCCAGATCACCCCGCCTTCCACATCGCCAGAAAACGGCGGATGCTCCCACATCGCCTCCGCCCCCGCCTCTGCCGGCACGACGTCCATGTGCGCCAGGAGCAGTACCGGCGGCACGGCCGGGTCGGTGCCCCTCCACCGGAACAGCAGCGAATCCCGCATGACCTCCCGCCGCTCCAGCCCCGCGTGGACCCGAGGGAACGCGCGGGCGAGGAACTCCCGGAACGCCTGGAATTCCCCGGAATCGGCGGGTCCCGCTCCCTCGCGAGAGACCGTGCGATACCGCAGCGCTTCGGCCAAGCGAGCGGCGAGAGCGCCGGTATTCAAATCGATCGCCTCTGGTTCACTCGCCGGGATCTGCCTCGAGCGGACACTCACTGCTCGCAGGAGCAACACCGAGGCAAGGCAGGCAGCCAGAATCCCGGCCGCAGCCAATGCGTTCTTTCGGCGTGTCATCGCGATCTCCCCTCTGCCGCCGCCGGGTGAGCGCGAAGCTCTCCCGGCGACCTCCCGAAGGGCTTGACCTGTCCACTCCCGCCGCCCCTGCGAACGGCAGCGGGCGGAATCCTACAAGCCTTTTGCGAAAATTTCCGCCACCCGTCCGGCCGCATCGTTGCCTTCGCGGCTCCCCGTCGGTTATGTTCGCGCCACTCGCCACCAGGAGGTTGCGCATGCCCGTCACGAACCACGTTGTCCAGCAACTCGCCGATTGGTCCGCCACGCTCCACTTCGACTCCATTCCGCAGCGCGTGCGCGAGGAGTGCAAGGTCCAGTTCCTCAACATCATCGCTGCCGTGCACGCGGGGCACTTCAGCGAGAGCGGTCGCCTGGCGTCGAAAATCGTTCGCGAATGGGGAACGGGAAAAGAGGCAACGCTGATTCCGTCTGGAGAAAAGACCTCCGCGTACAACGCCATCTTCGGGAACACGTGCCTGAGCATGGCCCTTGACTACGACGACTACTTGTTCGCCGGCCACACCGGGCACTCGGCGGTGCTGTGCACCCTTGCGCTCGCGGAAAAATACAGCTTGGGCGGCAAGGAGTTTCTGACCGCCCAAGTTGCGGCAAACGAAATCGAAGGCCGGATCGGGGCCGCGCTCGTCCTCGGCCCCTTCAACGGCCAGCTCATGTCCTTTCTGCACGGGGTGGGAAGTGCGGTCATCGCGGCGCGGGCAAAGGGGCTCGACGCGCAGCAAACCGCCTCTGCCATCGGCCTTGCACTCGCCCAGCCCGCCTATTGCCTGATGCCAGGCTTCTTCGGTTCGGATGGCAAGGTCCTGCTCGCCGCGCAGACGTCGTGCGCAGGGGTGATGGCAGCCGAGTTGGCCGCCGGGGGCCTCAAGGGCCCCACGGACATCATCGAACACGAGCGGGGTTTCCTGGCGACCTTTGGCGACCATCCCCTGCACGGCGCCTTCACCGGCTTGGGGAAAACGTGGCTCTGCGACACGCTCTCTTACAAGCCCTACCCGGGTTGCGCGTACCTCGACGCGATCATCGATTGCGTGCTGCAGTTGGCACGGGATCATGACATCGACCCAGCGGCCGTGCGCTCTATCGACATCGCAACGAGTTCGCTCGCGCTGGCTATGGAAGCCCTGGCCGCGCCGTACGTGCAGCCCGAGCCGGCATCGCTCGTATCGCTCAATTTCTCCGTGGGTTACAACGTGGCAGTTGCGCTGGCGGACAAGGAGCTCACACCGAGGCAGTTCCTGCGCGAAAAGGCGCGCGAACCTGCGCTGTGGGAGCTGGCGAGAAAAGTGCGCCTGACCTTGGACGACGCGATCGACGCGCGGATGCGAGCCTGCTTTCCGGTGCGATTGGTGTCGACCGCAGAAGGCGAGCGGTACGAGCTGGACCTAGAGAGCGCCAACCTCAGCTTGTTCCGCATGTCGCTCGGCGCCCGCGTGCGCATCGAAATGGAAGACGGGCGCGCGTTCGAAGCCGAACAGGAAGTCCCCCGGGGGGCGGCGGGCCGCCCTTTCGAGGAGCGCCGGCAAACGGTGGAGGAAAAATTTCGACGAGAGACGCGGTACACTCTGCGCAAGGAAAAAATGGAACGGGCAATCGACCTCATCGACCACCTCGAGGAGGCTTCCTCCTCCCAGATCCGGGAGATTGTCCGCGTCTGCTGCTCGGAACGAGTCTGAGCCCGTTGCGTTTCCCCTGCACGGCCCGCCATAATCGGGGGCGTTCCCAGCGAGAGGGCCATGCCACAAGGGATGAAGCCGCTGACGGCCGAGGAGATCGAGACGCGCCTGAAGACCCTTTCCGGGTGGGAAATCGTCGGCGGCAAGCTCCACCGCGAGTTTCGCTTCCGCAACTTCGTCGAAGCGTTTGGCTTCATGACTCAGGTTGCACTGCTCGCGGAAGCGATGAATCACCATCCCGAGTGGAGCAATGTCTACCGGACCGTCCGCGTCGACCTGACGACGCACGACGCCGGGGGCATCACGGAGAAGGACTTCGCGCTCGCAGCGAAAATGGACGCACTCGCGCATGGCCGCACGCAGGAATGAGCTGCACGGCCGCGCTGCGCGCGGGCACCCGAGAGCGGCCTCCAGGACTCCTGGGAGGTCACGCGGCAAAGGACTCGCCGCGCTCGATCTCGTCACCACCCGCACGAGCGGTGGGAGGCCAACCGCTGCCGATGGCGGCAGCGCGCCATGGCCCTGGTTCAGGCCGCCCCGAGCAGGCGGGAGATCGTGAGCGAACCCGCGCCGCCGTTTTCCAGCCTTCGCGCTCCCGAGCGCGCTTCTGCGCTCGCGGATCCGGACACGCTGGCACCGCTCGATGCAGAACGCCCAGCACGGGGTGCCTTATGGGCAGGGCGAGCGCGCATTGGCGGGCGGGACGTATACCTCGCCTTGACCGACGGCCGGCAAAAAGGGGGAACGCTCGGCGTCGAGGAAGCCGGATTGCTCTCGCGGATCGTCGCGGCAGCACAAAGTAGCAGGACGCCCCTTGCCCTCTTCTGGGACACGGGCGGGGTACGGGTCCCAGAGGGAGCCCTTGCGCTCGCGGCTACGGCCGCCGCTGGCGTTGCGGTGGCGCGTGCCGCCCTGTCGATTCCCGTCTTCTCCGTCGTGTCGGGCCCGCGCGGCTGTTTCGGCGCCCCCGGCGCCATCGCCGCCACCGCGACGACCTCCATCATGACCGCGAACTCCCGGTGGGGGCTCACCGGCCCAATCTTGCTAGCCGGGGAGCCCGGTAGCGAGGAGGCGTCGGAAGGTACTTCGGCGCAGCACCGGCATCGCTGCGCGCACGCGGAGGCGCTCGTTCCCGATTCGCCTGCGGCGATTCGAGTGGCCCTGGCACGGCTCCTCGCGCGCCCGTTCCGCCGCACTTCACTTCCGGCAGCGCTCCAGCGCGCGGTCTTCCGCACTGAGAAGGCGCTGCGACAGATCGAGCGCGAGGAGCGAGGAGCGCCGCACGCGCGCCGGGTGCCGCCGCAGCCCGAGCGCGATCTCTTCCGTTACTCGTTTCGAGGCCATTGGCAGGCCACGGGGCCCACCCTGCGGGGGGGACTGGTCCACGCCGCCTGGGGGCAGCTCGACGGCGAACCGGCGCTGGGCATCGCCGTCGGCCCGGAAGATCCGGCCCGCAGCGGAATGGGAATTCGGGAGGCGAATGCCATCGCCAAGATGGTCCGCTTCGCCGCGAACCAGAAAGGACCGCAGCGGGCACCGATCCTCCTGTTCGTGTTTTGTCAGGGACACGCATCCAGCCTCCTCGAAGAGCGCGCTGGCATCCCCGTCGCCCTTGCCGAGTGCATGCGCAGCCTCGTGCTCGCGCGCGCTGCGGGGCATCCGACTCTGTGCGTCCTCGGGGGCGGGGTGTACGGCGCCGCATACGTTGCGCTCGCGGCTCCGTGCCACCGCATCCTCGCGCTGCGAGGTACGGCGGTTGCCCCGATGGCCCCGCGCCTTCTTGCGACTTTCCGGCGCTTGCGCAGCCTGCGCTTGGATCCGGAGACACCTGCAGACCTTGGGGAACTCCTACCCGAAGTCCGCATGGTAGAAAGCGCCGTGCGCTTGCCGCGCGCCTTGCGCGCGGAACTCGACGCGGCGCGAGAGCGCGCAGCTCCAAACGACTGGCTCCAGCACTGAAGAAGCGCCATGCCCCCGGCCTCGGGCTTCTCTCCCCTCTCTACTGCGCAGGAACTCGAACTCGCCCGCGCCGCAGCAACCGACGCCGCAGCCGCCCGCGCGCTGTTCGAGCGCTACTTCGACCCGGTGTACCGGTACTGGGCCTTGCGGACGGGCAGTGCGGTTGCCGCCGAGCGGGCGGCGATTGCCACTCTCGAAGCCGCACTGCGCCGGCTGGGGGAATTTCCCAGCACCGGACTCCACCTGGTGGCTTGGCTGCTCCACATCGCGCGCCAGTCCGCGGATCGCAGCGACGCCTCGGGCGCGCCCGGCGTGTCGGAACCAGGAGCATTCCAGCGCGGCGCGGCTGAGCGCGCCGCCGCTCTTCTCGGCCGCGCTGACCACCGGACTGCCGCGGCTCTGATATTGAAGTTCGCCGCAGGTTTTTCCGTCTCCGAGGTGGCGCGCGAAACCGGGTCCACGCAAGAAAGAACCAGAGCGGCGCTCTACCGGGCCATCGGCAAAGTGCGGAGGGCGATGGAGTGCGGCGAGTGACAACTGCGCGCGAACGGGCGCTCGCCCTGGCGGAATTCCTGGACGGGAATCCACTGGCCGAAGAGCTGCGCGACTTTGCACCAGCGGTCCGAGAGCTGCGCCGGCTCGTCGAAGAACTCGCTCCCGACCCGGAGCGAGTTGCCCTACTCGGCAGCAAACTCCGCTGGCTGGTCCCGCAGCCGACTGCAACCGGAGCGGGCTCTTCGGATAGCGGAGGCAGCGGCGCTACGAGCTCCGCCGGGTCGTTCCCCGCAGCGGCCAGGCGTGCTAAGACCCCCTCGCCGCGGGGCCAGGCCGCGCGAAGGGAGAAACCATGAACGCAGTGCAACTCGGAACGGAAGAGCACAAGCGCCTTTTTTGCCGCGCATTCATCGATACCCATCTCCCGTACCGGCCTGCGGAGATCGCGTGGCCGGAACTGGACGGCGCGTCCCTCGAGCGGCTGCGCTCGCTGCCCGTATGGGACGAAGCTGCGCACACGGAGCGAGACGTCGCCGTCAAGGTGCAGGCGCTCGCCGCGCGCGAGCGCGATCCCGAACTCCGGCAGGCCATCGCGCTCCAGGGCTACGAGGAGGCGCGGCACTCCGAGATGATCGACCGGCTCACCCGGCACTACGGGATCGAGCTCTCGCCGCGCCCGCAGCCGCGACCACCCGCAAATCCGGAATGGGCGTTCACGCGCGTCGGCTACGGCGAGTGCTTCGACTCTTTTTTCGCGTTCGGCCTATTCGCCATCGCTCGCGAGTCCGGCTTTTTCCCGCCGGCTCTCGTGGAGATCTTCGAGCCAGTGATGCAAGAGGAAGCGCGGCACATCGTGTTCTTCGCCAACTGGATCGCGTACCGTCGCAACCGGACCCCGATTCCCGGCCGCCCGTTTCACGCCTTCCAGTGCGGCCTGGCTATCGCGCTTCAGGTTCTCAGCCGCATCCGAACTGCCCTAGGGGCCAGAGGCAGCGCTGCCGATCAAGACAACTTTGCGATGAAAGCGCACACGGCGCTGGCGGCTATAACCCCGCGGTCGTTCGTAGACCGCTGCTTGCAAGAAAACGCGCGCCGCCTCGCTCCGTATGACGAAAGGCTCCTGCGCCCGGAATTCGTGCCGCGGCTGGCGCGATTTTCCCTGCGCTTTCTCAAAGACGATCGTCCGCCTGCGCCGCAGCTGTAGCTGCCGGCACACGCGTCTCGCGGCTCTCCGGGGCCTGTGCCGGGGTTTCCGGCCGGGGATTTGCGCGCCGGATTTCCGCGAGCGAAATCCCCGAGATCGCGAGAGCCACGAGGCCCTGGGCCACCAAGGTACCGAGCTGCAGGGCGTTGAGAACCAGGCCGTAGGCGAAGGCATCGGCTTCCGGTACCCCGAAAAGCCCCAGCGCCAGGACACATGCGTACTGGTACGTGCCAACCATCCCCGGCGCCTGGGGAAGCGCCGTGCCGAATCCGATGAAGATGAAGACCATGAGGGCCGCAGTGACGGGCACGGCAAAATGGAAGGCGCGGATGAGGATGTAGCTCGACACGATG
>JBBIUR010000130.1:0-10600 GCA_037440145.1 Myxococcales bacterium | reverse complement strand
GAAGATCCGCTTGTCGACCAAACGGCGGTCGAGGTGAATCTCCATGTTGCCCGTCGCCTTGAACTCCTCGAAGATTACCTCGTCCATGCGGCTCCCCGTATCGATCAGCGCTGTGCCCATGATGGTCAGGCTCCCCCCGTCCTCGATGTTGCGCGCGGCACCGAGAAACTTCTTCGGTTTGTGGAGTGCGTTTGAATCGACGCCGCCCGACAGGATCTTCCCCGATGGGGGCACCACCGTATTGTAGGCTCGCGCCAGCCGGGTAATGGAGTCGAGCAAGATGACCACGTCGCGGCCGTGTTCGACGAGCCGCTTTGCCTTTTCGATCACCATCTCCGCCACCTGCACGTGGCGGGTCGCGGGCTCGTCGAAGGTGGAGCTCACCACTTCTCCCTCGACCGACCGCTGCATGTCTGTGACTTCTTCGGGCCGCTCGTCGATGAGCAAGACGATCAGCACCACCTCCTTGTGATTCCGGGTGATTCCGTGCGCGATGTTCTGCAGCATCATCGTCTTGCCCGTCCTGGGTGGCGCCACGATCAAACCACGCGTGCCTTTGCCGATCGGAGTGAACAAGTCGATCAACCGAGTTGTGAATTCCTCTGGGTCGTGCTCGAGGCGCAGCTGCTCGTTCGGGTAGAGCGGTGTCAAGTTGTCGAAGAGGATCTTCTCCCGCGCCCGTTCGGGCTCCTCGTAATTGATCGCTTCGACCTTGAGCAGGGCAAAGTACCGCTCCCCCTCGCGCGGGGGCCGGATCTGCCCGGCGACCACATCTCCCGTGCGGAGATTGAAGCGGCGGATCTGACTCGGGGAGACGTAAATGTCGTCCGGACCCGGCAGGTAGTTGTAGTCCGGGGCGCGGAGGAACCCGAAGCCGTCGGGCAAAATCTCCAGCACCCCTTCGCCATAGACAAGGCCATTTTGCTCGGTCTGTGCTCCGAGGATCGCGAAGATCAGCTCCTGCTTCCGCATGTTCGAAACGCCTTCGATGCTGAACTGCTTCGCGATCGCGGCGAGCTCGCTGATCTTCTTCTCCTTAAGCACTTTGAGGTTGAGTCCGGTATCGCGCGCTTCGGCGCCGTCCGGGGCCGGTGGCGCAGTATCGAGTGCGGGCTCCGATCGCGGGGTGCGGCTTCGACCCGCGGGTCGCTCCTGCCCCTCCTCGCTGGGCGCCGAGCCGGGGCGCTCGCGCCGCCGCCCGCGGCTAGTGGTTACCGACTGGCTGTCCGCCATTACCGCAAAACTCGCGTCCAGTCCAAGAGTGCAAGCGTTCTGGGCTCTGGCCCTTCGTTCGAATGCCCGGCCTTGGAGAGTTGCCGGAATCCCGGGTTTGAGGTGTGCGAAGCGACGCTACTGAATGCCTCCCCCCATGTCAAGCAAGCGAGCCCCGCGTCGCCCGAGCCGGGGCCAGGCAGCGAGCGGGTCTGCCGCGCCTCGCGCTCGCCCTGTGTTTCCCGTGCCCGGCCCTCTGGGTGCACCGCGGCCTGCGCCAACCGGGCCCGGCCGGTTTCCCGCCCGTTCGCATCCTCCGCCCGACCAGCGGCGAACCGTCCTGCACCGCTGCAAGCGAGGGATTCCCGCTCGACCTCACGCCCGATGGCGCCTTTCGCCTAAAGAAGCCAGTGCCGCCGCCAAATCGGGGGGCACCGGCGCGCGGATACGCATCCGCTCGCCAGAGCGCGGGTGGCGGAAACGAAGCGCCAGGGCGTGGAGGGCTTGCCGCCTCATACCGAGCCACTCGGGCGTCCGCCGGCGGCCGTACGTTGGATCGCCAACGACGGGATGGCCAATGGCTGCCAGGTGAACGCGAATCTGATGCGTCCGCCCTGTCTCCGGGAGGACGCGGAGCAACGCGAAGTCGGCAAAGTCGCGGACGGTCTCAAAGCGGGTGACCGCGCGCCGGCCGGTTGGCCGCACGGCCATTCGCTTTCGCTGCACTGGGTGGCGAGCAACGGGCCTATCGACAACTCCGCGGGCCGGCCGGGGCGAGCCCCACACGAGCGCGAGGTACTCCTTTTCCACCTCCCGCGAGCGAAACTGCGCTCCCAATGCTTCTACCGCCTCTGGCGTCTTTCCAACCAAGAGGACACCGGAGGTGTCGCGGTCCAGGCGGTGCACGATGCCGAGTCGCGTGGGGTCGAGCCCTTGCGGAACACCCTTCCAGTGGTGAAGCAGAGCGTGCACCAGCGTCCCCCTCCAGTGACCAGGGGCGGGGTGAACCACGAGCCCGGCAGGCTTGTTGACGGCCAGGATATCCCCATCTTCGTAAAGGACTTCGACGGGAATTGCCTCTGGCTCGACACCAGTACCCAGATCGCGCTTCTCCGGAAGGGCGATGGCAATGACGTCCCGCGGCCTTACGAGCGTGGCCGGCCGAGCCACGCGCCCGTTTACGCGCACGCGCTCCTCGTCGATCAGCTGGCGGATTCGCGATCGGGTGCCCCACGTGCCGAGTCCGGCCAGGTACCGATCGAGGCGCACCTTTCCCTCGATTCTGTCCACCGCGAACTCGATGCTTTTAGCGCGACTCACGCCGCGTCCAAGGCACGGCGTGCGGCCTCGATGTCCCGCGCGATTTGTTCCGCCAGACTCTCGGCGCTGGCGAATCTGCGCTCCGCGCGCAGCCACGCCACGAACGCCAGCCGCAGTCGCTGGCCGTACAAATCGCCGCTGAAGTCGAACAGATGTGCCTCCAGGCTGCGCTCCGAGCTCCCGAAGGTCGGATTGAAGCCCAAGTTCGCGACGGCCCCGAAGCACCGATCGCCGCACCACACCCGCGCCGCGTAAACTCCATCCGGAGGCAGTACGCCAGCCCGAACGCGCAGATTCGCCGTAGGGAAACCGAGCCGGACGCCGCGCCGATTGCCCTGCACCACTCTCCCGGTTACAAAGTGCTCTCGCCCCAGAAGCGCAGCAGCAAGCCGTAGCTCGCCTCGCAAAATCGCCTCCCGCACTGCCGTGCTGCTCACCGCCGTGCCCTTCACCGAGACGGGACCCACAACCTCCACTCCAAACCCGTGGCTCTCGGCGCACTCCCGGAGCAGTACACCGTCGCCCCGCCGGCCGCGGCCAAAGCGAACGCTGTGCCCGACCACCACGTAAATCGCGCCGAGCCGGCGCACCAGCCACTCGCGAACAAACTCCTCCGCTTCGATTTGCGCAAAGCGCGAGGTGAATCGCTGAACGGCCACCATGTCCAGGCCAGTGTCGCCGAGCAATCGGAGGCGGTCGCGCAGCGAGGTGATCAGCGCAGGTGCCGCGCCTGAGCCGAGCACCCGGGCTGGGTGCGGATAGAAAGTGATCGCAAGCGACTGCGCTCCGTGCAGGCGGGCGATTTCCACGGCGCGGCGGCAAATCGTCTGGTGGCCCACGTGCACACCGTCAAAGTTGCCGAGCGTGACTACGCGCCGCTGGGCGCCGGGGGGCACCCGCTCCAGGCCGCGAACCAGCATCATGGCCACCTCTCCCGGCGGCGCCGCACCCGAACCCAGCTAATCCGCGAGCGTTTGAAGCTTCTCCCGGCCGCGCGCCGCCTCTTCCGAATTCGGGTACTCACTGACCAGCTTCTGCAGAATGAGGCGTGCATCGACCTTGTCACCCAGCTCCCCAAAGGCATAAGCCTGCCGCAGCAACGCGGCAGGCACCTTCTCTCCTTTCGGATACTTCAACAGCACCTCGTTGAACTCCAGGATTGCGCGATTGTAATCGCGCTGCGCATAGTAACATTCGCCAATCCAGTATTGGGCATTGTCGGCATAGGGCGATTTGGGGTTGCGGCGCAGGAACTCCCGAAAGCGCGGAATCGCCTCCTTGCACTCGCCGCGACGCACGAGCTGGAACGCCTCCCGGTAGTCCGCGTCGGCTGTCCCGCTGCCGAGTGCCGCCTCCTCGCGCGCCAGCATCCATTCCGTACTGCCCGCTGCGGGGTGTGCCGCCGGGGGTTGGGGACCACCTGGCAGCGTTGCCCCTCCGGCGGGAGACCCCGGGCTGGAAGCCGCCGCGCTTGCACCCGCCGACGCTCCCGCGGTCGGTGGCCGGCTTTGCTCCAGCGCTTCCACCTTTGCCTCCAAGGCGCTGAGCCGCCGCACAACCTCTCGCAGTTCCGCCCTCGACTGGCGGGCCGACGCGCTCGCCTCTCTCTCCGCCCGCAGCGCTTCCAGGCGCCGACGCAGGTTGTCGACCGCCACCTGAGTGTCCGCGAGAAGACCCCGGACCTCCTGCTGATCTCGCCGCAGCTGCCGCAGCTCCGCGTGCGTCGCACACCCGGCGAGGCTCGCACCGATGGCCAGGGCGCTCACCCACGCCGCGGCCACCCCGAACCGCGTACTTCGTTCCCGACGCCGGGGAAGGCCCGGGCCCCAACCGCTGCCCCAGCCTTCGCAGTCAATCGCGGAGAATGACAAAGTGCACCCGACGGTTTTGCTGCCAGCAGCCCTCGTTGTGCTCCCGGCATAGCGGAAGCTCCTCACCGTAGCTGATCGTCGTCATCCGATCCGCTTCGACACCGAGACTCGTAAGGTAGTCCTTGGCCGCACGTGCCCGCTTGGCTCCCAGCGCCAGGTTGTACTCCACCGTGCCCCGCTCGTCACAGTGGCCCTCGATTTCCACCCGCACCCGGCCATTGTCTTTGAGCCATTCGGCGTTGTCCCGGAGGATTCGGCGTGCCTCTTCGTCCAGTTCGTAGGAGTCGAATGCGAAATGGATGTCCTCGAGCTTTCCCGCCTCGCCCTTCGGGAGTGCCGCACCACTCCGGAACTGCTCGAGACTTCCGCCCGGGGTCACTCCTTCCTCGGATAGCCCGGGACCGCCTGCTGCCCCCTTTTTCTTCCCTGCGCACCCTGCAGCGGCAAGCATCGCCATGAGGAGCACCACGACTCGCACATTCCGCATACCCATCGAAACCCCCGTCGGCACGCGGCCCGACGCGCGATCGAGCACACGAGCACTCACCTTTCCGGAACCGTCATTCCATCCACGGCGACCAACTGGGGCCAGTATCACCGCCCGGACCGTCAGTCAATGCGACCGCGTTGGTCCCCGCGGCGTCCGTGACATACAGGTACGGAACCCCCGCCCGCGTGGAGCTGAACACGAGAAACCGCCCGTCCGGAGACCAGCTGGGATCCTCGTCACTGCCCGGACCTGCAGTGACCTGCTGCACATCGGTGCCGTCTGGCTTGACTGTAAAGATTAGAAACTAGCCTCCGACTCGACTCGCGTACGCGATGCGCTCTCCCTTCGGCGACCACGCGGGAGAGGTATTGTATGCGCCTTCGAAGGTCACCCGGCGCACGTTCGTCCCGTCGGCATCCATCACGTAGATCTGCGGGGCCCCGGATCGATTCGAGCAGAACGCCAGGCGCTTCCCGTCGGGTGACCAGGTCGGGGAGACGTCGATGGCCCAGTGATCCGTCAACTTGCGCAATAACCGCCCCGACGAGTCCAGCAGCGCGATATCCGAATTTCCCTGCTGCTCCACTGCGACCGCGATGCGCGACCCATCCGGAGACCATCTGCCCCCCACGTGCAGCCCGCGCTCCGAAGTGAGCCGGACTTCCCGGCCATTCACGAAATCCAGGACGTAGAGGTCGGGGTTGCCGTGCTTGTAAGACGTGTACAAGAGAGAGTGCACATCTGGACTCCACGCGGGAGACAAGTTGATAGAGCGGGAGCGCGTGACCTGAAGCAGGTCCCCTCCGTCCAGGCTCATCACGTAGATGTCTTTGAAGCGACCGCCGCGCGTAGAAATGAAGGCGATGCGCGAGTCGAATGGGCCTCTCTCCCCCGTGAACGCCTCAAGAACCGCGTCTGCGAATTTGTGGGCCATGCGCCGGACGTCTTGCGCGGTTCCGTGATACCGGCGGCCCGCGATTTGCCTACGCTGGTACACGTCGAACAACCGGGCCTCGACCGAGATCTTTTCCCCATCCGCGGAGTACCCGCCCTTGACCAGAGCCAACGCGCCGATGACCGACCAGTTGTCGAAATTGATCGCGTCTGCCGTCAGCCCCTGCGCATCGGGTCGCTCGATGTACGCAGCGCGGTCGATTACGCGAAAGAGGCCGGTGAGCTTGAGGTCCTTCGTGAGAATATCCGCGAACTCCACACCCGTGCTTCGCGCGTGGCCGCTGGATGGACCGAGCGGGGCAAGCTCCGGCACCGCGATGGGATAACTCCGCGTGCCGGGTCCGATGATCGTGCCCTTTACCTGTGCCCTGCCGGCTGCGGGAGATACCGCCAGGGTCGCCAGCACAGCCGCACACAGGTACCTCCACCGACGGCGTTTCCTCTTCACGGCTGAATGTCCTCCGGTTGGAAAGTGTACTCCACCTGGGCGAACTCCCGGCGGTATTCCGCCGGGGGAGGCGGAAGCGGGCTGGCTGCCTTCACCGCGCGCTCGACCGATACGTCGTACGTGGGGTCGCCGCTGGGCACGATCGTCCGCACGTTCACGATTTCTCCGTTTTCCAGCACGCTGAACGCGACCACGGCCTTCAGCGAGCGATTCGTCCCAGCCCACGCCCAGTGCTGCTTGATCCTGGCGGTCATCTGGTTGAGGTAGAGGAGATACTCGATGCCGCGCACCTGCCCTCCCGCGCCCTGCCCGGGTCCCACGGATATCGGGCCCCCGGTCCCCTCCAGCGCCTCCCCCTGGCCCGTGCCTCCATGCGCCGTCCCAGTTTGCTCCCGGATCCGGCGGATTGCCGCCGCGATCCGGGCATCACGCTCGCGGGCCTCCACACTGTCGCCAGGCGGGCTCGGGCTATTGGAAGGCCGGGCAGCAACCGCCCTCCCGTCCAAAGGCCGTGCAACGGCAACCGCCGCAGGCGTGGGCTGCGGGGTCATGCGCACGGCAGGTTTGGAAGCAGCGGTAGGGCGAAGGGGGCTGCGCTGCGGTTTTGCAGCCAGCGCGACCGCCTCCGCCGTCGGGCGGGGGGTCGCGGTCGGCACTTGCGTGGGCTTGGCGAGAGCAATGGCTTGCCCTTCCTTTTCCGGCTTGGGTCGCGGAGCCGCCCTCGGCTTCTCCTCCCCTTTCGGTTCCACAAGCGGCGGCTTGGATTCGCCACTGGCCTCTTGCTTGGGGGGCGGAGGCGCAGGTGGCTCGGGGCTTTTCGGCTCGACTCGCGGAGGCTCCGGCACCTTTCCCTTTGCGCCTGGAACGAGGTTGGTCCCGCCCAACTTGTCTGGCGCCACCAGTTCTACGGTGTACGAAGTGAGCTTCGGCTGCCCTCCACCGAGCCGCTGCGGAACCACGAGGAGGGCGGCAAGTACCGCAGCGTGGATAGCGGCAGAGACAGCGACCATTCGCCGAAGCCCGCGATCGATCCCGGTCTCCGGCGGAGCCAGCGATCTCTCCGAGGTCACGATTTTTCCGGCGCGGGTTCCGTAACCATGCCGACTCGTTCCACGCCGGCCTCCCTGATTGCTGCGATGGCGCGCACGACATCGCCATAGCGCGCGTCTTGGTCGGCCCGCAGGAAGACCTGTCGGTCGGGACGTTCCTTGAGAATGGCCTTGAGCTTCGCATTCAGCTCCGCGGACGTCATCCGCACATCGTTGAGGGACACGCGCCCGTCCCGTTCCACAGTGACGACGAGCTGAACTTCCTCACCGGTCAGGGCCCCCGCCCGCACACTGGGCAGATTGACTGCCACTCCGTGCTGGAGGATAGGTGCGGTGACCATGAAAATCACTAGGAGGACGAGCATGACGTCCACCAGCGGCGTCACGTTGATCTGCGAAATTGCGCTTTCCGAACCACCGCGCTCGAATGCCATAGCCCTTCACTTCAGAAAGTGACGCTCCGCGATGTTGAGGAATTCAGCCGAGAAGTTCTCCATCTCGGCAACGAGCACTCGAATCTGGCGCGAAAAATAATTGTAGCCGACCACCGCGGGAATAGCGGCGGCAAGACCCGCCGCGGTTGCGATCAGCGCCTCCGAAATCCCCGGCGCCACGGCTTGGATGCTCGAGGACTGCGTCACGCTGAGACCGCGAAATGCGTTCATGATTCCCCAGACCGTTCCGAAAAGTCCGATGAAAGGCGTCGTGCTCGCCGTCGTGGCCAGGAAGGTCAGGTAGCGCTCCAGACGCGTGACCTCCTGGGTCGTGGCCCTGCGCATTGCCCTCTCCACATTTTCGACCCCACCCAGCTCGGTCGTGATCTCCCCGGCGTCACGCGGGTTGTTCGACCGCTTGCTTCGCAAAAGCCTGACAAGCTCTTGATACCCAGCGCGGAACACATGGGCCACCGGGCTCTGCTTCAAATCGGCGCTCGCCGTGTGGATCGATGTCAGATTTTTCGTCTCCCAGAAGATGTCGATAAAGCGCGCGGACTCGCGGCGCGCCCGGCGGATCTGCAGGAGCTTGAAAGCGATGATCGCCCAGCTCACGATAGAGAAACCGATCAGGACATACAGCACCGCCTGGACGACGGGGCCCGAGCCCAACACCATCCGGGCGACGCCTTCCGGTCTCGCCGCCTCCCCCACCTGCGCCAGAACCTCCGGCGCCAATAGCCCCACCATAGCGCTTCGCAAAGACGTGCACTGCGGACGCTATTACAAGCCCCATAGGGTGTCAACGCGGCCCGGGTTTCTTGACTGCCTGCGCTAAACATGGAATAGCGCGGCGAGTTTGCTGTCCCGGGAGGTTGCCCGATATGCCCGTTCGGGTGGGGATCAATGGGTTTGGCCGCATCGGCCGCAACCTGCTGCGCGCCAACCTCGACGTCGGCGAGCTGGATTTTGTGGCGGTCAACGATATCACGGATGCGCACACCCTGGCTCATCTGCTCCGATACGATTCCATCCACGGCCACTTAGAAGGCGTGACGGCGGGCGACGATTCCATCCGCGTGGGGAACCGAACGATCCGAGTGCTCTCCGAACGCGACCCGGGAAAGCTCCCGTGGCGCGATCTCAAGGTCGACGTCGTCCTGGAATGCAGCGGCCTTTTCACGGACCGCGCTGCCGCGGCGCAGCATCTCGAAGCCGGGGCGAAGAAAGTGATCATCTCGGCACCTGCCAAAGGTGCGGACTTGACGATTTGCTACGGCGTCAACCACGCAGCCTACGATCCGTCGCGCCACCACGTGCTGTCGAACGCCTCGTGCACGACGAACTGCCTGGCGCCGGTGGCCAAGGTGTTGCACGAAGCCTTCGGAATTCGCCGCGGGTTGATGACCACGATCCATTCGTACACGAACGATCAGAGAATCCTCGATCTCCCCCACAAGGATCTGCGGCGCGCCCGTGCAGCGGCGCTGTCCATGATCCCGACCACCACCGGTGCAGCCAGGGCGGTGGGCAAAGTACTTCCCGAACTCAAGGGAAGGCTCGACGGGATCGCGGTGCGGGTTCCGACAGCAAACGTGTCTCTAGTCGACCTCGCTGCAGAACTGGACAAGAAAGTAACCGAAGCCGAAGTGAACGCAGCGATGAAAGCAGCGGCCGAGGGCGCCTTGCGGGGTATCCTGGCGTACTGCGAAGAGCCTCTGGTCTCCGTGGACTTCAACGGAAACCCCCATTCCTCGATCTTCGACGCGACGCTCACGAAAGTCATGACCGATAACTTCGTCAAAGTATTCTCCTGGTACGACAACGAGTGGGCTTTCTCCAAGCGGATGGGCGACGTCGCCGTGCTCGTGGGCAAATCGCTGTGAAGCGCCTTGCGGCCGTGCGCGCTTAGCAGCGTGAAGCGGCCCGGCATGAAAAGCATCCGGGACATAGAGCTCCGCGACAAGCGCGTGTTCGTGCGCGTGGACTTTAACGTCCCGCTGAAAGACGACTCTGTCGCCGATGCCACGCGGATCCACGCCGCGGTGCCCACAATCCGCTACGCGATGGAGCAGGGTGCAAGGATAGTGCTCGCCTCGCACCTGGGACGCCCGAAGGGGACGCGGGATCCACAGTGGAGCCTCCGCCCCGTAGCGGAATTCCTCGACTCCTTACTTGGCCAGCCGGTCCCGCTGGCGCCGGACTGCATCGGCGAAGAAGTGGAACGGCAAGTGAACGCGTTGGGCCGCGGTACGGTGCTCCTGTTGGAAAACCTCCGCTTCCATCCCGGAGAGGAAAAAAACGAGGAGGCGTTCTGCAAAGCCCTGGCTCGGCTTGCCGACGTGTACATCAACGACGCCTTCGGAACCGCGCACCGTGCCCACGCGTCGACGGCGGGAATGGTGCGATTCGTACCGGAAAAAGGGGCGGGGTTCCTGCTGATGAAAGAGTGCGAGTACCTCGGCCGGGTGCTGAAAAGCCCGGAACGGCCCCTGGTGGTCGTGCTGGGCGGGGCAAAGGTATCGGACAAGGTAGGCGTACTCGAAAACTTGGTTTCGCTGGTGGACACCCTCCTAATCGGCGGCGCCATGGCGTATACGTTCCTCGCAGCCAGGGGCACGGAAATCGGTGATTCCCCAACGGAATCAGAGCGCACGGGCACGGCCGCCGAGTTGATGGAGCGCGCGAGAACATTGGGCAAGCGGCTCCTTTTGCCGGTCGACCACCGGGTTTCTACTTCTGCGAAAGGCGACCAGCCCGTGCAGGTCGTGGGCGGTGCCATTCCACGCGGGTTTGTGGGAGTGGACATTGGTCCCGAGACG
>JBBIUR010000129.1:0-10630 GCA_037440145.1 Myxococcales bacterium | reverse complement strand
TTCGCTGCGGACCGGGTGAGGATCGAGGGCGTGGATCACGTGATGGGCGTAACGGAGCAGTTGGAATGGATGAAATTCGAGGCGGGGGAGCTGGACGTCGCCTCGATTCCGGCTGCGGAATACCCGCGCGTTCCCAAGGACCCCTGCTATCGCGGGCGGATCGTCACACAGACGACGATGACCACCAACTACCTGGGCATGAACTGCCAGCTTCCGCCGTTCGATGACTGGCGCGTCCGGCGCGCGGTCAGCTACGCGATCAACCGAGACAAAGCCCTGCGGCTGATCAACCACCGGGGGGTGCCTGCCAGGGGCATTTTGCCGCCGGGGATGCCCGGGTACGAAGAGATGGACGATGCCGCTGCGTTCGACCCGGAAGCGGCCAGGCGACTCTTGGCCGAGGCGGGCTACCCGGACGGGTTCGACACGGTCCTTTGGACGCGCACCGACGAGGAGGCACTGCGGCTAGCGCAATCGTACCAACAGGACCTCGCCGCCGTGGGCATTCGCGCGCGGATCAAGAACCTCTCGTGGGCTTCGTTTCTGGAGGCAGTGCGTACTCCAGAGCTTGTCCCGCTGTTTCTGCTCGGCTGGCAAGCCGACTTTCCGGATCCGAGCAATTTTCTGGAAGTTCTTTTCCATTCGAAAAACATCGGTTCGAATAACCATGCCTTTTTCGCCGACCCGGAGGTCGACCGCTTGCTCGACGCGGCGGCTGTGGAAGTTGATCCTGAGCGGCGGCTGGAGTTGCTTCGCGCGGCCCACCGGCGCATCGTCGCCCTGCGGCCGTGGGTTTTGCTCTACCACCCGGTAGCGTACGCGGTGCTCCACCCGCGCGTGCGAAACTACCGCCTCCACCCGCTTCGGCCGCCGCGTTTGGAGGGGGTAGAATTGGAAGCTTCCTCGGCCCAAGGCGTTTCTGCCTCCGCGGCGCGTTCGGGTTTACGGCTGCTCCGGATTTTCCCCTTGTTGCCGCAGGCGGAAAATCAACTCGGTGACGCGGCTGGCAACCTTGAGTTTTGCGGCGAGGCGCGCATTCCGCTCGCGCTCCTCCTCGAGTAGGGCGCGCAGCCGCGCGTTTTCGGCTGCAATCCCCGACTCCACCGGCCCTCGCTCCGCACTGGCCCCCGTGGCCGTGCGGTCCCGTAAGTCTCTGCTCGCCTCGCGCAGCCTCTGCAAGAGCTCCTGCTCCCGCTTGTGGTCGGCGGCCAAAGTGCGCGCCATGCTCGCCATGAGTTCCTGCTGCCGAGTTTCCAGCTCCACGAGTCTGGCTCGCAACCCGACCGCCTCCGCCGCTTGCGCCCCGGCAAGGTGCTTTTCCTGCTGGGGCGCGGCGCGGGCGGCTCGCCGCTGCAAGTCGGTCAGTTGGGCGAGGAGCGCGCGGCGAGCTTCGCGCTCCTTCTCGAGTTCGCCGCGCAGAGCCTCCGCGTCGGCTTCTGCGGGGCCGAAGAGCGGGGCCGTAGTTTCCGCACGCAGGCGTTCCAGTTCGCGCTCGACGGCCGCGCGGCGCGCGCGCTCGCGCTCCAGCTCGCGCTGCAATCTTTCCACAGTGTCTCCAGCAGATGCCCGAGCGGGAACTTTGCCCGGAGCGGGGGGAGTTGCCTCCCGGCGCGCGAGTGTAGCGGCTAGCTTCGCTTCGCGGGCCTTCAATCGAGCGACTTTTGTTTGCAGCTTGGCGATTTCCCGGGCGCTCTCTTCAAGGGCTTGCTGCAGACTAGCGGACCGCTGCCGCTCCGCTGCGAGCTGTGCCTCGAGATTTCGCTCTGCTGGGGCCGTGCGATGCTGCGCCGTTCCGGCGGCGCACCCGCTGTTCAAGCTCGCCAGCCCGCCCAACAACAAGCCCGCCGCCAGCGCCCGTGCCCGCTGCATTGGGCGCTTCTATTAGTCCAAGCGCGCGCGGGCTGTCCAGACCGACAGGCGGGTGTCGCACGCGGGCAATTTCGGGCCTCACGCTTGCGGCGCAGGCAGGGGGATCTCGGAATACGGGGCGGAGCAGGGAGGGCCTTCCGCATGAAAGAAGCGCCACCGGGATTGGCGAGCCGCGTAGAACAGAATGGTTGAAGAACGCGTGCCGTAGTTGCCGAGGTGCACGCAAAGGCCCACCGGGAGATCCTCCCCGGTGAGTTCTGCTGGGGCAGTATGGTCCGCCAGCGCGCGTTGTAGGTGCTCGAGCACGGGGTCGATTGCGCCCTTTTCCAGCAGAGGCACGGCCTCTCTAAAAACTGCCCGGTACCGTGCCCACGAGGGACACGTCCCCTCGTCTGCGTCCCGGTTCGTCAGCACGTGCACCCCGGGCGGCAGCCGTTGCACCTGGATCGTCGGGCCGCGGTTCTGTCCGACGTATGCCGCGGCCGGCGACGCGAGAAGCAGGCGGAACGGGTTATATGCATTCCCGTCCCACTTCCGCAACGCCTCCACCGCTTCCTCCG
Organism: Myxococcales bacterium; assembly: GCA_037440145.1. Classification (GTDB taxonomy): domain Bacteria; phylum Desulfobacterota; class Binatia; order HRBIN30; family BPIQ01; genus JBBIUR01. The sequence continues at coordinate 8,201 of JBBIUR010000129.1, read as the reverse complement.
GGGAGGTTTGCTGTAGCATCTCCAGGCACAGTGACCCTCGCGACCGCCGCAAAGGATCGACGGGCTTACTGGTCCGCCGATTCAGCAGTCCAGCTACGAGGCCGTGTTCGTTCAAGCCGAGCCAGGTGCCGCCTGCTACCAGATCCAGCCCGGCGACCACCCAGGGGTTATCGAGCACCTTCGCAGGGCCCGCAGATGGGCGAGCGAGCAACTCGTCCCGATTGGCCGCGACGACCAGGGGGTACTCCGCCGACTGCTGGAAAAGTAGAGCTAGGGTACACAACGTGAGTCGGATTATAGGGCGGGGGCGAGGGGTCGCAAGCGCGGTGGGGGCGCGGACGCTGCGGGGTTGGCGCGTCGGACGCTCTTGGATTGTTTGGCCATTGCCCGCATGGTATCGTCGCAAAATCCGGAGCGGAGGGATCGTGTTCGACAGCATTGACGATGTCATCGAGCGCTTTGCCGCGCAGCAGTACATATGCGACCGGCGGATTGCGACGGTCGTCTACTTGGCGGCGCGGTTGCGGAAGCCGATTCTCGTCGAGGGTCCGGCGGGTGTGGGGAAAACCGAGTTGGCAAAGGTCATTGCAGCGGCACTCGGCCACGAACTGATCCGGCTTCAGTGTTACGAAGGCCTCGATGAAGGCAAAGCGCTCTACGAATGGGAGTACGCCAAGCAGCTCCTCTACACGCAAATTCTCAAAGACAAGATCAGCGAGATCCTGGCGGGCGCACGTACCCTCGCTCAGGCCGTGGACCGAATTGCTCGCGAGGACGATGTTTTCTTCTCCGACCGCTTCTTGCTGCCGCGGCCCCTGTTGCGTGCCATCCTGACACCGGCACCTACGGTGCTGCTCATCGACGAAATTGACAAAGCGGACAGCGAATTCGAGGCGTTCTTGCTCGAGGTCCTGAGCGACTTCCAAGTGAGCGTGCCCGAACTCGGGACGCTGAAGGCGAGGTACGTGCCGACGGTGGTGCTCACGAGCAACAACGCGCGCGAGATGTCCGACGCGCTCAAGCGCCGATGCCTGCATCTATACATTGACTTCCCCTCGCTCGACCGGGAATTGCAGATCGTGCGCCTGAAGGTCCCGGGAATCTCGGAGCAGTTGAGCCGCCAGGTCGTGGAGGTTGTGCAGCGCGTGCGCAAGCTGGACCTAAAAAAGGTGCCGAGCATTAGCGAAACGCTGGACTGGGCCCGTGCCCTGGTGCTGTTGAATGCCGACTCGCTTGACGAAAACTTGGTGTCCGAGACGCTGAGCGCGATTCTGAAGTACGAAGGCGACATCCGAAAGGCGCAAGAGGAGCTGAAGGACTACCTGCGGCGGGCGCGAGAGCGGGATGGGCTTGCGGCTGCAGCGCGTGCCGAGAAAGATTTGCTCCACTGATGGCGGCGGCCCCCGCGATGGATCAGCGGATCGCCCAGTTCGCGAATTTGCTGCGGGAGAGCGGCTTCCGCATCTCGCTCTCGGAGCACATGGACGCGCTCGAAGCGGCGCGCGCTGTCGGCTTGGCGGACCGCGAGGCATTCAAGGATGCCTTGCGCGCAACGCTCGCGAAGCGGGCAATCGATCTTGCCGCGTTTGACGAGCTCTTCGACCTGTACTTCGGGGGCCTCGGAGAAGCGATCCGGGCAAGTGCGGCGGAGATGCAGGCCGCTCTCGGGCTCGAGGATGCCGACCTCCAGGACCTCATGGAGACGCTCGCGGCGCTCGCCCGCGAATTGCGGGTGGAGCTTTCGCCACTGGCACAAGCTCTCTTGCAGAACGACGCCGGCACGCTCGAGCGGTTGCTGCGCGAAGCTGGAGCGCGCGTGGAAGTGCAGGGCATCCAGCGACCGATGCAGGAGGGGCGTTACAGCCACGCCATCGCGCAAGCGCTAGGCCTGAGCGAGCTGAACCGCGAGATCGAGGACCTGAAGCAGCGGCTCGAGGCAGCCGGCTTAGACGAGGCGCTACTGGGGAAGATCCGGGCGTTCGTGGACCGGCGGCTTCGGGATCTCACGGACATCATCAAGCGGTACGTGCGGAGCGAACTGGAAAAGCGCGACCACGCGGCCCGCGACGCGCTGCGCGTGCAAAGTCTGGCGGAAAAGAGCTTTTACTACCTCTCCGAGGAAGAAATTCGGCGAATGAACGAAGCCGTCAAGAAGCTAGCGGAGAGGCTGAAGAACACGGTTTCCGTGCGGCGCAAGCGGGCAAAGCGGGGAAAGTTCGACATCAAGGATACGCTGCGAAAGAACCTGCAATACGGCGGGACGCCGTTTCGGCTGCAGCTGGATCGAAGAGTCCGAGACAAGCCGCAGGTAGTGATCCTTTGCGACGTTTCCGATTCCGTCCGGAACGTCTCGCGTTTTATGCTGCAGTTCGTTTATTCGTTGCAGGACCTCTATTCCCGCGTCCGCAGCTTTATATTCGTCAGCGAGCTAGGGGAGATCACGAAGCTGTTCGAGGAACACGAGATCACCGAGGCGATCGAACAGGCGCTGACGGGAAATATCGTCAACGTTTTCGCGCATTCGGATTTCGGGCGGGCGTTTCGGATCTTTCACCGCGACTATCTGGGCTGTGTCACGCGCAAAACATCGGTGATCATCCTCGGTGACGCTCGCAACAATTACAACCACCCGCACGAATGGGTGCTGAAAGAAATTCGCAAAAGGGCCAAGCAGTTGATCTGGTTGAACCCAGAGAACCGGCTGACCTGGGGCTTCGGGGATAGCGAGATGGATCGGTACCAACCGTACTGCGACCTGGTGGAGGAGTGCCGCAACCTGAAACAGCTCTACCGGGTGATCGACCGGCTGGTGATGTGAGCGGGGATCGGCATTGACGGACTCGAGGGTTTTTGGTCAAAATGGGAACCCCGCGGGGAGCGGCCAAATGCGTGACGACGTAATCGAGATGAGTGTGGGTGGGTTGACCCTGGATCCGGTGACCAAGACGCCCATCGTGATCTTGAAAGACCCGGACAACAAACTGAACCTGCCCATTTGGATCGGGTTGCTCGAGGCCACAGCCATGGCAACCGAGCTCGAGAACATCAAGATGGCGCGGCCGATGACGCACGATCTCCTGCGCAACATCATCGAGAAGCTCGGTGCCGAGGTGGATTGTGTCGAGATCACTGACCTGAGAGACAACACGTACTTTGCCCTGATTCACTTGCGCACGGGGGCCAATCGCATCACGATCGATGCGCGGCCAAGCGACGCCATTTCTTTGGCCCTGCGGACCCGCAGCCCCATCTACGTCGCCAAGCGGGTGCTGGAGGCGTCGAGCGTACTCCAGCAGATGGAAGAAGGCGGAGAGACCAACCTCTCCAACGTCTCCCGTGACAAGTGGGCAGAAATCCTCGAGAAGATGACGCCCGAGGATTTCAAGTACAAGATGTAGGCTCTCGAGCCGATTTGTCGTCCCGTGCCCGCACGACGCCGCTTGCGGCGAAAGGAGCTTCGCCAGCCAGACGAGTTTCTCGTGTGGACCACGCGTGTGGCTCGGTATCTGCGGGCGCATGCGGCAGTGGCGGCGTGGGTGGGGGCGGCACTTGCGGTGGTCGCGGTTAGCACAGCGGCCGTCGTCACCTTCCGGCGCGTGCAAGCGAGCAGGGCAAACGAGGCATTGGCAGCGGGTATTGGGGCACTTTACGCCGGGCAGCCCTCAGAGGCGGTCAAACTGTTGACCGAGCGCTCCGCCCACTGGCGCGACTCGATCGTGGGACCGCTGGGCGCACTGTATCTCGCGAGCGCGGAGCTGGCGGAAGGCAAGTACGGAGATGCACGGGTGAGGCTCCAGCGGGCGCTGCCCGACCTGCGGCGACCTTACCTGCGCCAGCTCGCCCTGCTTTCCCTCGGGTACGCTCTGGAAGGGGAAGGGGACCATGCGAGCGCAGCGGAGCGGTTCGAGCAAGCTGCCGAGATTGAGGGGCCGTACCGAGCGGAGGCGCTGTTGGGGCAAGCTCGGAACGCCGAGATGGCAAACGACCCTGCGCGCGCCAAGCGGGCGTACGGGGCCTTCCTCGAATTGTTTCCGACAGGTCCGGAGCGCCAGTTTGTGGAGTCGCGTCTAGCTCGGCTGGGCTGAGAGCGCGGATGCGGGCTTGAAGCTGTTGGATGCCGAGTAGCTAAGAACCCATAACATATCTTATCAGACACAGCGCCCGGTACCCAGGGCTAGGCCCGGACCCGCGGGTCGTAGAGCTTTTCGTACTCGCTGACGGCAAAGCGGTCTGTCATGCCTGCAATGTAATCTGCGACGACCCGCACCACCGGTTCGTCGGCGCAGCGGCGGGCGACGTGGGCGGGCATCTGTCGCGGCTCCCGCAGATAGGCCCGAAACAGGCAGCGAAGAACTCGCTGGGCTTTCCGAGTCATGCGAAGCACGCGGGGGTGCGCGTACAGGTTTTCGGCCAGGAAGGATTTTAGGGCTGCCAGCATCGCGCCAGTCTCCGGCCGGAAGCCCACCAGGGGTTTCCCGGTTTGACGCACCTCCGCAATGGTCTGGATGCACTGCAAGGCCTGCGTCGTGCGCTCCAGGACGTCGCGGACCAGTAGGTCGATCAGGGCGCGAATGGCTTGATAGATTAGGATTGGTTCGGCTGCGCGATCGCAGCGGGCGCGAGCGGTGTCGAGACAGACCCGCCACAACTCCACCGAAGCCAGGGCTTCCGCATCCAGCATCCTGGACTTGATCCCGTCGTCGATATCGTGAGCCGTGTACGCGATCTCGTCCGCGCAGTCTACGATTTGGATCTCGAGCGGCGGAGCAAGTCCCGGATCGAAAGCCCCAGCGAGAGGCCGATCGTACGGAGGCGCGTGCTTCGCGATTCCCTCGCGCACCTCGTGCGTGAGATTGAGTCCGGGAAAGGTCGGGTACCGGCGCTCCAGTTCGTCGACGATCCGCAAACAGTGGGCATTGTGGTCGAAGCCCCCGTGTTCCGCGAGCAATTCGTCGAGTTGGCGTTCGCCGGCGTGGCCAAACGGCGGGTGGCCCAGGTCGTGGACCAGAGCGACGGCCTCGGCGAGGTCTTCGTTGAGCTGCAGGGCCCGCGCGAGGGTGCGCGTGATCTGTGCGACCTCCATGGTGTGGGTGAGCCGGGTGCGGTAGTAATCGCCTTCGGAGTCGACGAACACTTGAGTCTTGGCCTCGAGGCGGCGGAATGCGGAGCAATGAATGATGCGGTCTCGGTCGCGCTGAAACGGCAGGCGAAACGAGTGCTCTTCTTCTGGATGCCGACGGCCGCGGGTGTTTCGACTCCGCATGGCGTACGGGGCGAGGACGCGTTCTTCCAGCTCGGCAAAAAGCTCGCGGTTCATCGCGCTGCCATATAAGACCCGCGCCGGGACTAGAGCAAGGAAACCCAGGTCGTTCCACGGGAGCGCCAGCGTCGCCCCTTTTGACGGTGCACTTTCCCCGCCACTTTCGAAGTCGTGCGTGATAGAAAAGTTTGCGGCCCTTAGGGCGCTGCCCTCCTACGGCGAGGGCGGCCTGGAAAGCGAGGTGCGCGCCTTTGCCATCGCGAGCACAGCGACCGTTTCTGGTAGCGGTGAGCCCGCTGGAGCAGCAGCGCGAAACCCTTGCGCTAGTCCTGGAACCCGACTTTGAAGTTGCGACCTCGCCCTTTCTGCGCTTGCCGGCAGCGGGCGAAAGGCGGCCCGCGGTGGTGGTTTTGTCGCTCGCGGAGTGGTCGGATCGGGCGCTGCGCCTGGCCAGGTCGACGTGGCCCGCGGCGGCGCTGGTGCTTGTCGACCCTCCGCCGGAGTTGCAGGCGGCTGCGAAGGGTGTCGAGGTCGCGTCGTGGGAGGATCCGCTCGGGCTGCAACGGGCGGTCGCCCGGGCCCTGCTGCGCTGGTTGGGCGGCGCGAGCCCAGAGAATCTCGCGGCTGCATGCCATCGCCTTGCGTCCCTAGCCCAAGCCGAGATCGGCTCTGTGCTTCTCGCATCGAGGACCCTCGGACTGATTGCCGCATCCGCATCGAGTCCGTCGTCGCGTTACGTCGCAGCACGTGCGTTGGGGGAGCAGCTCCGCTGCCTGGAGGAGCGACTCGCATGGGTCGAGGCCGTCCTGGCTTGCGGCCGGCAAGCGATCGCGCGAGCCGATCTGGTGCGTAGCTTGGAAAAAGCCCTGATCCGCTCGGCCGTGCGGTTCGCGTGTCGCCTCCTCCCTGTAGAGTACGAGGGCGCCCCGCCCTTTCCGCTCAGTGCCACGGAGGACCACGTGGACCTTGCGGCCCACTGCCTGATGTCGTATCTGTCGCGGTTAGGGTCGGGTGCGCTCCGAATCGGCGTCGACCCGGAGGGCGCTCTGGTTTTTGAGCACCCCGGAATCCACCCTGAGCGCGAAACTTTGGCTCTGCTGGCGACCCGGCTGGTATTCGAACGACTCGATGTGAGCTTTCGCGTGGAGGACGAGAAGATCGTTCTTGCGCGCCGAAATTGACGCCGATGGCTGACTGGAGCCTCGTTTCTTCGACCACTATTGTTGCGGTGGCCTGTGAGTTTCTCGCGCTCGCTCGCCTTCGGGCCGCCCTGGAGGCGCGATGGGACGAGCTGCAGGCGCTGCAAGCGCTCAACGGCATCTCGACCGCCGTGTTGCAGAACCTGCAAAACCGGCATGCTCTGGAGCGCGTTCTGCCCATGATCGCTGCCTTGGGGCGGGCGGTCACGGGTTACCTCGGCATCGGAGAACGATCAAAGCGCGCGAGCGTCGCGGTTGCCGTTCCGGGCGCTCACGTGGACCGCGCGGACCGCGCGGCGGCGGCCCTTCTGGCAGCGACGAGCTTGTCGATGGAAGACGCTTCCGAGCTGAGCCGCGCCGTGTCCAGCCGCGTGGTGCAGCAAGGGGAGAACATGCGGCTCCTCCTCGAGAGCGGCGAGAGCGCACTTCCCGCGGCCACGCGGAGCGCGCTTCTTTCTCAGGTGGAATTGCGCCCATACCTCGTGGTTCCGGTCATTGGCGCCGAACGAGTGTTCGGGTTGCTGCTGGTGGCGCTGCGGGGCGGCGCCGGCGATCCGCGCGCCTTGGCAGTGTGCCGCGCAGCGGCTCGGCTCGGATTCCTACTGGAAGCGGAGCCCCGCCGGGAGCGCCGCCCTCCCGCGCGCCGAGCAGCGCGAGGTGGGCTTGCGCGCGGAGAAGCCGAGATCGTGCTTTGGTTGAGCCCTGACGGGACCGTGGTTTCTCATGAGGCGCTCCAGCCGGGCTGGTCGCTCGAACCCTTGCCCCGGAACTTGGCGGAGGTCATTGGGCAGCCCGCGGCGCAGGGCGTCTTGAGCCGGGCCAGGGCTTCGGGGCAAACGGCCGCCGAAGTGGTCTTGTTGCCGGCAAGCGGAGAGTTGGCGGAGATTCGGGTTGTGCCCATTGCCGACGTGGATGGTGGCCTCTGGGGTTATGCGGTGCTCCTTGCGCGCCTCGCCATCCACTCGCCGGCTAGCGGCCAGCCCCACCGATGCGCTCGGTGAGCATCTCCTCGTCGACGATGCGCCACCGATCGGCAAAGCGCCTCCAGACCAGGCGCTTGATCCCCGAGGATACTTGTAACCGCGAGCGGTAGTCCTGCCGGGTCAGCGTAATTACCTCGGGAGGCAACAGGAGAACCGTGGCCGCACCGTGGCGAATCGCAATCTTTCCGCTTTGGGCAAAGATGCGTGCTCGCTCCGCCTTCCACTGCCCGTGATCGGCACTGCCCGCGGGTTTGTAATCGGGCGCATACACCTCAATATACTTCTCGAGGTCCTTGACGGCCCAGCTTCTGGACCAGTTTTGCAAGGCTTCTCGAATTTCCGGGAGTGCGGAGTCGGCCGCGGTTCGCGTGGCCTCCAGTCGTTTGCCGATGGCTACAGGAGTCAGAAACGGGTTCACTACCCCGGACAATTTCTCGAAATCGCTGGGCTCGAGAATTACTGCGGCACTGCTGTCCCGGACCGCCGAGATGTTGAGCCGGTCGAACGGCGGCCACACGGGCACTGCGGTGAGCTCGCCCTCTTTTATCTGCGCAACCTCGTAGAGCCGCTCTATGTCAGGGAGCCGATCCTCCCCGATGCGAGCGGGGAACTGGAAGACGCGCTTCAGGCGATCGGATTCCTGGCGGAATACCGTTACTGACCGAGCGTCGATCGCAATCGCATGTCCGCCCTCTTCTCCCGCCGCCAGGATGCTGGCGGGCCAGGCCTCCTCGGCCGAGGGTGGCGGTGGCGGGCCGG
>JBBIUR010000128.1:0-10758 GCA_037440145.1 Myxococcales bacterium | reverse complement strand
AATTGCGGCTCCGGTCGGAGTTCGGGGGGAGCGGGGCAACGGCGCCCTGTTATTGTATTTCTCGGTCGTGCACGCGGTGGCGGGGGGAAGGGCGGGGGGGGGATGTTGAGCCGGCGTCTTGTGGGTGGCCAGAGACCCGTGACGAAGAGTTCGGGGGTCGGTGACCCCCGGATGCGAAAGGGACAGGTGCAGGGCTTGTGGTCAGTGCGCCTTGTCGTCGTCGCGAATTTTGCGAAAGTGGCGCGAGAACGGGGGCGTTGAGAACGATCCGGTGGCAACAGCAGAGGCATCGATAGTGAGGCGGGAGGCGAGCCAGGAGGCTGTATCTCAGAGCGGAATCTTGTCGGCCGGCAGCGCGCCGCGCCGCTACGGGCGGATCGCGCTTGTGGGCAACCCGAACGTGGGCAAGAGCGTGATCTTCGGGGCCCTGACAGGTAGCTATGCGACTGTGAGCAACTATCCGGGCACGACTGTGGAGATTGCGCGGGCGCCGCTGCGGACCGACGCCGCCGTCGAGCTGATCGATACGCCTGGTGTGCACGGCCTCACGCCCCATTCGGAAGACGAAAGGGTGACGCGCGACATCCTGCTCGCTGGGGTCGATGGCGTAGTTCAGATTGTCGATGCGAAAAACCTCGCGCGCGGACTCGCAGTCTCGCTGCAGTTGGCGGAGGCGGGCGTTCCGTTTTTGCTGGTTGTCAACATGGTGGACGAAGCGGCCGAGCGCGGGATGAGGGTCGACACGCAGGCGCTGTCCGAGGCGCTGGGGGTTCCAGTCCTGGCCACGGTCGCAGTGACCGGCCGCGGGATCGCGCAGCTGCGTGCGGCGTTGGGGGAAGCGCGTCCAAGCGCTTATCGGGTGCGGTATGATCCGGCGATCGAGCGAGCTGTGACGCAAATTGAGGGCACGCTCGGTGGCTTTCCGCTGAGCGCGCGAGTCCTGGCATTGATGTGCTTGGCGGGCGACGCGACGCTACGGGATTGGTTGCAGCGCCACATTTCCAGCCGAGGGCTGGCGGCGATCGAAGACGCGTACCGCCAGGTGGCGAGCCAGTTGAGCACCAGCCCCCCGTACGAAATCAGCCGCTGCCGTGCGCGCGAGGCCGAAAAACTCGCGCGCGCAGTGACCAAGCGAAGCGAAGCGGATTTTCCGGCCAGCGAGCGAAGCGGGCGGTGGGAAGCCCTCGGCGGGCTCGCGTTCGCGGGAGCCGCGGCGCTATTGGCTGGCGACCTCGGGGTTCTTCCTCGGCTGGCGGGCTGGCCATGGCGCGCTGTCCCGTGGGCGGCGGTTGGGGCCGCTGCGTTAGGCCTGGGCCGTTGGGCGGGCATGCGCACGGCCTTCGGGCAGTGGGCCTGCCACCCGCGCTTCGGCTTCGCGGTCTTGTTCGTCGTGCTTTACGTGATCTACCGTTTCGTAGGTGCGTTTGCCGCTGGGACGGCAGTGGACTTCCTGGAAAACGGGGTTTTCGGGTCGTACCTCAACCCGGTAGCGGTCGCGGTGTTCGATCGTGTCGCGGGAGCCGCAGCGCAGTTGGGCCCTGCGGTCGGTGCTGGTGCGGCATTTCTCCGCGATCTGTTGGTAGGGCCGTACGGCCTGATCACGGTCGCCCTCACCTACGCGTTCGCGATCATCCTCCCGATCGTAAGCGCGTTTTTCCTCGCCTTCTCGCTGCTGGAGGATTCGGGCTACTTGCCGCGGCTGGCCGTGGTGGTGAACCGCCTCTTCCGCGGCATGGGGTTGAACGGCAAGGCCGTACTGCCGATGGTTCTCGGCCTGGGTTGTGACACGATGGCCACGCTGACCGCACGCATTATGGAAACTCGAAAGGAGCGATTGGTGGTCACCTTACTGCTCGCACTGGGAGTTCCCTGTTCAGCGCAGCTCGGATTGATTCTCGGGCTGTTCGGTGCCTTGCCAGTCTGGGCCCCGGCTGTTTGGGGGGTGACGGTCCTCGGGGTCTTGCTTGCGGTTGGCTTTTTGGCCACGCGGTTGCTGCCGGGTGACACCTCCGATCTGATCTTGGAGATCCCACCTATCCGGCGCCCGCACTTGCGGAACATCCTGCTCAAGACGGCCGCGCGTTTGGAATGGTACGTGCGAGAAGCGGTACCGATCTTCGTCCTGGGGACTTTTGCCCTCTTCATCTTGGACCGGCTGGGCGTGCTGAGCCTTTTGATCCGGGCCGGCGAGCCCGCAGTGGTGGGGTTTCTCCAGCTCCCGGCGCGAACGGCAGAGGCGTTCCTCGTCGGGTTTTTCCGGCGCGACTACGGTGCCGCCGGGATTTACGCGCTGTTCCGGCAAGGCGAGCTCAGCCCGGTCCAGGCGGTCGTCGCCCTCGTGACGATCACGCTTTTCGTTCCGTGCGTGGCCAACTTTTTCGTGATCATCAAAGAGCATGGTTTGCGCACAGCCGTGGCCATGAGCGCATTCATTTTTCCGTTCGCTTTTCTTGTGGGCGGCGCGATCAACGCTGCCCTGCGGGCCGCGGGGTTGCGATGAGCGAGGCCGGGCGATTGGTGACCTGTCCTCTATGCGGCAGCCGGTACAGCCAAAGCAAGGGGCTGGCTTGCCACGCGGGCTGTCCCTTGTCCCACGGTTGCAGCTTCCTGCGGTGCCCGAATTGCGGTTACGAATTGCCGGCAGAAACGCGGCTAACGCGGTGGATCGGGCGCATGCTGAGTGGACGGCGCTACGGGAGTCGTGACAGATGAGCAGTTGCGCGGGACCCTGTAGCGCGCCATATCTTGCCGCGCTAGGTGCTGTCCACGCCGGCGAAAAGCAGGCCGGGCGCGGTTAAGGGACGGATGAGCGCGAAGACAGACCCCCAAATCGAAGAGCTGCTGGAGCAATTGTGGCTCTGCGAAGAGCGCGGCGCCAGCGGCGCCGAGGCGCTCGCTTCCGCCCACTACGACTTCGATGCCGAGCCCATCTGGAAAGAGGCGGAGCGCCAGCGCCTGATCTCGCTGCGGGACGGCTGGCCCGCACTTACCCCGGCAGGCCGGCGGCGGGCCGCTGGCGTGATCCGACGGCACCGGCTAGCGGAGCGGCTTTTGGCAGACGTGATTCGGCTGGACGACGAAGCCATGGAGGCAGGCGCCTGCGAACTGGAACATTCGCACATCCTTTCCGACGCTGCGACGGACCGCGTCTGCACGTTTCTAGGCCACCCCCCTACTTGTCCCCACGACAAACCCATCCCGCGCGGTACGTGTTGCGAGACGCTCACGCGCGTGGCCCCACCCCTGGTCACGCGTCTGAGCGAAGCCGAGGTAGGAGGGGAGTATCGCGTCGTGTTTCTCGCCTCGCGGTCACACAAGCGGATGGACCGGTTATGCGCGCTCGGTATCCTTCCGGGGGCAAGGTTGCGCTTCCACCAGCGATTGCCTGCCTTCGTGGTGCGCGTCGGGGAAACCGACGTCGCGCTGGATCCCCAGGTGACAGAAGATATTTACGTTCTGCCGTGCTAGGCTCCGTTAGGCCTCTGGCCTCCGCGGTGCCCGCCTAGCGCGCGACGGGCGCGCTGGTACTGCCCGGGGCTCTCACAACCCCTCCGGTTGGTAGGCACACCAGGGGTCGGTTGCCAGGTAATTCCCGGTGAGCGCGAAAGCACGGGACCGCGACCCGCCGCAGATTGCCCTGTATTCGCACTTACCGCAGCGGCCCAAGAAGCGCTCGGCGTCGCGCAGCGCCCGGAAGACGTCCGATTCTCGATAGATGTCGGCAAGCGGGGTGTTGCGGATGTTTCCCGCGCAAACGGGCAGGAACCCGCTCGGATACACGTCGCCCGTGTGCGAGACGAAGGCAAAACCGTTGCCCGCGTTGACCCCTCGCGGTGCGAGGCCCACTGTGTGCCCCGGCCCCTCTGACCGCAGCAGCTGGCGCGGCATCGATCTCAGCAGGCCCCGCGGGGCTTGCACCGCGCCTGACTCCTCCGCTTCGCGCTGGGCGACGTAGCGCCGGTAGTGAGGAGCTTCGGTGACCTTCACGATGAACTCGCCGCGCTTTTGAGTGCGGTACAACACATCGAACAAGATTTCGCACTGTTCCGCCGTCAGGCCCGCGAGGTCCTTGCCTCGCCCCGTGGGTACCAGAAAGAACACTTCCCAGAAAACGATGTGCAGGGTGCGCACGAATTCCGCCATTTCCGAGAGATAGGGTGCGGACTCCCCGCAAACGGTCGTGTTGATCTGCAGGGGCAGTTGCACTTCGTGGGCCCACTGTATGGCCTCCATGGTTTTGGCGAAGGCCCCAGGCACGCCGCGGAATGCGTCGTGAAGCGGCCCTCGGGGGAAGTCGAGGCTCAACGCCATCTGGTCGGCACCGGCGTCCTTGAGCTCGGCGACCAGCTCCCGCGTCAGAGCTGCCGTGGCTGCCGGGATGGTCGCCATGCGCAGGCCCAGGTCCTTTCCGGTGCGGACCAGGCGGCAGAGATCTGGCCGCTTCACTGGGTCCCCGCCGCTCAAGATGCAGATCGGTGTTCCCATTGCCGCCACCTCTTCCAGCAGTCGCTCTCCCTCCGCGGTACTGAGCTCGTGCGGATCGCGAAGCGGCTGCGCCGAGGCGCGACAGTGCCGGCAGACAAGATCGCATGCTTGCGTCGTCTCCCAGATCACGAGGAAGGGCGCCCTGTCGAAGTCGACCTGCGGCATCGGCTGCATGTGGTGATTAGAAGGTCGGCGACGCCGCTTTGCAAGTGCCCCCGCCGATTTTTTGCGGTCCGCCCAAGCAGCGAGCCGAGTCAGTAGGGGTATTGCGTCCAATCGATTTCGGAATTCGCTTTTTCCGCTTCGTCGGCCTTTTTCAGAGCAGCAAGGGCAGCATCGAGCGGCTGCTCCATGTGCAGGAGGTACGCCGTGATGGCTTCGATTTCACGATCGGGATGTTCGACTTTCGGGATGCCGTCGATGGTGAAGAACACGTCGGGCATGCGGCTCTGCTTCCCAACAATGGCCTTCGGGTGTGCGAGGAACTGACGGATCCAAGAGGGCCGGAGCCGGCGCTTCGCGAGCAGGAAATCGATCGAAAGATCCTCTGTATCGACGCCCGGCGGAACGCGATCCGACGAAACGTGGCACTGCGCGCATTTGTAGTGGGCGATCCGCCGCAAGCCGCGGTCCACAAGCTCGGCGCTGGCCGGGGGGATCGGTTCGTCCACCGGTGCGATTCCCGAGAGCGCGGCGAAATAGCGCGCAAGGGCCTCGGCTTCGCTTGGCAGAAAGCCGTAGTCGGGCATTTGTATTTCCAGCCACGGCCGCAGGCGCGAGGGGCGCAGCAAGAACTGAACGAGCCAGGATGTCTGCACCCGCGCTCCCTCTTCGTCGAGGATGGGTGGCGCGAAGGTCTTCCGCTCGAGGTAGTGCGCGAGGTACCCACCCTCGCCCTCGATGCGGTGGCAGCCGCGGCAGTTGTAGTACTCTACGAGTTTGCGGCCATCTTCGAGAATCGCCGCGCGATCGTCATCCCGCGTCCCGCGGGAAAGCACGGGAGGCGGGGGTGGCGGGCTGTCGGGGAGAGCGTGGCACTTCCCGCATTCGAAAGCGCGCACAAGTTCGCGTCCTTGCGACGCGGAAGCGCCGGCGTTGTACCGAGGGGCGTTCTGGAAGACGGACAGGGAGCCGCGCCGGGTGGCGAGAAACGCGGTGAGATCCCGGATCTCGCTCTCTTTCAGGACGAGGCGGGGCATCGGCGTTCGGGGATCGTACGCCCGGGGAGACCGGAGCCAGGCGGCAATCCACTGGGGGCGCAGCTTCAAGCCCGCGTCGGCGAGGTTCGGCACCCGTGGCGAGGCACCGCGATCATCCCGCGCGACGGCGTGACACCCCCGGCAGCCACGCGCGACGAAAAGCCGCTCCCCTCGTTCCGCATCGCCGCGGACTGGGGGCGCCGGCGTCGGCGGCCGCCCCAGCCCTTCGTACAGGTAGCGCGCGACCGCCTGGGCTTCTTCTGGCGTCATGTCGAAGTCGGGCATGACGGTGCCCGGCCGCAGCGCAGAGGGCTTCCATAGCCAGGCCACGAGCCAGTTCGGGTCGCCGATTTTCTCGGCGATTCGGGTCAGCAGCGGTCCCACTGCCTCCAGGACGGGCTGCTCCGCGCAGAGCGCAGGCCCGACTGACACCCAGACAGCAAGAGCTGCGCTGCACAGGGTTGCGTAAACCCATCCGGAGGCGCAGTGCCGCCGGTAACGGGCGGTTTGCATCAGCGCTGGAACGGGCAGTGCGGGCTCACGCAGGCCCCACGTCGACGGCGATCGCTCGATCGGCCTGCTGAGGTTGCCAGTTCCACCGCCAGTAACGAAGGTGGCCGTACCCTCCTGCGAGATGAAGCCACTTCACCATGCCGGGAATCAGCACGTCGTACGATTTCCACTCCGGGAACTGATACGGCTCCCACGCATGATACATGATTAGCTGGCCTGGGCGCACGCCCGGGGCGAGCTTGACGCGGGCTCGGAAAGATTCGAAGTCGTTCCACACCCTTACGAGCTCGCCGTCGCGGACGCGTTTTTTCTTCGCGTCATCCGGGTTCATGAACAGCGTGGGGCGCCCCTGGTGAGTGCGCGAGAGCAGCTGATTCACGACCCAAATCGAGTGGATCGACCACCGTTGGTGCCCGCTCGTGAGACGGAACGGATAATCACCTCCCATTTTCGGGTTCGGCTTGTAGGTGGGGAACGCCTCGCCCGCTTCCAGGAACCAATCGTGATCGATGTAGTATTGTGCCCTCCGGGTGAGCGTCGGATACGGGATCTTCTTCTCGGTGTGCCAGGTTAGCGGATTGACTGTCTCGTTAGGTCTGATGTCGCATGCCATATTGAGCGCTACTGGATCCACTTTGCCGAGGCCCGCGAAGCGCACGATCCCGTGCTCGCGGTAGGTCTGCAGGGTCGTGCCTTCGGGGTAGATCCCTTCGCGGACACTATCGCTGACGAAGAGCTCCAGCGCTTGTTCCAGGTCGCCTTCGCGCAGCTGTCCTCCAAAGGTGTAGCGGTCGTACAGCGCGTCGAAACGCCGCCGGCGGGTCATGGCCTCTCGCCCCGGGAACAGCGTCGCGAGCACGCGGTCAAACAGCTCGTTTTCCGACAGCCGCGAGAGAGCTTCTCCGAGGCTGCCGGCGACAAGCCGAACCAATCCGCTCGGTAGGCGCCGCCGCTTCGCGTATTCTTCCAGCCCTCTGGCCTTTGCACGCTCGCCGATTTTGCGGGCCAGCAAAGCGCAGATCTCCCACTCCGTTTTCGACTCGCCGAGAGGCGGCACCGCCGCGTCGGTGAACGTGTTGAACGTCGTGTGAGGAGTGAAAAAGCGGAAGTCGGGCCGCTCGTAGAACCACGCCACCGGCAGAACGATGTCCGAATACATGGCCGTTGTGCTCATGCGCGGGTCGATCGTGGCGATCAGCTTGAGTCTTGGCCACAAGTGTTTCAGCAGCATCTTGTACCCGCCTCGGGTGCGCCGCAGAGTCGAGCCCGCAGCCCCAATGAGCACCTGCGGCGGCCGGTCAGGCGCCGGCTCCACCAGCGCCTCCCACCAGTTCTTTGCCATGGCCTCCGCAAGGTACTCGTCGAAACTCCGTTTCATAGCCGGGTCGTGCCACTCTTTCCGATTCCATACCTCGCGGTACCCTCCGTGGTAGTACCAATAGAATACCGGAGGCGCCGCCCCCCACAACGTGGGCGCTAAGCGCTCGCGCTCGATCGCGACCATTTCGTCGCTCAGGGTCGGATCGGCCGCGCGGATCTTTTCCGACAACCCGCTGAAGATCTTCTCGATGGCTTCGAACTCCTCGGGCGCAACTGTGCGTCGGGAGACAAAAATGTGTTTGGGATCTCCGCACTCGTTCCAGCCCCTGGTGCCAGTGCCCTTTTTGCCCCAGTTTCCGGTAAGCGCGAGAACCAGGCATTGGGCTCGTTCCATGAGGTCGCCGTGGTAGTACTTGTTCGAGTTCCAGCCCACGAGAATGTGCGTTCGCTTGCGGGCCACCTTCCGGGCAAGCTCCCGGATCAGGCTCGCCGGGGTTCCGCACATCCGGGCAGCTTTCTCTGGCGCATACGCTTCCAGGTGCTCGCGGAGCAACGAAAACGCGGGAACTGCTTCGACTTCCTTACCGTCAAGCAGTCGCACTCGCACACTTCCCTCGAGCGCGGGATCCACGCCGCCCATGTCGAGGGTCGCAAGTGGCGCTTTCACCGGCGATCGCTTGCCCGCATCCAGAAAGTAGAACTGGTCTTCCCGCCCTCCAGATTGGAGCTCGGATGCGCGCAGGAACTTGCGCGTATCCCTGCGGACCAGCAGCGGCAGGTCCGTCTGCTCCTTCACGAAGCGGGCGTCATAGAGGTTTTCGGTTACGATGACGTGCGCCATGCCAAGCCCGAGCGCGGCGTCGCTGCCGGGCTCGACCGGCACGTAGAGGTCTGCGTGGATGCAAGAGGGGTTGTAGTCCGGGGCGATCGAGACGACCTCCGCCCCTTTGTACCGCGCCTCCGTAATGTAGTGCGCCTCCGGGATCCGCGTGTAGAGGGGGTTCATGTGCCAGATCAGAATCAGATCGGCATGGAACCAGTCGTCATGCGAGCTGCAGTGCTGGAACTTTCCGAACGTGATGTAGTTCCCGACGTTGAAATCTCCGATCAGGCCGTCCACGTCCAGCGTCGTGGCCCCCAGAAGCGCCGCAAAGCGGCCGAGCGACAGCACCTGGAAAATTCCAGCATTTCCCGGTCCGATCTCGAACACGATCGATTCTGGACCCACTTCGGTCATGGCGGTGATCATCGCGTCGGCAATTTCCGCTAAAGCCTCTTCCCAGCCGATCCGCTTCCATTTGCCGGAACCGCGGGGGCCGACGCGCTTGAGCGGGTACTTGATCCGCTCGGCGCCGTACATGACCTGGCTGAACGTTCCTCCTTTCTGACAGCCGCGCGGATTCATGTCCGGCACGCCCGGCTCGATCACCGGGTAGCGAGCTGCCTGCTCCTCTCGCCAAACAATCCCGTCCTTGCTGTAAACGTTCCACGAACAGCCGCCAGGGTAGCAATCGACGCAGTGCGTCCCTTTCGTGATTTTGTCCCAAGTCCACTTGCGGCGGTAAACGTCTTCCCATGCGCGATATGGAGGAATTGCCGGCAGTTGCGGCTCGCCGGCCGGCTCCGCAGCGGCAAGCGCGAGCCGCTCGAGCGAAAGGACGGCAATGCCGAGACCACTCATTTGAAGAAATTGCCGCCGTGTGAGCTTCATTAGCCCCTCCGAAGAATAAGAGATGTCGATCCTGGGGAGCTAGGAGCAGCGCTCGGCTGCTTGCGAAGCGTAGGCCCGGTCCGCCTCGAAAAACGCCAGCGCGAAATCCACTAGTGCGGGGAAAAACGCAAGGGTCGTTTGCTTGGCCAGGCGCTCGCGCATCCGGGGGACCCACCGACACAGGTGCCGGCTCAAAAAGTCCCGCTCGGCGCGCAGCAGCGATGCCGGATTGCCGCCCTGCTGGCGGACCTCGGTTTCGCGGAACGTCAGGTAGTGCATGAACTCGAGCTCCGTAGTGATGTGGTCGGGCAGCTCGCGCAAGTCGGGTGCGATGCGGAGATCGAAGAAGTTGTAGAAACGGGTCGCGTCCTCCATCGCCTTCATCCGGTCGCCCCCGTACACGCCCCCGTAAAGCGGGCACGGGGGACCAGCCGGCCCGACATCGAACAACCGCACGTACTCCGACTCGAAGTCGATGTACGAGTCGCCGGCATCCCGGAGTTGGGGGCGGATTGCCTCCGGTAGCGGATAGGGCAGCAATTCCGCGATCTGCGCGAGGCTTTGCGCGAGCGTGCCGTCGCGAACCGCTTCGAAAAGTTCCTGGTCAGGAAACGCGAATGCTGTCGCGAGTACCTGATAGAGGCGGGAGCGTGCGGCCGTCGCTTGCTCTGCTCCCGCCCGCAAATTGGCGAGTTCGATGGTCATGCGCGGCGGGGCTCGATCTCGGCCGGGTCTTTCGTGAACGGCCCGAACAAGCTCTTCCACTGGTACACGATCAAGATGTCCATGAGCTCCGATTTTTGGCCCGCCTTTGTCTTCGCCATCTCGGCTTTCAGTGTCTGCAACGCCTGGTCGACTTCGGGGCCGAACAGATACCGCAAGTACTCGGTCGGGATCCGGGGCTTGCTCTCGTCGATGTTTCCGTTCTCGTCGAAGCGAGGCGGGGAGATCGGCGGCACGTAGTACACGTTCGGCTGCGTGCCGAACTCCGGGTGGAGCGGCAGCGCCACCTTCCACTGCTTGACGAGTATGTAAATTGGCCCGCTCTCGTCATCGAGAAAACCGACGAAGCGGAGGCGGCCCGGGCACTGCCGCGCGCACGCAGGAGCTACGCCCATCTCCACGCGCGGGTAGCAGAAGATGCACTTCTGAGCGATCCGCCGCACGTGATTAAAGTAGATCTTCTTGTAAGGGCAAGCCTCCATGCAGAAGCGATATCCGCGGCAGCGCTCCTCGTTGATCAGCACGATGCCGTCCTCTTCCCGTTTGTAAATCGCGTTGCGCGGGCAAGCTTCCAGGCAGGCGGGATTTGTGCAGTGATTGCAAATCCGCGGCAAGTAGAAGTAGAAGCTGTTCGGGTATTGCCCTCCTCCTTGATCCTCGTCCCAGTTCGGGCCCCAGTCGGGGTTCCCGGAGGGCTGCCAGTGCACCGGGTTGCCCTTTACGCCGAAAAATACTTCTTCGTAGTTGAACTCACAGGCCTCTCCGAAGTCGCGCACCGTGGGCAGCTTTCCCGGCTGTGGTTCCTCA
>JBBIUR010000127.1:3099-10817 GCA_037440145.1 Myxococcales bacterium | reverse complement strand
ATGGCCCCACGCTCCGCAAACGCCTTCGCGGTAACGAATCCGATCCCCGACTACGCACCGGTCACCACAACCACCTTTCCCTCGTATTTCACTTTTTGGGGACGTAGTTTCATGGCCGCAATCTTCTACCGCGAGCGGCGCCCGCCGCAAGTCCTCCGCGCGCGGCGGTCCCTCTTCAGTTGGTGCTGAATGCCAAAATCTTCATTTCAACCACGGGTTCGGCTCGTCCGCCAACAAGCAGAACCTGCCATCGATCATCCGGCTCGCGCGTCTTGTACGCCCTCCGGTGAGCTGCCCACGAGGAGCGAAACAGCGCAAAAGCGCAGCGCACACCCACGTCAGTTCACCCGCGGCCTGCGCGCCATGAGTTGACGTGCGAGTTTCTTCAGGGCCGTTCGGGTGGCCCTACCCGCGGGAGGCCGCCGAGAAGAACACCTGGGGCGCCGCGATCCGCGCTCCGTGCAGACGCGTGCGAAATTGCACGGCTCCATGCGGAGGCGGAGAGAGCCGCGCGTGCGCGAGGCACACCGTAGCCAGACCGATGGCGGCGGCATCAACAGCTTTGCACCGGCTCCGCGGAAAATTTCGGTGCCCTGCCGGCGGAGGAAAAATTCCACGGAGCCTCTCCCAAGTCATCGGCACGCTCTTTGGTCCCGAGCAGCGTCGCCGCAGCGCTGGCATGGCGAGGTCGGTTGGGCGCGTCGCGCGCGTGGGCACTGGTTCTCGGAACCGTCGCCGCGCGGGTACACCCGAGCCTCGCGTATGACGTGCGGATTTCTTGGCTTCCCGTCGCCGATGCCACGGGATACAAAGTCTACGTTCGACAGGACGGTGCCGCGGAGCCGAGCCTGCTGGTTGACGCCGGCCCGCTCGTCCCCGATGCCGACGGCACCGTCCAAGTCACTGCTCCGGGGCTGCCGCTGAACATCACAAATTACGTGGCTGTGGCGGCGTACAACGCATTCGGGGAAAGCCCGCCGTCGAACGAGATCGGCGTGCGCGTGGATGCTACCGCAACCCCCTCCGCTGTAGCCCCAAGTCCGACTCCAACTCGGACTCCTAGCATATCGGCTACACCCGCCAGTACCCCGACGCGAACTTCAACCGCCACCCCAACGGGCACCCCGACTCCGTCCGTCGCCATGAGCTCAACGCCCACACGCACCCGTACACCGACGCCCTCCGCCACTTTCACGGCCACCTCGACACTGGCGAGAACCGCAACTTTTACCCCCACGCGGACAGGGACAGACACCCCGACTGCGTCTCGGACGGTCACTCCCACACGGACGGCGACCCGTACCCCTACGACTACTCCGACGCGCACACCCACGCCGCCGGCAACACCTTCACGGACGCTGACGCGGTCTCCCACGCCCACCAAGACGCCGACCACAACGTCGCCCGCGACTGCGACAACAACTGCGACCAGGCCGGCGACATCCACCCCCAGCTCGCTCGCGACGCTGACCCCAACTCGCAGCGCGACTCACACGGTAACCGCAATGCCCAGCCCGCCCACCTCCCCCAGCGCAACACCGACACCGAGTCCCACACCCACCCGAACACCCACGCCCAGCTTGCCACCGACGCCTACCCCGAGCCCATCGCCGACCACCAGTCCCGGTCCGTTCGCCGTTTCGACGGCACTGACTGCCACTGCTACGCCCGCAGCGGTCGCCACCCAACTCCTCCCAAGCCCTTCGCCTGCGGCGGAGGCCGCCGCGTCGCTGGTGGAAGCAATCGGCCCGGACGAAGATCAAATCCCCGTGGACGAGGCCAGCGAGCTTCCCGAGTTCGGGCTCGCCTGGCTCAAAGACGAGCTCGTCTCCTACGCGGGAAAGCAAGGGAACTGGCTGGTCGGAGCGACCAGAGGAATGTTCGGGACGACCCCAATGACACACGGAGCCGGCGAGCTCGTCCGGATTGTCAGCCCGGAGGAGACTTTTGTTCTCACCTCGCGCGGCATCTTCGAAGGCGCGTCGGGCGTAGACTGGAACAGGGACGGTGTGCCCAATGCCGCGGACCTGACGTGCGCTGTCTGGCGGGAGAGCTGCCTCGGCGAGCAACTGAACTGAACCAACCGCGCCAACCGAAGGGCCCCGCCGCTCTCCCGGAGCGAACAACCCGCCCTCCTTTGCCAGCCGGTTCCAGAGGCCTTGGAGGAACGCCAGCTCGTGCAGGCTGGCCGGACCCAAAAAGCAAGGCCGCTCGCCGTCGCAGTGGCGCGGCACAGCCGTGCAGCACATGCGGCTCCGGCTTGCCCGCAAATGACGGGTTCGGCGCGTCCCGGAGTCGGGCTGCGCGGCGGGTCTCCCGAGCAGTACGCCCCGCCGGTCGACGGAGGCGACGCGCGGGCACTAACCCGCTGCCTCGCACCGCCGCTCCCGCGGCGACACGCTCCTTAGCAAAGATCCACGGGCGGTGCGTCGGAGCGACACAGTCAGGAGCCGTCTCGCGCACAGTTTCCTCAGGACACTCGCGCACACCAGCCGGGGCGGAGGGCCAACAAGGACCGCAGGATCGCTGCGAACCAGCCGTGCGTGTGGCCTCGCTGCGCGCCCTGCAGTGCACAGAATGTTCTCCATCGCGCTGCACGCTGACCGGCAAGCCTGCGGGCCACATAGACGCTATCGCATTGGAAGGGCTCACGGCGATACCCTCGCGTTTCAACCTTGTCACTGTGTGCCGCAGCCCAGGGGACGACCAAAATCGCGGGGGTTCGTTTTCACCCTCGCCGCAGCGGGCGCACGTTTCGCCCCGGGCGCGAGGCTGTGCGCCGGTTTCAGCCGCCGGCTGGTTCCACCGAAGGTCCCGACGCTATCGCTGCGGGTTACTGCCCAGTAAAATTGCAGCACGGGCCCCCGTCGCGCGGCACCTCCCACGCAACTGCTGCGCCCAGCGGGACAATTGCTCATGCCCTGGCCCGGTCGCCGTCCTCGCACGCCGCCCACCAGCCAGACTTTGCCACCCGCCCTGCCTCGGGTCACTCGGAAAATACTCACCGCAGCGCAGAAGGCGAGGCCGTTTTTTCGTCTCTTCTATTTCGTCTCCAGCATCTCGCCTGTTTCAAGGCCGCCTGTGGGTTTCACCTGACCGCCGTTCGCGCAAAGCCGCAACCTTTCGTGCGGTGCCAAGCGCTTCTTCGGCGCTCTGGCGGCAACACGGCCCTTCGGGCTTCCGTTCCGATCTCTTCGCCCCCGTGGAAGGCGAGCTCCCGCTCTTCTCCGAGACCCCGCGGAGCGGAAACGAGAAATTCAAGTTGCTTTGCATCGCATCCCGCAATCTGCGCGGGCCGCGGCAGTGCCCGCCGGCATCGCGCACCTTCCGCGCCTCGGTTCCGGCCGCACGAAGCACCGCCTCCAAGGTCAGCTCCACGGCTTCGCGGTATCGCGGCACAAAAACCTGTCCCCGTCGTAACGGCTGCGCAGTGCGCGCAAAGCTCAGGCCTTGGCGACGTCCCAGTGCGACGTTTGGCCAACGGCTCGGCCGGGACGCTCGCCGCGAGCCAGCAACGGCGCGGCCTCGCCACGGGTCACGCGGTGCGCTGGCTCGCCGGCGATCGCATACGCCTGGGGGCAGTTGCGCGGCCACTCTCCCAGCACAGCGATCCGCGGCGACGCGCATCGCGGGCACCCGGTGCCCGACTTGGGCACAGGTCCGGGGGGTCAGCGGAGCCCCGAGGTCTCGCCATCCCGGCGCGACGCGAGCGCCGCGCGATCGGTCTGCGGCGCGCAACCGCGCACCGCATCCTTCGAAGTGCGCGCTTTGACCCGGCCCAGGCCGAACCCCGAGCGCACCGTGCGCTCGCCGCGCCCAGCGCGAGGCAGTGGACGCGAGGCGGGCAGTGGCGTCCGCGGCTCACCTCGCCACGCGCGCGCCTAGCCTCCACGGGATGCCGCGCAGGCCACGCCATAGCAGCAGGCCCACAAGCGCAACGGTCATCCATGCGCCCAGCGCCGGCGCAGGGACCGCGGGGAGAAAACTCAGATCGTCGAACCCTTCTGGCTCTGTGGTCGTCTGGAACAAAGCAAAGCGGAACGGCACCCCTCCCAGATTCACGACAAGCGTATCCCCCGGGGGCCCGGTCCAGTTGTCAAAACCATGTGTAACGGCGAGCACCTTGAACTCGTTCGGATTGCCCGTCGGCTGCAACGCCAGCAAGCGCACCTCATCGGGAAAGTCGGGACTGAAGTGATCGGTCCTCACACTCACCTCGGTCACGGGAGCACTAAAGGCGATCAGCATCCACCTCGCAGCTATTTTCCCCGCAGCCTTCCCTCCCATTTGCCGCCCTCCTTTCCGATTCGCAAGCTCGTACCGAAAACCAACTTTCGCGTCAACATAATTTTGCAAGGCTACTCCCCGGCAACCGCGCGGAGGTGAAGGAGCTTTGGGGGCGACCCACACCGCCGGGAGGCGCGAGCAGCCGACCCAGAATCTTCCCCAAATGAATCCCGAGCTCTGGTGAGGAATACGGCGCGGCGCAAAAGGGGTTCGCGATTCCCCATTCGCGAACTCGCCCCTCGTTGCGCTTCGAACCGCGCGAGCCACCGCCCGCACGCCTGCGCGCTGAGCTCGACCACACCTCGCGCCTCCATGCCCGATGCCCGAGCAGCCCGCTGCACCCGAGATCCCTCTCGCGCACGCCGAACGACCTCGGCGGCGTCGCCGGCTCGTCCAAACAGCTCGCCGACCCGCTTGGACTCCTTACGCCAGCCCCTCCGCTCCGGCGAGAGCGATTGTCGGTGCAAGACCCTGCACGTCCCGGCAGAAAAGTAAATCGGCCGACAAGGCATATACCGCGCTCGCCGTCTTGTGCTCGAGTCATGCGAGCGGATCCGGAAGCGAACCGCGCGCGGAGAGCGCGCTATGCCTCGGGCCGGCCCTCTGTCCCGGGCGCCATCCCTATGGGCGGCCCGGCCGCGCGCGCACCCGCGCCCCGGGCGCTCGCTAGCCGGCGCGGAGCGATACCCGGCGCGCTCCCCGCGCCGGCCCTCGACGTATCACGCAGGGAGGTTCAGCGCCCAGCGTACCGTTCAGGTTGCCGCAAAAACGCGCGCTGGTCGCTCTCGCTGCAAAAGTAGTAGGTGCGCCCCCGATACTCCGTCCACGGCGTCTCCGGGGTGACCCGGATCTTCATTCCGTCGACGGGACAAGTCACCTCGTCGCCAATTTGCGCGCGCCTGGACACGCCCGCGGCGCCGTGGCTACCATGGCTCGCGCGGTGGTCCGCGCCCCCGATGCAGGAGCCTGCGTGCGCGAGGCTATGAGTGACGTGGCACGACGAAAGTATCGCTGCCACCGCGAGCGACGCCGCTGCAGCGAGCGCGGGGTATGATCGAGCCCAGAGCCGGCTCATGGCGGCCTGCCTCCTGGTTCGTTGCCCCGCGCCCGGCGGCGCAAGAACTCCTCTTTCTCGCTCTCGCTGCAGAAATAATAGGTCCTGCCCTCCAGCTCGGCGCTCGGCGTATCCGCCTCGAGCCGCATCTTCATGCCGTCCACGGCACACGTCACTTCGTCCCCGATCCGAGCGCGGGGGGTGGACGCCGCAGGTAAACCAATGCGGGGCGCCTCCTGCCCGAGGGCGGGCATGCCCGCGAGTGCGCTCAGGAGCAACAACAACTGGCTGGCTACGAACTCCCGTTTCCGTATCCTCATATGTGATTCTCCTCTCATCGTTCTCCTTTCACTTCCAGCGAGTCGGGGCTCTCGATCCAGGGCACCCTCGCGCACGCCGCCGTCAGCGCCCATCGCGGGCGGGCCGGCGTGCGCCGATGGCCTTGACGATATCCACGTACACAGGCTCTTCCCAACACAGCTCGAAGCCGGCACGCAGCACGGTCGCCACCGTATCGCGGTTCATTTCGGGGCCAAAGCGGCGGGTGATAGGGGTCATCACGTCCTGGAGTAGAGCGAGCGGACCAATCCGGCTGCGGACGTGCTCAAACATCAAGAGCTGGCCGCC
Organism: Myxococcales bacterium; assembly: GCA_037440145.1. GTDB lineage: Bacteria > Desulfobacterota > Binatia > HRBIN30 > BPIQ01 > JBBIUR01. The sequence continues at coordinate 4,849 of JBBIUR010000127.1, read as the reverse complement.
GGGTTTGAGGCACCGATAAAGCTCGCGCAGGGCCCGCAGCGGGTCGGGAATCGAGCACAGGGTGCAGATGGTCACCGCGGTGTCGAACGCGGCGTCGGGAAACGCGAGCGCTTGCGCGTCCATCACCTGGACTACCAACGACCCGGCATAGCTCATCGCCTTTGCCCGCGCGCGGGCTGCCATTTGCGGGCTGATATCGATCGCCACGACGGTGAGCCATGGCGGAAAATACGCGAAGTCGTTCCCGGTACCCGCGGCTACCATCAGGCACCGGCCGCGCATGTGGCCACACAGCCGCCGCTTCGCGGCGGCGAAGCGCCGTTCCTCCCCCCATGTCATCAGGTCGTAGATGCGGCTGTTGCGGTCCCATTTGGCCTGTAACGTGCGCTGCATGGGACAGCCTCCTTAGACCACCGCCCCCGAAGTCGGGGAGGCCTTCAGGGCCCAGTCGTACAGATGCACGCTTGCCACCACGACAATGCCAAACACAACGCCCACCCCGAGCGCCTGCCCCAAAGGGCTTGGCGGGTGCTGCATCGTGTCGCGCATGGCGAACAACATCCCGCCGTACATGCCGATGAGACCCCCGGGCACCATCACATGGAAGGAGCCGAGCACGGGCGCCAGGAGAACGAGCAGGAGGAAGTGAACCGCCATACCGACCGCCATCCCGAGGAGCATCGCGAGCACCATGTCGGTGTCGGCGGGCACGCACACGCGCACGGAGGCAGCGGCAAGCGCGCCCGTCAGCCCTCCAGCCAGATAGTCACCGATCGAAAAAAGCGCGCATTTCATTCGCTCGGTCACCGCGCGTACCTCCCTCCGTTTGCCGCACTGCGGCGGCTGTATCCCCGCATCATCTCGCGGCCGCGATCCGGTCGACTAGGATGGCGCCCGTGCTGGGGTAGTACTTGCCGTGCACCGTCACTGCCTTGCCGTGCAGGGCCCCGGAGTTGATTTGCTCCAGCACGTCCGGGGTTCCTGCCAGCAGTGGGTGAATCATCCCGTCGCTTTCCATCGAGAGCGCGTGCCGATGGCCCTCCTCCTCGCACTGTCTCATGGCACCCGGCCCAGGTTTCAGATCGCATCGCAAGCAAACCAGCGTACCCGGAAAATCTCCAACGCGCTGACTCGCCCCGTGGTAAAAGCGCGCCATGGACAGCGTTGCGCTTTGCGCCGAGGCGGGATGTTGCTCTTCCCCCGCGGCAAGGGCGTGACCCGCGAGCGCTACCAGAGCGATCGCGGCCGCGGCGAGGCTGCAAATGTGTCTCCGTTTCATGTCCGCTTCTCCTCTGCCGCCAGGCGTCGCCTAGCGGGTTCGAACAAAGTGTCGATTCGTCCGGTACCCATTGGTGCCTGCGCACCCGGTGGGGCACAGATGGCGCCCCGCGCCAGGAGCGACGGCTCCGTGCGCGGCACCGCTTGCGTGTCTGCTTCCAGGTCCAGTGCCGTCACGAGGAAAGCAACCTGCACCCCCTCGGACGTTACCAGGAGCAAGGAGATCGCACCGAGGAACAGCGGCTCCCGTTGCGCGGAGTCCCCAGCAAGAACCGCCGGCGAAAAGAAAGCGTGCAGGCGAGAGCGCGGATCGCGCGCCCTGCTCCCCGGAACATCGCGGGTGCGACTCCGTCCGCCCATGCCGCTGCCGGCGATGCACGGAAGCGCGAAAGGCTGGCGGTCGAACACTTCCGGCTCCTGCATCTGGGCCGACCCGCACACCGCGGCTCGAGACCAATGCGGCCTTCGGGCG
>JBBIUR010000127.1:0-3048 GCA_037440145.1 Myxococcales bacterium | reverse complement strand
GCAGCCCACGCCGCAGAAGGGGCAGGTGACGTTGCCGCCTTTGGAGTCTCTCCCTGCGGATGTTCCTTTGCATGTTTTTGACACCGCCAGCCGTCCGCAGCGCCGCGGTTCCCGCAACTGCCCCCGCCGGCGGGCCGGCGCCTCGCCGACGAAAAGGCCCTTTCCATCCGGGCACCTCAGTGCGCGTGGGCGCCCGCGGGCGTTGCCGTGGGGCCTGGCGTACGGTCCGGCGGCACCGTGCCGTGGTGGTGTGCACGGATCATCGGCGTTTGTGCGGCGGGCGACACGGGGCAAGCGTCGGGCTCGTCGACGCGGTGTGCCATCCCGCCGACCTCGCAGTCGTGATGGCCGTCGTGATCGAAGTCGTCGTCATGGTGGCCATCGCGGTCCATGTCGTCGTCATAAAACCCGTCGTGATCCCAGTCGCCGGTGGGAACGCATGACGTGTCGGGGTCACGGGCGTCAGGCGTACCGTCAGCGTCTGCATCGAATTGTTCGAGTGGATTCCGTTCCGGGCGGGCAAACTGACCATCGAGCCGTACCGCGACCGTGCCCAGATCGACCGCTGCTGTTCCACCGGAGACAAAGAAGTGGTCGGTCTCGTCGCTGCCGCAGGGAAAGACCACAGAGCCGGCGAAGTGCATGTCGCCGCCGGGCGTCGCGGCGTGCTCGAACCCCATTACGTATGACTCCTCGGCCGGCAGCGTCAGGACAAAGGCACCGTGGTCCTCTGCGTCCGCTGTATAGACTGCGCCGGAGGCAGCGACAGCGCGCACCCGAAAGCGGTGCTCAGCGGCCGCGGGCGTGCCCTGAGAGTCAACGAGCGCGGCCCTTCCAGAGACGGCAACTGCGGGCGGCGGCGCGGCGCCAGGGCCGTCCCCGCTCTGGCCCCCGCAGCCAGCGGCGACGGCCACCGCGGCAAGGGCCATGCAGCGAAGCGCACGAAGCGAATGGAATGCGAGAACCATGAGGGATTCCTCCTTCGCACCCGCGGAATTTCTCCACTGGGAGTACCGTGTGGAATGGCGTGCGCCCAGGGCTTGCGCGGGCACTGGGCACACGGGCAGCCGACGCGGGCCCCCGGGCGCGCACACTCCACCTCGCTGCCGAGCGCGCGCTACGGGGCCGCGAAAGGGGAAATCACAGCCGGAGCGCGAGCGTCTGCAAGTACACCGGTGGGGCGTGGGCGGTGGCCACAGCCGCCGTGGGGTGCACCGAACCCGCCCGGGGTGCGCAGAGCGCTATTCCCCCTGCTGGGGCGGCAGCAGGCGCGGCGGGGCCGGGCTCCGGAACGAAGCGGGCCAGCTCCGATGCGCACGCATGCCGTATCGCGCAGCAGGCGCAGCGGGGGACATGCTGGTGCTTCCCCATCGCGCCGCGGGCGCCATGCCCGGCTGCATGCGCGCGCACGTGCGCGGTTCGCACGGCCCGCGCATGCGGATGGCACAAGCGGGTAAAGAAGCCAGCCGCGGGGCAGGGTCCGCTGCTCGTTGCGCCAGCAACAGCCAGCACAGCCACCACGAGAACCGCAGCGCTTCGCATGCCCCGAACCCAACCCATCGCCCGGCCCTATAGCACACGCATGCCGCGCATGCACGCAGGCGAAAGCGCCGGGCAAAAATCCCGCCGTTCCATGCCTCTCTGTCCCTCCTGTCTCCTCCGGGCAGGTCTACGCGGTTCCCTTCTCGCGACTGCGATTCACGAGACCCCGCGAATTCGTTCTACTCTGCCCGAAGCGGGCCCGCATCTTCCTGCCGCGCGCGACCCGTGCCCGCGCAGTTTCTGCCGCCGGATCGTCCCAGCGAAGTTCCGGAGGCAATCGCCGCGGGGCACTGCTCTCCGAATTGCAGCGCGCACCGTGCATCGCGCAACCCTTCTCGCGTAACGGCAATGCCCAACCGGAGCCATTGCCGGCAGCGTGGGGCTGCGGCTGTTTTCAGCACCCCGCCGGATCGCCGAGCCTTGCCAAGCGCGAACCCCCTCGTCCGGTCACTTGGAAAACAGTCATGCTCCGGGAAAGGATCGCCCTCCTATTTCTTCTCTTCCAGCATCTCGCGCACGGTGCGCAAGGAGCCGCCGTGCTCGGCGCGAAACGCCTCGGCGGCAGCGCGCGAGGCGAAGGCCAGCACGCTGGGAAGGCAGCGATCCCAACGCACCCGATAGGTCTCGCGCTCGGGCCCTACCTGGGCGGTCGTGTGAATGCAGGGGGACACGTCACTGCCGACCACGAGCGTCGCCGCGTCGGGCGCCAAGGGCTTGCCGGTCTCGTGATCGGTGACGCTCAGGATGGCAATGGGCTTCCCAGTCTGCCGGCTGTACGTGAGCGCGCAGCTCAGGCAGCACACTTCCATCGCCTTCCCCCCAGCCGCCTGAAACCGAACGAGCGACTCCTTGTGCTCGTGCCGATGGCAGACGGGACAGGAACCCGGCGGCGGCGCGGTCCACCACCGCCAGAGCGGCGGCCCCGCGACTACTGCTGTGATGGCGAGCCCCAAAGCGATCCACCACAGCCGGCGCGATTTCATGCGTCCCCCACCTGCCTCAGTGCTCTCGGAGTTCGGGAATGGGCAGCCGACTCACATCCACCGTGCCCCGCCGCATCTCGAAGTTCCACTTCCAAAACTCGTAAATCGGCGGGTATACGAGGAGTTCCATGATGAAACTCGTCACCAGGCCGCCGATCATGGGGGCCGCCACCCGCTTCATCATGTCTGCCCCCGTCCCGAGCGACCACATGATCGGCATCAACCCCATCATCGCTGCCGTCACGGTCATCATCTTCGGCCGAATCCGCTTTACCGCCCCGTGAATGATCGCCTCTTGGAGGTCCGCCTTCGTCCGCATGCGGCCCTCCCGCACCGCCTCGTAGTAGGCAAGGTCCAGGAACAGCAGCATGAACACGCCAGTTTCCGCATCGAGACCCATCAGCGCAATCATTCCGACCCAGACCGCGATCGAGGTGTTGTACCCCAGCAGGTACAGGAGCCACACAGCCCCGACAGCCGAAAACGGCACCGCGAGCATCACGATGGTCGCCTTCACGCCCGA
>JBBIUR010000126.1:10267-10852 GCA_037440145.1 Myxococcales bacterium | reverse complement strand
ATCATGGTAGGGGAGATCCGCGACTTCGAAACCGCCGAGATCGCTATCAAAGCCGCTCTCACCGGGCACTTGGTACTGAGCACCCTGCACACGAACGACGCCCCCTCGACCATCAACAGGTTGCTCAATATGGGGATCGAGCCCTTCCTGGTGGCATCGTCCGTGAACTTGATCCTGGCGCAGCGGCTGGCACGCGTCATTTGTCCCGGGTGTAAGACCCCCGTCGAACTCCCGCCCCAGGCGCTCCTGGAAATAGGCGTGCCCAAGGAAGAGATCGGCACGTTTACCTGTTTTCACGGAACCGGCTGCGCACAGTGCAGCGGCTCCGGTTATCGAGGTCGCATCGCCCTCTACGAGGTCATGCCAATGGTTGACGAACTGCGCGATCTCGTACTAAGTGGCGCGTCGGCATCGGAGCTCAAGAAGGCCGCGATGGCGTGCGGGATGAAAACCTTGCGGCAGAGCGGTATCACGAAACTCAAGGAAGGGATCACGACAATCGAGGAAGTCGTGCGGGTCACCATGCCCGACTGACCATCCCGCCGGGTGAGGGGGTAAATGCACGTCCAGGGACGGGCAAGGCAA
>JBBIUR010000126.1:0-10257 GCA_037440145.1 Myxococcales bacterium | reverse complement strand
CAGTATCGAGCGGCAGCGCTGACACTTCCGGCCTCGGCGCTTGCGGCCTTCCGTCGCCAGCCAAGACCTCAATGCCCCAGCGCACCTTTGAAACCCGAGCGGTCGCCTGGCACGCCGCATGCTCGCCACCTTTGCGCGCGCGAACGTTCCAGCAGGCCGCCGCAACGTTCTCCGAAAACTTCCGGGAGGTAGAAAGACATGCCAGTGTTTCGTTGGGAAGGCGTTTCTCCCCGGGGCGAGGTACTCAGCGGCGAGATGGAGGCCCCAAGCCGCGACGCCGTCCTCGTGCGGCTCCGATCGCAGCGCATTCAACCCAATCCGGCGCGCATCCGAGAAAAAGGAAAGGGGCTGGAACGCGAGCTGACCATTCCGGGATTCGGCGACAGCGTGAAAACATACGATGTCGTCATCTTCACGCGCCAGCTCGCCACGATGATCGATGCGGGCCTGCCCATCGTCCAGTGCCTAGAGATTCTGGCGGGGCAAACCGACAAGAAGGCCTTCCGGAAAATCATCTGGCAGCTCAAAGAGGATGTGGAGGCGGGCGCTACCTTCACGGACGCACTGAAAAAGCACCCTCGCTTGTTCGACGATCTTTTCGTGAACATGGTCGCGGCCGGAGAGGCAGGAGGCATCCTCGACACGATCCTGCATCGCCTGTCCGCGTACATGGAAAAAGCCGCGAAACTCAAAAGCAAAATCAAAGGTGCGATGATTTATCCAGCCACAATCGTCAGCGTGGCCATCGGCGTCACTGCGGTGCTTCTCGTGTACGTCATCCCTGTGTTCGCCGAGCTGTTCGCCAGCTTCGGCCAAGCTCTACCGGCCCCCACGCAATTCGTCATCAACCTGAGCAATTTCACGGTCGCCTACTTCCATTACATGGTGGCGTTCGCAGTGGCGGCGGTTGTAGTGATCCGGCAAGCGTACCGCACCGAGCAAGGCCGCCTCGCAATCGACGGGTTCTTACTACAGGTGCCGATCTTCGGCGACTTGATCCGAAAGGCGGCCGTGGCGCGTTTCACCCGCACGCTCGGCACCTTGGTCTCGTCAGGAGTCCCAATCTTGGACGCGCTCGCGATCACGGCACGAACGTCCGGAAACAAGGTGGTCGAACGCGCCGTTATGAGCACGCGCGTCAGCATCAGTGAGGGCAAAACGATAAGCGAACCGCTGATCGCCTCGAAGGTCTTCCCGCCCATGGTGTGCCAGATGATCAGCGTGGGCGAGGCCACGGGCGCTCTGGATGCCATGTTGCAGAAGGTCGCGGACTTTTACGAAGAAGAGGTAGACAACGCCGTGGCAAACTTGACCTCGCTCATGGAACCCCTCGTCATCCTGTTCTTGGGCGTCGTAATTGGCGGCCTCGTCATTGCCATGTACCTGCCCATCTTCAAGCTCGGCTCGGTAATCGGCTGATGGCGGCCTCCGCGCGCGGTGGCCCGGCTGCGGACCGCCTCCGCGGCCAGTTGCACTGGTTCCTGCTGCTCCGACTTTTGCTCGTGGCCTGCTTCGCGGTGTGTGCGGGCCTGGCTAATCTGGCTGTTTCCAGCCGCCGCGACGGGACCTCTGCGGCGTGGATCGCCGGAACGCTCCTCGCCGCCTGTGGAGTGACCTGGATCTCTGCGTGGCTGCGCGACCGCGTGCGCAACGTTCGTGCTTTCGCCTATGCGCAGCTCTCCTTCGACGTGTCTGTGATCACGGCCTTGCTGTTGGTTACGGGCGGCCTCGACAGCCCCTTCGCCCTGCTGTACCCGGCAGCGATTTTTGCCGGTGCGATCCTACTCGACACGAGCGGTGCCGCGATCGCCTCCCTGCTGGCCGGCGCGATGTACACGGCAACAGCTGCGGCCCTCGCAAGCGGAGTGGGCCGGGGCTGGCTCGGCCCGGCTCCCCTTCCGGAACTCGGTGCCCAGCTTGCCCAGCGCGTTCTCATCTACGATGCCGCGCTTTTTCTCATCGCCTACCTCTCCAGCATCCTCACAACGCGGCTGCGCGACGCGGAGCGCAAGCTGCGAGAGCAGCAAACCGAGCACGAGCGCCTGGCCAAGCTCCAGGAGGCACTCGCGCGGCACATCGGCTGCGGCCTCGTGACGACCGACATGGAGGGTCGGATCACGGCCGCAAACGCGCAAGCGGCAGAGATTCTCGGAACCCAGACGGAAGAACTCCCCGGTCGGGAAATCGGCGACCTCTTTCCCCCCCTTCGCTTGACAACCGAGGCCCGCAGAGCCCTCCTGCAGTCCTCCCCGCGCGCCTCGGTGATTGAATTTCAGCACCCGTCCGGCGGCGACGAGCGAACCCTTCGCTGCTCCGCAGCTTTAGTCGAAAACACCTATGGCCACCCCATCGGGATCCTGTACATCCTCCAGGACGTCACGCCCTTGCGCCGCCTCGAGCAGCAGTGCGCGCGCTTGTCCGAACCAGTCGAGCCCGCCGCCGCGCTCGCCGACAGCGAAGACGACGAGAGCCCGCCGCTCGACGGATTCGTCGGCCGCAGCCCCGCCATCTCGCAGGTCCGCGCGCTGATCGAGAAGGTCGCCTCCTCGGACGCCACGGTGTTGCTGTGCGGGGAGAGCGGCACCGGAAAGGAAGTCGCAGCCAGGGCCATCCACGCCAAGAGCCCGCGCCGGGACAGGCCCTTCATCGCAATCAACTGCGGGGCGATCCCAGAAAACCTCATCGAAAGCGAGTTGTTCGGACACGTGAAGGGCGCCTTCACCGGAGCTCTGGCGAACCGCGCCGGGTGCTTTCGCGCTGCAAACGGGGGCACGGTTTTCCTGGACGAGATCGGCGAATTGCCGCTTGCGATGCAGGTCAAGCTCCTGCGCGTGCTCCAAGAACGCGTGTTCCTGCCCGTCGGCAGCGAGACCCAGGTTGCGGTCGATGTGCGCGTGATTGCAGCTTCCAACAAGGACCTAGCCGCCGAGCTACAGGCCGGCCGCTTCCGCGAAGATCTCTTCTACCGCCTTAACGTGATCTCCATCACCTTGCCGCCCCTGCGGGAGCGGCCCATGGACATCCCCCTGTTGATCCGCCACTTTTTACGGCAGTCCTCCGAACTCCACCGCAAAAAGGTTTCGCGCCTCTCTGTCCCCGCCGCCCGCCGCCTGCTCGCCTACCCGTACCCCGGAAATGTGCGAGAGCTCGCGAACATCATTGAACACGCGGTAACCCTGTGCGACGGAGAAACCGTCCACGAATCTCACTTGCCCCCACACGTCCTGCGGGGCACCCCGCCGCTGAGCCGCACCGCCCCACGAGTCGTCGAGCCTCCCTTCCCCTGGAAGGCCAATGGGAACGGCGCGGGAAACCTCGACACGTACCTGGAAGAGCACGAGAAGACCATCTTGCTGCGGGCGCTACAGGAGGCAGGGGGAGTCAAAAAGAAGGCCGCCAAAATCCTGGGGATCAACTATCGCTCGCTTCGGCACCGGCTGAGCAAGTACGGGCTCGTGGACCACAGCACCTCGCCGCAGTGACGAATCACCGTTCCGCTCGGGCGAAAAGCGCGGCCATGCACCGCCAAGGGAAGGCGCGGGTACAGAAGAAGGGACGGGCACCACTTCCGTCAGTCGCTGCCATCCGAATCCAAAGGTGGCATGCGACCTGCTACCCCGTCAGCGCATCCAGTTGCAACCGATGAGTGGAGGGCGCGTGCGATGGAAACCGTTCTGACGAAGCGATTTCCGGGGCACAGCGCCACGGCTGCGTCCCGCGCAGCGCGGGCGGCAGAATCCGTTCTGCGCGCCCTTGCGGCAACCGGGATTGCCATCGGATGCGCCGCGACCATTGCAGCCCTTCGGTACGCGCGCGAGGAGCTGTACGCTCGAGCGCCGCAACTGCGCCGCGAAGTACCGGTCTATCTTCCCGATATCCGCTACCTCCGCTTGATCTCCCTCCGGTACGACAACGCACTAGCTGACGCCTTGTGGTTCCGAGCGATCAGCTACTTCGGCGAGCACTACCGCACCGACAGGCTGTACCCGTGGCTCGCCCAGATCTGCGAGCTAGTCACCGATTTGGACCCCCGTGCGGAACACGTTTATCGGTTTGCGGGAGTAATTCTGCCTTGGGAAGCCGGCCAGCCGGACGCGGGCATCGCCCTTCTGGAAAAAGGGCTCCGAGCGCTTCCGAGCTCCTGGAGGCTCCACTTCTACGCCGGCTTCAACTGGTTCTTCTTCAAGAACGACCTCGAACGCGCAATTCCTCACTTGCACCGCGCGAGCGAGCTTCCAGGGGCGCATCCTCTGGTGTCGCGCCTTGCGGCCCTCCTGTACGCGGCGCAGTACGGGAGAGATGCCGCACGGGTTTTTCTCGAGGAGCTGCGGGCCAATGCGGAGAGTGCCGAGGTGCGCGCGATCGTCGGGCAGCGCTTGAAGGAGCTGCAGGTCACCGAAGACATCGAAATGCTGTCGGATGCGATCGCGCGTTACCGGGAGCGCTTCGGAGCGAACCCAGCGTCCCTCGGAGAACTCGTGCGCCGCGGCATCCTCGCCGAAATTCCCCCGGAGCCCTTTGGCGGGCAGTACCTGTACGATCCTGGCACTGGAAAAGTGGAGTCCAGCCTCGGGCATCGACCCCTCCGGCTGCACACAAGTCCCGTCCGCGAAGAGGCGCTGCGGCGCCAGGGCAATGCGGAGTGACCCGTGGGCACGTTACTCGAAATCGACGGGCTGACGAAGTACTTTCGGCACCCGTGGACCTTCCGCCGGTTCTGCGCTCTAGACCGGCTCTCTCTAGCAGTGCGAGAGGGCGAAATTTTCGGCCTGATTGGCCACAACGGAGCCGGGAAGACGACCACTTTCAAGCTCCTGCTCGGCTTCTTGCGCCCGAGCGCTGGCCAGAGCTCGTTTATGGGCCGCCCGAGTACCGGAGTATGGGCCAGGACGCGCATCGGTTTCCTTCCCGAACAGCCGTACTTCTACGACTACCTGACCGTCCGGGAGACGCTCGTTTTCTACGCCCGGCTCTCCGGGCTGCGCGCCTCCGATGCCGTGGCGCGCACCCGAGAGCTCGCCAGGCAACTGCGAGTGGAAGCAAAGCTCGAGGCACCGATCCGCACCCTTTCGAAGGGCATGCTGCAGCGGCTCGGGGTCGCGCAAGCGATCATTCACCGCCCCAAGCTGGTCATCCTCGACGAGCCCATGTCGGGACTCGATCCGATCGGCCGCAAGGAAATGCGCGCGTTGATCCAGTCGCTCAAGAGCTCCGGGACCACAGTTTTCTTTTCCTCCCACATCCTGCCGGACGCAGAAGCGCTCTGCGACCGAGTCGGCATCCTCGCGGAAGGACGCTTGCGCGAGATCGTGGATCTCGCCGGAAACGACGGGGGCGCCGAGTATGCCCTAACGGTCCGCGGCGTGCCTCCCGGCAGCCTACCCGAACTCGCAGCCTTGACGGTTCCGGCCGCCACACCGGCAGCCTCGGTGTGGACGGTGCGCGTAGCGGGGCGCGAGCGCGTAAGGGAGTACATCGACCGCGTCCACGCCGCAGGGGGCTTTGTCGAGTCCCTTGTGCCCACCCTGCCCTCCCTCGAGGAGCGCTTTCTCCACCATGCGCAGCAGGTGCATGTCTCTGACTGAGTGGCGGATCCAGCTCAGCCTGGTCGCATTGGCCGTGATCCCCTACGCGAATGCCCTGCGCGCCGGCTTCGTGTTCGACGATCTCGCCATGGTCGTCGAGAATCCGATGGTGCAGTCGGCCGCCCTCCCCACCGCGGCCGTCTTCTCGCGCCCCTATGAGCCCGGCTCGCTGTATCGCCCCCTCGTGTTTCTCAGCTTCTGGCTCAACGAGCGCTTGGCACCCGGCGAGAGTTGGGCGTTTCACGCGACGAACCTCGGGTTCCACGCTGCGGCCACGCTGCTCGCCTACCGGCTCGCGCGCGTCCTTCTCTCCGACCGCGCCGCTGCCTTCCTCGCAGCCACCCTGTTCGCGGTTCACCCCGTCCACACGGAGGCCGTCACCGGCATCGCGGGTCGCTCCGAGCCGATGGCGGCAATTGGAGTCCTCGCCTCTCTCCTCTGCCTGCATCGATCCTTCGCCTCCGTTGTACCGCGGCGCTGGCGGGCAGTTGCGGCGCTCTTTTACGTCTTTGGCCTGCTGTGCAAAGAGAGCGCCTTCGTCTGCATTCCGCTCGCGGCCCTCTTGCGCTGGCACGTGCGGGGAGACAACCCGCTCGCCCTGTTGCGCCGGCCGCAAGGAGCACCCGAGCTCCTCGCCCTGCTTCTCGCCGGGGCCGCGTACCTGGCATTGCGCTTCTGCCTGCTGGGGTCCTTGACATTGCCCGTGGCGCCGAGCTGGCTCGACAATCCCCTCGCGCACACGAACGCCCCGGTGCGGATTGCCACTGCAGCGGTCGTGCTGGCGGACTACGTTCGCTTGCTGGTCCTGCCACTCTCTCTCTCGGCTGACTATTCTTACGACGCCGTGCCACTCGTCTTCCATCCGGGCGACGCGCGGCTCCCAGCGGCCCTGTCGCTCGCCTCGAGCTGCGCCCTCCTCGCCTGGTCGGTGCGGCCCAGAGTTCCAGCGGTTGCCACAGGGCTGCTCTTCTTCCTCCTGGCCTTCGCCATCACTGCGAACATTTTCTTCCCGATCGGCACGATCAAGGCCGAACGCCTGCTGTACCTCCCGTCTTTCGGCTTTTTCCTTGCCGCAGCCGCGCTGGCCAGAGGTCTCCTGCTCCCCGAACGCAAAGTCGGCATCGCCGTATGCTCCGCGGTCCTCCTCGCACTGGCCCTGCGCACCTGGGTGCGCAACGAAGATTGGCAGTCCAACCTCGCGCTCTTCGAGGCCACAGTGGAGGCCGCTCCTCGCAGCGCGAAAGCGCATCACAACCTAGCGGTGGCGCTGCACCATGCGGGGAGGAGGGCAGAGGCGAGCCTGGAGTTTCGGCGCGCCCTCGCCTTGTACCCGGAATACGAAGAGGCCGCCTTTGGCATCGGGCGGATGTACGAGGAGCGGGGTATCCTCGAGGGAGCACGCCACTGGTACGAAAAGGCGCTCGCGCTGAATCCGCGGTTCAATGTCGCTCGGCTCAACCTGGCCACAGTGCTTTACAACAGCGGTCGGTACGCAGAGGCGGAAAAGCAATTCGCCGAAGCGCTCGCGCGAGAACCCGAGAATCCCCGCCTGTTGGCTGGGCTCGGCCTCGCGCGGCTGGCGCTGGGCGACACATCAGCCGCACGCCAGCTCCTGGAGCGAGCGGCCAGACTCGACGCGGAAAACCCGGAAATTCGCGCTGCGCTGGAGTTTGCGCGCCGTGCCGCTCGGCGAGAAACGCATCTCTGAGAGGGACGAAGGCCAAGAGAACAGCGATGACGACGCTCGTGATTGCCCGGAACACGGCCCGCGAAGCGATCCGCAACAAGGTTCTGTATTCGACTCTGTTCTTCGCCCTGTTGATCGTCGGCGTCTCCTCCGTCCTGGGCGCCGCTTCCATCGGGGACAAGGGCAAGTACATCCGGGATTTCAGTTTGTTCAGCATCTCGTTCTTCGGCGTCGTCACGACCGTGCTGCTGGGGGTAAACCTGCTCCACAACGAACTGGGAAGAAAAACAATCTTCAACATTCTATCCAAGGCGGTTCACCGCTGGCAGTTTCTCCTCGGCAAGTACTTCGGGCTGCTCGGCACCCTTGCTCTGCTGGTCGGCATCATGACCGGCGGGCTGCTCGCGTTTCTCCGCGCCATCGAGGGGCGAACCGACTGGGGCCTGCTATGGGCCGCGGTGGCGATTCTCCTCGAACTGGCGGTCCTGTTGAGCGTGGCTCTCTTTTTCTCGGCCATCGTCGTGACTCCCGCTCTGGCCGGCTTGTTCACGGCAGCCACCTTCGTCGCCGGCCGATCGGTCGGGTACCTGGATTACTTCCTCCAGCCTGACCGGGCGCCAGTGCTCCGCGCGCTTGCGTCAATCCTCGCCGCCGTATTGCCTCACCTAGACCGGTTTTGGATCGCGGACCGCCTCGTTTACCATGATGCGTTTTCCCTCGCGTATTTCGGCTTTCTGGGCCTGTACGCCCTAGCGTACGCAACCCTCGCCCTCGGGGTCAGCATCGGTCTCTTGCACCGCCGCGAGTTTTCATGACCCAACCGGCCGAGGCGGAACGAGTGCCGGCCCGGATGGGCCTGCCGGCCGCCGCAATCGGTGCACCGGCCGACCTCTAGCGTATCGCTGATCTCGCCTCCTATTCCCTTGAGCCCCTCGGGCCTCCGCTGGCCGGTGGCGGGGCCATGGCGCTGCTCCCGTCCACGGCGGCCGTGATCCTGTTCCTATGGGCCTCGTCTGGGAACGCACGGCTCGTCTGGGAACGCACGGCTTCGATGAGAACGGAACCGGTGGGCGCTCCGACCGAACTCGATGGGCACTGAGCCTCGTCGACAGCTCTACCGAGACCGAAAGGAGCGTGCGCCGGAGCGCCGACAGAGACCGGGTCCATTTCGAGGGCCCCGCCGGCCACGCTGGCAGCACCCCGCGCAGTAGGAGCACCTTGCAGAACGGGCGCTGGCCCCCATCCAGCAATCCTCGCCCATTTCCACACTCGGCTCGCGTGGGCGGAAATCCCAACTAAATGGCGAGCGCCGGTACCTGCCGGATCCGCCCGGGTCAGGGACCTCACGCCCGCCGCAACTGTTGCGGCGCGCCAAGTCACGGCCGAGCCTTCGAGGTCGAGCCGGCAACCCTTGCCGGTGTGCGGTTCGTCTCCGCTCCCCAAATTGCGGACGCCGTGATCCCTCCGCGACTGCACTATATACCCGCACGTCGCGGCCGAGTTTCGCGCCCAAGAGCGCGAGCAACCGCGCCCGCAAGAAAGGACTCGCCGCCAAGTTCAGGGCAGCCCTACCGCCGTAAATAACGTCTGGCGCAGCCGCGCCCCGGTGGGCTCCACCATCGCTCGGTTGCACGCCACCAGTCGTCTCCCGCCTTATTGCGTACTGCGCCGCCCCTCGGCAACGGTCGGCCGTTCCTTGACTCTCGCCCTCACCCGCCCGTACTAAGGGCGTACATGCGCTTTTCTGCACCCGACGAGCCACCGCTCCCGAAAGCGTCCCGATGATCGCCTTGAAACCGCAAACGACCCGCGTGCGAGAGGGCGGTGCGCCCGAACTCCTCCTGGCATCTCCCCGCTCCCGGTGGCGTTCGGCCGCCGCCATCGCGATCATCCTGGCTGGGGCGGCGTTCCTGGCACGAGCGCTCGTGCAATCCCGCGAGGAGCTCGTCCAATTGAGTATCAGGCTCTCGCCTCTGAAGCTGGCCGGCTCCCTCGTGTTCCTGCTGCTCTGTTTTGCCCACCAGCCACTCATGTGGCAGCGGATCCTGCAGGACTTTCGCCAGCGGCTCTCGTATCGAGACGCCTTCGCCATCTACTACGTTACCGCCCTCGCCAAATACGTTCCCGGTTCGGTCTGGGCCTATGTGGGCATGGCGCATTACGGAAAGCGCGCGAACCTGTCCGCGGGCACAACTGTGTTTTCCACCCTCGTCCAACAAGCGGTGATCTGCGGAGGAAGCGTTTTGGTGTTCGGCGCCACGCTCCTGCTCTGGCCCCAGGTGGGATGGACGCGGTGGGTCGCTGCGGCTACGTGGACACTGGGAGTGGTCGGCTTGCTCAGCGCACTGCCCAAGCGCGCGCTCAGCATCATCGCCGCTCGCCTTCTGGGGCAAACGGCCGAAGTCCAGTTCACACGCACGGCAATCATCATCGCGCTGACCTATTTCATGGCCAGCTGGGTTTTTTTCGCGATCGGCTATTACTGGCTCCTCGACGGGATCTATCCGAGTAGCTGGAAAGCAACCATCATCTATTCCGGCATCTACGCCATCTCCTGGTTAGCGGGCTTTTTGGCCGTCGTCTCTCCGAGCGGGCTCGGGATCCGTGAAGGCGTCCAGGCATACTTGCTCTCTATTTTCGTCCCGCCCTCGGTCGCCGTCACCATAGCCCTGCTGCAACGGGTGTGGCTCACAGTCGGCGACCTTCTCGCAGGGCTGATCTCGGCGTGGCTTTTGAAACGCATGCGTTGACGCCTGCACATGCGTTTCCTCATCACCACGAGCTCGGATCGCGTCCGCCCGGCGGATGCGGCGGCGGCCGGGGAACGATCCGCGCGCTACTTCGCGGGGGGCATCGGGTGACGGTGCTGGCCCATGCCTGCCGCAGTTGCCGGACCGACGATCCGGAGATCCGAGGCGGCCCGTCACCCCGTGCTCGGGCTCCGAAAACCCTTGGCGCGGCTCGCGCCGCCTCTGTGCGCCCGCT
>JBBIUR010000125.1:0-10856 GCA_037440145.1 Myxococcales bacterium | reverse complement strand
AGAACGCGGCGGTCCGCAACCCCCTGCGCCGCGCGCTGCAGCAGCGACTAGACGTCGGCCTGGCGGCGATACATCTGAAACGCCACGGCGGGTTCTACGTCGTGCACGTAGATTTCCTCGCCGGCGATGCGTGCAATCGGCGTCTCGGCACGCGCAGCGCCTTCCCGGTCGCAGGCGCGGCACAGACCCGCGAGCACGAGGAGCGGGACCGCCAGGAACGCGTCAATCCGGCTGGTACGCGGAGAGCGGTTCCAACGGTGCGCCTGAGATTCCCCCCCGGCCTCATCGCCCCCTTCCCTCAGCCCAACTCGCGGCTCGACAACCCGCGTGAACTCCGCGGCGCCCATGCCCGCCACGGCCTGAAAATCTGCCTCTGTCTGCAATAGCTCGTGCCGTACCGCCTTCGCTTCCCGCGCATGCTGCGGCAAAAGCGGTAATTCGTGCAACCGCCTGGGGGCTCGGCGGACATCCAAAACCGCTTGCGCCAGCTGCTGCACCTCCTAGTCCCCCTCGTCGGCAATTCGGCGTGCGGGCAAATGCTTTTCGAAAGCATCGCGGATCGCATTGCGGACAACTTCCGCCGAGAGGTCGTAGCCACGTCCGCCCCCCAGCACCCCCGCACTCCCCCTGCCAGCGGTGCCGGCCTGCGGCGCGGCTCGCGATCGCAGGGGTTGTGGGCCTGCACCGAGACCTCCCGGCCGCGGCAGTGCCCTACCCTCTCGGCACGCCAGCCCATGGGTGTGCTCCACCGCCAACCGGTCGCGGGCTGTGCGGCGCTGCGCTGGCAAATGCGAAAGGGCAACAAATGCGGTCAGTCCCCCAGCCACCAAGCCCAAGCCAACCCGGAGGCACCGGCGGCGCGCGCCGGTGAAGTAGCCCTCAGGCGCACCCGCCCCTCCCCCCGCGCAAGCGCCTGCGATCCTTGAGGCGACACGGCGCCGCCGCCCTGCTAGACTGCTTCCAATGCCCCAACGCGAGTACAGCGACCTCCAAGAGCGCCGCGCGCGGCGCGAACGCGAGCGCGCGCGCACACTGCGCAGGTCGACGTGGTGGAAGCGGCGGCTTGCAGCCGGCATCTGCCACTATTGCGGGCGCCGAGTTCCGCCGCGGGAGCTCACCATGGATCACTTGGTACCCATTGCTCGGGGTGGACGCACCGCCAAGGGGAACGTCGTGCCAGCGTGCAAGGAGTGCAACACCCGGAAAAAGTATTTGCTCGCGTTCAAATGGGAGCCGCCGGGCGAAAGCGGGTAGAGGCACGGATGAGGACCCAGCTCTCCGCTAACCGGTTTCCGCCCCGCGTGCGAGCCGCTGAACACGCCCTTCGACAAATTCGATCACGGCCCTCTCAATCTTTACCCCGTCCAGGGCGTCGATCTCCTGCACGCCGGTCGGGCTCGTAACGTTGACCTCCGTGAGCCATCCGCCGATCACGTCGAGACCGACGAAGTACAGGCCGTCGCGCTGCAGGCTCGGCTTCAGGCGCGAGCAGATTTCGCGGTCGCGGTCCGTGATCTCAGCCTTTGCGCATCGTCCCCCCACGTGAATGTTCCCTCGGTGCTCGTCCTCCCGGGGAATGCGCAGAATCGCCCCCAGGGGTTCGCCATCCAAGACGATGACCCGCTTGTCTCCGGCACGCACCTCGGGAAGGTACCGCTGGGCCATTACCAGGCGCTTTCCCTCTTCCGTCACGGTCTCGAGGATGACGTTGAGGTTTCGGTCGCCACGGCGGAGGTGGAAGACCCCAGCGCCGCCGCAAGCGTGCAGGGGCTTGACGATCATCTCACCCCCAAGTTCGTCGAGAAAAACCTTGAGGCGCGCGATGCTGGCCGTGACCACGGTGGGGGGGACGAGTTCCGGGAACCGCAGGGCGTACATTTTTTCATTGGCCTCGCGAAGGCCGCGCGGATCGTTGATCACAAAAGTGCGTTCCGGGCTGGCCAGCGACAGCAACTGCGTCGTGAAGTAGTACGAGAGGTCGAAGGGGGGGTCTTTGCGCATGAAAACGGCATGGCACCAGTCGAGCGGAACAACGCGCTCTTCGAACAGCCGGTAGTGCTCTGTGGCGCGCGCGACCTCGACCCGCCGCAGCCGCGCGTGCGCGGCGCCCGCGCGCGCGAAGACGTCGCCAGGGTTCAAATAGTAGAGCTCGTGCCCCCGCGCTTGCGCTTCCAGCATGAGCGCAAAGGTGGTGTCTTTGTCAGTCTGGACCCTCTCGATGGGGTCCATGATAAACGCGTACCGCTGACGCCGCACACTCCTAAAGTAGAGAGAGGGCCCGGGGCTAGCAAGGATGCCCCGCAGTCGTGCCCTCAGCGTGCCCCGTGGGGCCGAGTCCCAGGTCGCCCCACAAAAAGCCGACGACGGCGAGCGCCGCAAGAGCTGCTGTCTCCGTGCGCAGCATTCGCGGTCCTAGACCAACGACTTCGCAGCCGGCCGACGCGGCTTGCTGCAGCTCCGCCTCGGTGAACCCGCCCTCGGGGCCGACAACCAGAGCGACCCCGGCCTTGCACCCAGCCGCGTGCGCTCGGGCGGGATGAAGGGGCGGCGCACCGGGATGAAAGAGGAAGGTCGGCATTGCCGTTTGGCGCAGGCGGTCGAGAAGTGCGGAGAAAGGGATTGGACCCGCTGTTGTCGGGACGCACGCCCGCCCACTCTGCTTCGCTGCGCTCAGGGCCACGCGGTGCCAGCGCTCCTGGCGGCCTGCGAGGGGTGAGCGCACGGTTCGCTCCGAAACAAAAACCACAATCTCTGCAGCGCCCAGTTCCGTCGCTTTTTCGATAGCGAAATCGAGCCGCGGAGCCCGAACGGCCGCCGTGCACAACACGAGGCGCACTGGGGATTCCCACAAGCCAGCACGCGCATCTCCCAACTCGACTTCCGCGAAATCTTTTGCCAGCCGCGTCACCACGCCGACGTACTCCGCGCCCGCCGCGTCGAAAACCACCACCGAGTCGCCTTTCTGTACCCGCCGCGCCCGCAAGTGCCGAAACTCCGCACCGGTAACGCGCGCGGTGCGGCCGTCGCGGTACACGTGAGGGAGGAAGAGGCGGACCCGCTCAGCGTTCATGGGCACCGCACGAGCGCTAAAGAAACCCACTCGCCCTCTCCCATGGCATCCACTTCACGCCACACGCCCGCCAAGCAGCTACGCACGGCTGGTTCCTGTCCTCTCACCAGCCCGGCAACCACCAAAAGAGTGCCCGCACGCGCCCGCGACGAGAGGCCGGCAGCGTGTGCCCGCAGCGTTTCAGCGTCCAGGTTTGCAGCGATCGCGTCGAACGGCCCGGAGGCCTCCGCGAGCGCGCCGCGAACAACGATTCGCTCTGCGACTCCGTTGCGCTGCGCGTTCGCCCGTGTGGCCTCTCGGGCGCGGGCGTCCGAGTCTACAGCCACCACTTGTATTGCTCCCAGTAGGCACATGGCGATTGCCAGTACCCCTGAGCCAGCCCCGAAGTCGAGCGCGCGGCAGCGGGGTGGCAAGTGGCGCTCGAGAAGAGCAAGGCAGGTACGAGTGCTTTCGTGATGACCCGTGCCGAAGGCCATGCCAGGGCGGATAGTAATCGCAATGCGACCGGCGGGCACCTCGGCCACCCACGGCGGGCGGATGAAAAAGTTACCCACCTGCACCGGGTGGAACTGCTCCCTCCAGGCCTCGGCCCAGTTGCATTCGGGAACGCGAGTTGAGGTTACGCGGGCGTCAGCGCTGCCGATCGCGACCAGATACGTCTTCACAGCCTGCGCCACGTCGCCAGCAGGAGTAAAATAGCCCGCAAGCTCCACGGTGTCCCCGACGTCTTCCCATTCTACTCCCGGGGAGCCTAGCTCCACGAGGTAGTTTGCGACCGCGTCGGCTGCTGCTGGCGGTACGATGACGCAGACGCGGTGCCACGTGTTCATCGGCAGTGCCCTCTGCGGGAGCTGGTTGCCCCGAGTGAGGACAGCGGCAGCGTAGCAGCGAGTGCGCGGGCTGGGGAGGGCACATGGGGGACCTTGATTTCTCTCTCTACTTCTGGCTTATGGCTGCCCGCGTTGGTCGCCAGCCGTCAAGGGGCCCGCAGAGGCTGCGCGCGCGGACGGTTTTCGTTGGCGGACTGGCGGATAAGTCCATGTCCTCGCACGGCTTTTTTACTATTCACAGCTGTGAATAACCCTGTGGATGACACGCAATACACGAGGTTGTGGCAAGAGGCGCAAGACCTCCTTGCGCAGGAACTCCCCGGGCCGCTGGTGCAGGACCTACAGCTCCACGTAACCGCAGCGAACGGTGCTCTGGGGCTTGTCCTCTGCAGCCGCAGCTGGTTGCTACTCGACTTGCTCGCGGGACAGTACTTGCCAACGATCTCGCGCTGTCTGGCCCGACTGGCAGGGCATCCTGTTCCCATAGAGTTCCGGCCGCTGTCGGGTGCGAAGCAGGAAGAGCTTTTCCCGGGCTTGAAGACGGTGAGAGGCCGCACACAGCGGCACGCGGCGGGAGCCATGGCGCCGCTCGCGCTCAACCCGCGTTACACGTTTGACCGCTTCGTCGTCGGTGCCGGGAACCAGTTCGCCCACGCAGCTTGCAGAGCTGTCGTTGGGCAGCCGGGAGATCGCTACAATCCACTCTTTCTTTACGGCGCTGTGGGGCTCGGGAAAACCCATCTCGTGAACGCGGTCGGCCTGGACATTCTGGCAGCAAAGCCGACGAGCCGCGTGCTCTACTTATCCGCGCAATCGTTCATGGAGGAGGTGATCGGCGCCATCCGGCGCGGCGAAATGGGCGAGTTCAAAGATCGCTTCCGCAGCGTGGATATCCTGCTCGTGGATGACGTCCAGTTCATTGGCGGCCGCGACCGTACGCAAGAGGAGTTTTTTCACATCTTCAACTTCTTGTACGACAGCCGGCGCCAGATCATCCTGACAGCGGACAAGCTCCCACGAGAGATCCCCGGTCTCGAGGAGCGCCTGCGGAATCGATTTGAGTGGGGACTCGTGGCAGATATCCAGCCCCCAGACCTCGAGACGCGGGTGGCCATCCTGCTGAAGAAGGCGGAGCTGGAAGAGATTCTACTTCCGCAGGACGTAGCGCTGTTCATCGCGAACCGCATTACCTCGAACGTCCGCGAGCTGGAGGGGGCCCTGACAACCCTGGCCGCCTTCGCTTCCCTTCATCACTTACCGCTCTCGCTGGAACTGGCAACGCAGCTGCTCGCCACCCCTCCAGAGAGCAAAGCGATCCCCTTGACAATTGAAAGAATCGAACGCGCCGTATCCGCTTATTTTCATCTGCGGCCCCCCCAATTGCGCTCCAAGCGACGCGCCCGTTCCGTTGCCGTGCCGCGGCAAATCGCGATGTACCTTTGCCGGCGTTACACGCGCGCCTCTTTCCCCGTAATCGGCGACCACTTCGGGGGCAGAGATCACTCCACGGTGATCCACGCAACCCAGGCCGTCGAGGAACGGATCCAGAGGGATCCCGCTTTTCGCGACACCATAGTCAGAATCGAGCGGCTGCTGCACGGTTCCTAGTAAAGACCAACGTTGAACACACCACATCCACCCCCGCCCGCGCGTGATCCCAAGTCCTTCCACATCTCGTCCACACCCACCGTCGGTCCAAAGGTCCTCGCCACGCGGTTCGGTTGGCGCTTTTTCCACAATGCTTCGAACGGTTTCTACTACTTGCTGCTTTCCTCAACTTATTAGACAAAAGAGGCACCAAGAGAGGATGCGAAGATGGAGTTTGTGATTGCGCGGGACGACCTACAACAAGCATTGTATTACGCGCACGGTGTCGCTGAGCGCCGCACCACGATTCCGGTGCTATCCAACGTCAAGGTCACAGCAGAAAAAGACGAGGTGACGGTCGGAGCGACGGACCAGCAGGTAAGTATCTGTGCGCACTGCCAGGGTACCGTGAGGAAGAAAGGGAGTGCGAGTGCGAATGGCCGGGTTCTTTACGATATCGTGCGCGAGCTCCCCCCGGGCGAGGTGACCGTGAAGGGGCTGGAGAACCGCTGGGTAGAGATCACGAGTGGCCGCTCTCGGTTTCGCGTCGTAGGCATCGATCCGGTGGAGTTCCCTGAAATGCCGGGGATTGGGCGCGGGCCGCGGAAGTACACCTTTCAACTACCCGCCACTCTGCTCGGGGAAATGATCGCGCGGACACTCTTTGCTGTCTCGTTGGACGAGACGCGCGTGAACCTGAGTGGTGTTTTTCTCCAGCAGCCGGAACGGCGACAGGTGCGGATGGTCGCAACCGATGGGCACCGTTTAGCACTGGTCACCCGTGGCGTCGAACCAGCACGGGATAGCAACCTGCATGTGCAGGCAGGGCTGGTGGCCGGCGCTCTGTTGCCTCGCAAGGGACTGGCTGAGCTCAAACGTGTGGTGGACAGTGTTCGGGCCGAGGAAACGGTTCAAGCTGCTCTGGACGGCAACGTAGCGCACTTCCGCTGCCGGGCACTCGAGCTGGGGATGCGCCTCGTGGAGGCAGAATTCCCAGACTACGAGCAGGTGATTCCGCGCGACAGAGCGCGCCGGCTCAGGCTGGAGGTGGGAGCGCTGCAAGCAGCACTGCGGCGCGTAGCGGTGGTATCTAGCGAAGTGTCGCGGGGAATCAGGCTCGCCATCGAGGCAGGGAAGGTCCGCCTGTCAGCCATCAACCCGGACTGCGGGGAGGCTGAGGAGGAGGTGGAGGCGGAGGTGGACGGTGAGCCCATCGTGATTGGGTTCAATGCCCGCTACCTTCTCGACGTGCTCGCTGTGCTGCCGAGCGAAGGCCACGTGGAGCTGGGGCTCGGAGACGAGCTGAGCCCCGCGATCGTGCGCCACGATGGCGACCCGGACTACCTTTACGTGGTGATGCCAATGCGGCTGTGACCTGGGCAGTTCGGCACCTGGGTACGCAACATCCATGTAGCTGATATTGAAGCACTTTTTTGTCTGTCGCGGCCTTTACTCGCGGGGTCTGGTTTGGTAGGGTACGATAGTTTTTGGCGCGGCCGCGGCGAGCCGCCACGGGGCGGGCAGGAGGATGGACCAGGTGGGTGGTGCCAGAGAAGCAGCCTACACAGCCGAGCACATCAAGGTTCTCGAGGGTCTCGAGGCAGTGCGTCGGCGCCCTGGGATGTATATCGGGGATACCACCGAGCGCGGCCTTCATCACCTCGTCTTCGAGGTGGTGGACAACTCCATCGACGAGGCATTAGCAAGTGCCTGCGACTGGATCTGCGTGACGCTGCACATGGATGGCAGGGTGAGTGTTGCGGACAATGGCCGCGGCATCCCGGTGGAGATGCACCCGGGCGAGGGCGTCTCGGCGGCAGAGGTAGTGCTCACGAAGCTGCACGCGGGCGGCAAGTTCGACCATGGAGCGTACAAGGTTTCCGGCGGTCTTCACGGCGTAGGCCTGTCTGTGGTCAACGCGCTCTCCGAAACCCTCGAGGTCGAAATCAAGCGGGGCGGTCAGGTTTACGTCCAGCGCTACCACCGCGGGAAGCCAGAGAGTTGCCTGCGGGCCATTGGGCAGACGCTCTCGCACGGCACAAAGGTTACCTTCAAACCCGACCCGCTCATTTTCGACGTCACGGAGTTCAGCTTCGACATCCTCTCGCAGCGACTGCGCGAGCTGGCATTCCTGAACCGCGGGGTGCGCATTGTCATCGAAGACCAGCGCACCGACAAGAGGCACGAGTTCCTCTACCGCGGCGGCATCGAGGAGTTTGTCACCCACCTCAACCGGGCCAAGACCCCCATCCACCCCCGGGTGATCTACTTCACTGGTACCCGCGACGGGGTGGAGATCGAAGTCGCCATGCAATGGAACGACGCGTACGCGGAAAGCATCTACGCGTTCGCGAACAACATCAACACCGTGGAGGGCGGCACCCACCTAGCGGGCTTCAAGGCAGCCCTGACCCGCACCATCAACGCCTATGCGGCCGCACAGGGAGCGCTGCGCAAGGAAGGCGAAGCCCTGCAGGGCGAGGATGTCCGGGAAGGGCTTACCGCGGTCATCAGCGTGAAGGTTCCCGAGCCGCAGTTCGAGGGGCAGACCAAGACCAAGCTCGGCAACAGCGAGGTAAAGGGGTACGTCGAGGCGCTGGTGAACGAGAAACTGGGCGAGTTTTTCGAGGAGCATCCGGCGGACGCGAAGCGCATTCTGCTGAAGGCGTTGGACGCGGCGCGCGTGCGGGAGGCCACGCGAAAGGCCAAGGAGCTGGCCCGCCGCAAGGGAGCCCTGGACTCCGGCTCTCTGCCAGGCAAACTCGCAGACTGCCAGGAGCGCGACCCGGCCCGCTCGGAGATCTTCATCGTCGAGGGAGACTCTGCTGGAGGCTCAGCGAAGCAGGGCCGCGACCGGCGGACGCAGGCGGTTCTGCCCCTGCGGGGGAAAATCCTCAACGTGGAAAAGGCCCGTCCGGACAAGATGCTCTCCTCACAAGAAATCCGCCTGCTCATCACCGCACTCGGCATGGGCGTCGGCAAGGAGGAGAAGGACCTATCGAAGCTCCGCTACCATACCATCATCATCATGACAGACGCGGACGTGGACGGGTCGCACATCCGGACCTTGCTGCTGACTTTTTTCTACCGCCAATATCAGGAAGTCATCGAGAATGGCCACCTGTACATCGCACAGCCGCCGCTGTACCGCGTTCGCAAGGGAAGGACCGAACGCTACCTCAAAGACGACGCGGCGCTGGAGGATTACCTCGTGGAGCTGGGGACCGCAGACGTGCGCGTCGAAGCGCGTCGGGGCGGGGAACCCCTGAGTGGCACTCTCCTACGGAACGTGGTCAAAAAAGCCAGCCGGCAGGAGCGCGTGCTCGACGTGATCGAGCGCCGGCGCCGGCACCGGGCCGTGGTGCTCGCGCTCAGCCGGGATGATCGGCTGAGTCCGGAGCTGTTCAAGGACCGGGTAGGGCTTGAGTGCGTCGCACGGGACGCGGAGGCCTACCTTCGCGCTGCGGCGCCCGAGCTGCAACCGGTCTCTTTGCGCGTCGAGCCGGCAGAGGGAGGGGATCTCTTCCAGATCGTTGCTGCGATACGCGCCGACGGTGCAGCGATCGAAACCGACGTCGATCTCGATTTCTTCCTCACCCCGGAATTCGAGGAGGTCCGCCGCCTGTCCCGCGAACTCCGCTCCGTCGGAGAGCCGCCGTTCGCGGTCTACGCTGACGGCGGTTCGTTCGAGGCCCCCTCGCTGCAAGCCGTAGTGAGTCACCTCCTGACTCGCGCGCGCAAGGGGCTCGACATCCAGCGCTACAAGGGCTTGGGCGAGATGGACCCCGAGCAACTGTGGGAAACGACCATGAACCCCGCGACGCGCACGCTCCTCCAGGTGAAGATCGAGGATATGCCCGAAGCCGACATGATTTTCTCTACCCTTATGGGGGACGAAGTGGAACCCCGCCGCCGGTTCATCGAGGAAAACGCCCTGAACGTGCGGAACCTGGACGTGTTGACCACCAGCGGGCAAAGCCGCGCAAAAGAGGGGGCCGCCGTGGACGGCACCGCGAAAGCCATGCGCATTCCCGTGAACATCGAGGACGAGATGCGGCAGTCCTACATGGACTACGCGATGTCCGTCATCATCGGGCGGGCGCTGCCCGATGCGCGGGACGGCCTGAAGCCCGTCCACCGGCGCGTTCTTTACGCCATGTACGACCTCGGCAACGACTGGAACCGCCCGTACAAGAAATCGGCCCGCATTGTCGGAGATGTGATCGGGAAGTACCACCCGCACGGGGAAAGCGCCGTCTACGAGACTCTGGTGCGCATGGCGCAGGATTTCTCGCTCCGCTACTTGCTCGTCGACGGGCAGGGCAACTTCGGCTCGGTCGACGGCGACCCGCCCGCCGCGATGCGATACACCGAGGTCCGCATGGCCCGGATTGCCGGGGAACTGCTGGCCGATATCGACAAGGAAACGGTGGATTTTGTTCCGAACTATGACGATACGCTGCGCGAGCCCGTGGTCCTGCCGGCCCGAATTCCCAACTTGCTGATCAACGGTGCTTCCGGGATCGCAGTGGGCATGGCCACGAACATCCCGCCGCACAACCTTGGGGAGGTCGTCGACGGGTTGATCGCCCTCATTCGCAATCCCGAGCTCTCGGCCGCGGACCTGCTCGCTTACATCCCGGGGCCGGACTTCCCGACGGCGGGTTTTGTGCACGGCCGCCAGGCCATTGCCGGGGCGTACACGACGGGAAGGGGCGTGCTGACCATGCGTGCCCGCGCGGTCACGGAAACGGACGAGAAGACCGGGCGCACGGCAATCGTGGTGACCGAGATACCCTACCAGGTGACCAAAGCCCGGCTAATCGAGCGGATCGCGGAGCTCGTGAACGAGCGCAAGCTCGAAGGCATCGCCGATCTCCGCGATGAATCGGACCGCGAGGGAATGCGCATCGTGATCGAGCTCAAGCGCGACGCAGTGCCGGAGGTGGTCCTCAATAACCTGTACAAGCAGACTCAGATGCAGGAGTCGTTCGGCGTGACGATGCTCGCCATCCTGCATGGCCGCCCGAAGCTGCTGAACCTGAAGGAGGCCCTCCAGGCATTCCTGGACCACCGGCGCGAGGTGGTGACGCGGCGCACGCGGTTCGAGCTTCGCCAGGCCGAGGAGCGACTGCACATCCTCGAGGGGCTCAAGCTCGCCCTCGCGCACCTCGACGCGGTGATCGACTTGATCCGGCGGGCGACCGACGCCGCTGCTGCTCGGGCCGGACTGGTCGCGCAGTTCGGCCTTACCGAGAAGCAAGCGCAGGCGATTCTCGATCTGCGGTTGCAGCGGCTGACCGGCCTCGAGCGCGACAAAATCGCGGCGGAGCACGGAGACGTCGCGCAGCAAATCGGGCGCTACCGCG
>JBBIUR010000124.1:0-10860 GCA_037440145.1 Myxococcales bacterium | reverse complement strand
CATGGGGTACTCGGTCATCCCCGCCACGCGAAAGGCCTTGGCGCGCGCCGGCCTGAGGATCGACCAGATCGATCTCATCGAGGTCAACGAGGCATTCGCCGTCGTGCCGATCATCTTCATGAGGGAATTCGGCATACCGACGCCTGAGAAGATCAACATCAACGGCGGCGCGTGCGCCATCGGGCACCCGGTGGGCGCCTCCGGCGCTCGTTTGGTGGGCCACCTGGCGTTCGAGCTCAACCGCCTCGGGCTCCGCTGGGGGCATGCGCCCAGTGTACTTGATGGACCGGGTGCCCCGCACCGGAGCGGAAGCCGAAGCGCTGCGCCGGCGCGTGGAGAGCAATCCGAATTACCGGGGCGTGCTGGTGAACACGGCCGGCACAGCCGCTATGGTGGTGGCAAATTTCCGCGGCGATGCCGACCCAGGGGCAATTGCGGTTGCTGCGCAGTCGATCCGCTCTCGATTCGAATCCGCCAGCCTGCGGGTGCACGTCGTCGGCGCGGCGGTCCTGCGCGTGCGCGAAGCGAGCGCCCTCCGGCGCGCAGTTCTCGCTGTGCTGGCACTGGCGGGCTGGGTCAGTATGGCTGCGATCTTCTTCCTCGGCGCCCGCGGGGCCGTTGCGACGGCCGCTGCGGCTCTACTCGCGGGGTGCTGGAGCGCGCTGTTCTCGGCCGGCCTCGGTTCGGCTCCCTGGAGCTTCTATGCCATCCCGGTGGCCGCGCTTCTCGCCGCGGTCTTCGCGCAATGCGACAGGCTGGGGGCCCGGCTGCAATTGCTTTTGTGCGCGGCGATTGCGCTGCCTTTGGGGGCGCTGGGTCTCGCCCTGCCCCGCCCGCCCAGCGCCTTCGCGCTCGCGGCTGCCGCGGGGGCAGTGCTCGCATCCACGGCGGCCGCGCTTCTGCCGCTGCGCCCTGCGGCAACCCAGAGAGCCCTGGCCCATCGCCGGGGCGCGGCCATCGCAGCGGCCGTCCTGATCGCCGCCTTGCCGGGCCTCGCTTTCGAGCGCAGCTCCTTTGGACTTCTGGGATACGCTGCGCGCTACTCGATCGGCACGGCAGCGCGCGACGCACGTGCCTTGCAGCGCCTCTTTCCCCCGCCGTCGTCCCTGGTCATCCGGGCAGAAGGCGACCCAGGCTTCGTAGCCGAGCCGGAGGTGCTCCGCGCATTCGAAGGAATCACGCTGGCCGCAAGCCGCGACCCTGCGGTCGAGCGAGCGATGTCGCTCGCGGATGTCGTGAAAATGGTCCACCAGGCGTTTCATGACGGCGTGCCGGAATTCTTCGCGATCCCAGACGACCGGGGTCTGATCACCCGGTATCTCACCCTCGCCTACTCGCCGGCATTCCGGCGCTTCGTCAATCGCTCGCTCTCGCGGGCCGCCATCTGGGTCTACGTGCGGGGCGATCGCCCCGCGGATCTGGAGAAAGTGCTCGGCCGCGTCCGCAGCCAGCTCCACCACCAGCCCATTCCGCGCGCACGCGTCACCCTCGCCGGGGGAGACGGGGCAACGCTGCTCGTCACGGCACGGGGCGCCTGGGCTCTGGCGATCGGGTGGGCAGCGGCAATTGCAGCTGCAAGCGCTCTTTTGGCCTTTGTGTCGGCATCGGGCGCTGGCGCGCTGGCACTTGGCGGGGCCATCGCCGCCGCCGTAACTGGTGGCGCGCTCGGCTGGAGCGGGATTCCGATCGATCTCGTCTCGCTGCCGGCGATTCTCGGCAGCGGTGCCGCCGGCGCCGCCTTCGCCGCTGCGATCAAAGTCGCGCAGGAGCCTCGGCTCGCAGCGCTCGCTGCCGCTTTCGGCGCTGGCGCCGGCGGGATGCTTTTCGTCCCGCATGCCGCGGGCAGGATCGCCGGCGCCGCGCTGCTGGGCACCGCTGCGGCGGGATGGCTCGCTTCGCCGTGGTGGCGCGACGGGGCCCGAAGACTCTCGCCCCACCTCCGCGCGCATTCCACGCCCCTGAATTGACAGCGTTGGACCGGTTGCACATCATCGGCGCCGGCGAAGTCAAATCGGGAGGGAGGCCATGAGACTCTGGAGTGACTCTTTCCAAAATGGCGGCCGGATTCCCGAGCGGTGCGCGTTCGGGAAGTACCATCCGCAAACACACGTCGAGCTCAGCGAAAACCGCAACCCGCATCTCGCGTGGTCCGACTTGCCGCCGGGAACCAGATCCCTCGTACTCATCTGCCACGACTCCGACGTGCCCAGCAAGCCCGACCAGGTGAACCGGGACGGGGTGACCATTCCGGCCAGTCTGCCAAGAGTGGACTTTTATCACTGGGTCCTCGTCGATTTGCGCCCTGACGCGGCCCCGATTGCGGAGGGCGAGTTTTCGAATGGCATCACGCCCCGAGGCAAGCCGGGCCCGGCGGCTCCGAAGGGCGCGCGTCAGGGACTGAACGACTACACGAAGTGGTTCGCGGGCGATAAAGAGATGAGCGGCAATTACTTTGGCTACGACGGCCCGTGCCCCCCGTGGAATGACGACATCGTTCACCACTATCACTTCACTCTCTACGCGACCGATCTCGACCGCTGCCCCGTCGAGGGCAACTTCACGGGCGACGAGGTGAAGAGGGCGATCCAGGGACACGTCTTGGGCGAAGCGCGGATCACCGGCCTCTACGCGATCAATCCTGCAGCCAAGTGAGGGTCCGGCCGGCCTCGCGCGCCGGCGTCCCTCATGCGTCGCACCGGTCGAGCCGGTCGATCACCGCCCTGGCAAAGGCCGCCGTTCCCAACTGACCGCCGAGATCGCCCGTGCGGCAGCCGTCTCGCAAGGTCGCGTTGTAGGCGTTGCGGACTCGCTCGGCGACCGCGCGCCAGTGCAGCTCGCGCTCGGTCTCCCACAGGTGGTTGAGCAGCATCACCGCGGACATGAGCAGCGCGAGCGGGTTCGCAACGCCTTGGCCCGCGATATCCGGAGCCGAGCCGTGCACGGCTTCGAAGATCGCCTCTCGGTCGCCGATGTTTGCCCCCGGCACGACGCCGAGTCCCCCGACGAGGCCCGCTGCCAAGTCACTGACGACGTCGCCGTACAGGTTTTCCAGGAGCAGAACGTCGAACCGGCTTGGGTCTTGGACCAGCTTCATACACCCGGCGTCGATGATCATCTCCTCGTAGGCAATGTTGGGGTACTCCTCCTGCTGCACCTTGCGCGCGCACTCGAGGAACAGGCCGTCCGTGAGCTTCATGATATTGGCCTTGTGGAAAACGGTGATCTTGCGGCGCTGCCGCCGCGTAGCGTAGCGAAAAGCCCAGCGCGCGATGCGCATGCAGCCCTCGCGAGTGGCCACCTTCATGCTCATGACCACCCCGGGGACGATTTCGTTCTCGACGCCGCTGTACAAGCCTTCCGTGTTCTCGCGGATGATCACGATGTCGACGTCGGAAAAGCGGCAGGGAACCCCGGGCAAGGTGCGGACGGGCCGCACCGCCGCGTACAGCTGGAAGATCCGGCGCAGCTGCACGTTCACGGATCCGAAGCCCTTACCCACCGGCGTTGTGCACGGTCCCTTGAGAGCGACCCGATACGCCCGGATCGCCTCGACGGTTTCGGCTGGCAGCACTTCCATGCCGCGCTGTAGAGCCGAGACGCCGGCACAGCACTCGACCCAGCGGATGTTCGCCCCCGCTGCGGCCAGGACCTCGCGAACCGCAGCGGTGACTTCGGGGCCGATACCGTCACCGGGGATCAGGACCACAGGGCGCGGCTTGTGCGCTGCCTCGGGCACCGCAGCAGCTGCAGTCATTCACGTCGACCGATTCCCAGTCCGATGGCGGGCGCTGCCATCAGATCGGACGCCATGGGCGCAGCGTTCACACCTCTGCGGGACCGGCCCCGGCAATGATCTTCTCCCCAGTCGCAGAACACTCCGCCCTTCCATCCCCGAGTACGCCTCCGCGGCAAGTGGAATCGCTCGGACCCCCCGCCGTTCAGGATTCCGCCTCCTCGACCGCCACCGGCGGCGGTGCACCCAGACGCCTCGGCTTCTCGATCTCGGTGACGATCCGCCCGTTGCGGAAGATGGTTACCGCGGCGGTCGACTCGCTCACGGTTACGGCGATGCTCTCCGTAACACCCGTAATCGCCGCGGCGGCATGGTGGCGAGCACCCCAAGCCCTGCGGCAAAGTCTCGCCGGAAAGGCCTGCAGTCTTCAAGTAGGCACCAGCAGTGACGATCGTGCCGTCACCCTGCACGGTGAACGCGCCGTCGATCGTAGAGAACTCCTTGATGGTTTCCTCCAGGCGCGGATCGAGGATGTTGCGCATGTCCTCCGGATAGCCTTGGAAGGGATTCAGCACAAGTTGCCGGCTGAGGGCGACGACGCGATCGGTATCCCCTACGACGAAGAGGGCCCCTACTGGCTTGCCCTCGCGGCCCTCGGCCCCGAGGTCGCTGGCGATGTCGATGACGCGATCGAGCACTTCCGGGCGGATACTGGGAGCGATGCGGTTGTGATCTGCGGGCGCGACGAGCATCTCGAATTCCCGCCCCACTTCCATGACGACCAGGGTGTCGAGCGTCCTGCTTTCGTCGATCCCGGATAAGCAAACGACGCGGTCGCCGGGGTCGAGCAAACCGCGATTGAGGGTCAAAAACACGGCAATTTTTAGCTGACCCAGGCGAGTCAGAGCGACGTTCGGAACGCGAACCACTTTGTGTCCGAGCGCCTCCTGGACCTCCTGGTCTGCCTTTGTCTTGGTCACGAAGACGACTTTCTGCGGAATGTGGCCGGCCTTTTCCCAATGGCCGTCCGGCAGGACATCGGCGTACACCAAGATCGCGTCCGCCTGGCACTCGCCGGCGATTTGCACCGCGTGACCGAGGAGAATGCGCATAATTTGAGACTGGTCTGGCCCAGCCATGCGAGGTTTCCGACCGCTTCTCCGAGCCGCTCGCCGTTCCGCGCCCACACGCGCCTCGACACCCGAACGAATCCTAGACGACGCGGCTCGGGGTTGCCAGCGGAGCGTGCCTGCGGCCCGCGCGTGGCGGCCCGAGTCACACCGGAAACGAGAGCGGCGGAGGCCCTTGACGCCCGGCCACGAGGATTCATTTTTCGAGTAGGCTTTGGGTGAAAGGAGGTGGCGAGAAAATGCAACTTCCCGAACGAGTGCGCGACACCGTCGCCGGCCTGTGGGGGAAGGTGATCGATCTCTTGCCCCGTCTCCGCGCACGCAGGAGGGGGCGGGCGGTGCGCGTTCCGGTAGTGCGGCGGTCGGAGTTCGATCGCCTTCTGGAGCGCTTTCTGGCCGACTGGTCGGATTTATGGAAGGGCTTTCCTTGGCCAGCTCCGCCTGTCGACGTGAGGAAGGACGGCCGGGAGCTCGTCTTCCGCGCTGACCTCCCAGGTGTCCGGCCGGAAGACCTGGAGATTCGCGTCACCTGCAACCACCTCGTGATCTGCGCCGAGCGCCGCGAGGAAGCTGAAGAGAGG
This sequence comes from Myxococcales bacterium, assembly GCA_037440145.1. Lineage (GTDB taxonomy): Bacteria > Desulfobacterota > Binatia > HRBIN30 > BPIQ01 > JBBIUR01. The sequence goes on along the minus strand of JBBIUR010000124.1, from coordinate 5,416 downwards.
GGCCGCGAGTACCACTGGGCCGAGCGCCGCTATGGGGTGTTCCACCGCACATTTCCCTTGCCTCCCGATGCTGACGCGGAGCGGGCGCGCGCCGACCTCAGGAACGGAGTCCTCGAGGTGCGCGTCCCCTTCCGCGCAGCCGCGGCGGCGAAGCGCATCGCCATTGCCGCTTAGCGGCGCCGCCGCTTCTGCCGCGGGATAAAAGAACGCCCCCCTCCGTTGCGGGAAGGGGCGTTCTGGTTTGGTTCCCTTTTCCCTTTTTTCTGTCTCCTTTTCTGCGTCCGAGGGGCCGGTGCCAGGGGGGCCATGCGCGGCGGCTTCGCCAGCCCTCGCCGCTAGCCGGGCATAAGTGTAAGCGCGCCTCGTCGCTACCGCTGCCCGCTGGGTGGAACCACCCGCTCCGCGCCACAGGACCGAGCGCTCGCTCGCGGAGGGTCCACCTCCAAGAGCAGCGCACCTCGCAGCAGGGCCCGACCGAGCCGCATTCTCCTGCACCGTGCCCGCGCCCGGTGAAAAGCTATCTCACTCGTCTCCCCCGCGCCGGTTTGGCATCGAGCGTCCCTGCTGCGGTGATCTAGGCAGCCCCCCTTTGTCGGCGGCGGGGTTTCCGCGGCGTGCCGAGCACGGGCGCAGCCGCGCGAGCCTTCCGCTAGGCCTCAGTCTCGCGAAGCCCATCCAAACCGCTGCCCTCAGTCGCATTCCACCGCAGCTCCCGCGGGGCAGTCCGCGGGGCACGCCTTGACGGGATCGAAATTCGAGGCTGCCACCTGCCCGCGACACCGGCGAGCCGCACGAGTCTGGCACCACTGTGCGCTCGCTGTATTGCCACAGATGGACGTGCCGTCACCGCAGGTGAAGGCGCACATCCCGCCCCCGCCAAACTGCGCCCGAGTCAAATTGTCGGTTGCTGCCAGGTGGGTCTCGCGCACGCAGCTAGCGAGCTGGAGGGCCACGAACTCCGTAGGGACGGTCTCCAAGGCTTCGCGAGCGCAGCTTCCGTCGCCGAGTCGACTCAAGTCGGCGTCTTGACATGCTGCGATCACTTTCGCTTCCAGCTTGTCCATGAGAGCTTCCACCTTGGGCACCGGGTCACAGGGCTCTCCGCTCAGTTCCTCGTTCAGACACTTGGCAAACCGAGCCAGCTTCGCGCACGCCAGCTTGATTGCGAACTTCGAAATCGCCCTCTGGCAGTTCCGCTCGGCCCTGCCCTCGAGCCTACAGGGGCAGACAAATGTCCCCGGGTTGATCCCACCTGCATCGGCGCACAACCTCGCCTGCAGGTCGTCACACGACATCCCGGGAACGAAAGAGACTGCAGATGACCCGTCGTTGCACTCGGCGCAAGCTCGGACAGCGCTTGCAACAGCAGGAAGAGTCAGCTCGAATGCGAATACGAAGCAGGCGGGCAGGAACACTGAACGGGGGCGCATAGTGCTGCACTCCATGGCGCACCCTCCTTCTCGCTGGACGCTCTACAGCCACAGCTGAAAGGAATCAAGGCCGAGGCTACCGGCGCTCCTGCACTGGCTGCAGCGCCGCAAGCGCAATCAGCTACGATTTGACGGCCGTGGCTCGGACTCCATGGACCCGCCAAAGACAACCCGCGAGGGTGACGCTCGCACGAACTGCACGTCTCGACGCGGGAGGATCTGCCTGAGCCGCACCTGGCCCTTCACCCATCGACGCGAAAAACTCCCGGAGAGGTGACGTCCAGTTGGACCATGGGCGTCTCTGCCGCGCCCAGCGTCGCCGGCGTGTGCGCCGGCAGAATGGACAGCAGCCAGATCTGACCAGCGCGAGGTACTGCTTGCCGCGTTCCGCGCCCAACCAGCGTGGCGGGCAAGAGGGAAAGGGGCGCTACCGGTGGCGTGCTGCTGCCGCTACGCGCGGTGAACGCGTCATGGAGCAGCGCTTTTTCCCGGTACCGGCGAAGCTGCTGGTAAGGCCGAGCTGCAATGGGCCCGCCCGCTGCGGAGCGCGATCTCGGTCGGGCCAGGCACACAGCCCCGGGATGGTTGGTCAGCGCGCGGGAATGGCGCTCGCGGGGCGGCGTTCCGAAAACCGCGACCCCGAACTCCGAACTCGGGAGTGAACCTCGACCGCGGGAACCTGTGCTTTCGCCCGGCGCTTGCGGCAAGTCCGCTTCCTGCCATCGCGTCTCGCGAAGGGAGGGCAAAGCAACGAGTCAGTAGCCGGTCGACCCGCAATCCCCGGGTTTTGCCCGAACGAGATGCGAAAAAAAGAAACCCGCGCTGGAGACCGCGGGCTTCCCGAGCGCGCCCAGGCTGATTCGAACAGCCGACCTTCTGATTCGTAGTCAGACGCTCTATCCAACTGAGCTATGGGCGCGGCACTGAACACGCGACTACTTACAGGATCCGCCTCCGACTTGCCAGTCCCCTGCGCTGCGATTGCGCGCCGCATCTCATGCAGCCGATTCGCGCGCGTCCCGCGAACCGGTATTGGTCCGCCGGTGCGGACATCGTCGTGAGTGATCCGGGCCAGTAGCGTGCGGGCTTTGAGAGTCGGTGCTTTGACTCGAAAAGACGCTTGCGGAGCCGAAGGAAGCCCCTGGCCCCGGGACCGGTGGGACCCGACCCGTTATTCGCCACCGCCGCGCTTGCATCGCAGTGCCCGTCTCTGTGTAGAGTATCGGACGGGGAGAACCGGGCGAAAAGGGGGGAAGCAGCATGGCGCAGCAAGGGAGCCGAGGCAAGCGCAGCGTGCCGGATCGGGGGCCTGTTTCAGCCTTTCTCCGCCATCAGTTCCGCCACTTCAACGCTGCGACCCTGGTGGAGGCTGCGGAGTCGTACCGGCGCCACATCGACAGCGGCGGCAAAATGCTCATTGCAATGGCGGGCGCGATGAGCACGGCGGAGATCGGCGTTTCGCTGGCCGAGATGATCCGCCAGCAGAAAGTGGATGTCATCTGCACCACTGGCGCGAACGTCGAGGAGGACCTCTTCAACTTGGTCGCCCACAACCATTACGTGCGCATCCCGAACTATCGAGATCTCACACCGCGCGACGAATACGAGCTGGCCCGCCGCCGCCTGAACCGCGTGACCGACACGTGCATCCCCGAAGAGGAAGCCATGCGGCGCATCGAGCGCGTGCTCCTCGAAGAATGGCGAGCCGCGGACCGGGAGGGACGCCGCCATTTTCCGCATGAGTTTTTCTATCGCGTGATCCGGAGCGGTGCGCTCGAGTCCTTCTATCAGATCGACCCGCGAGACAGCTGGATGGTTGCTGCCAGCGAGCGCGATCTGCCGATTCTCATTCCCGGATGGGAGGATTCCACCCTCGGAAACACGTACGCCGCTGCGTGCATCCGGGGTCTGATTCAAAACGTCCACACCGTCCGCTCCGGGATCGAGTACATGATGTGGTTCGCGGATTACTACATCGAGACGAGCCGCCTCTCGCCTATGGGCATGTTCCAGATCGGCGGGGGCATTGCGGGGGACTTCCCGATCTGCGTGGTGCCCATGATCCGCCTCGACCTGAAACTCGAGCGTGTTCCCCTGTGGGCTTACTTCTGTCAGATCAGCGATTCGACTACGAGCTACGGTTCGTACTCGGGCGCCGTGCCAAATGAAAAAATCACGTGGGGCAAGCTGGGCATCGAGACACCCCGATTTATCATCGAGTCCGATGCCACTATCGTCGCCCCGCTCATCTTTGCCTACGTGCTAAACTGGTAGTTTCACTTTGGGGGGACGTAGTTTCATTTTAAGGGACGTAGTTTCACGGCGCGCGGGTGCGTCGCCCTGACACCTCATGCTCGCAACCCGTCTAGCGAACACTGGGCGAGAGCCGGCTCGTGAAACTACGTCCCTGAAAATGAAACTACGTCCCCCCAAAGTGAAACTACGGAGAGGGAGGGATTCGAACCCTCGGTGGGGTTTTTAGCCCCACACACGCTTAGCAGGCGTGCGCCTTCGACCACTCGGCCACCTCTCCGGGCGCGTGGCGGTGCAACCCTGCTTACATCGGCGGGCGCGCAACTGCAACGCGCCGTGCCCGCCCTCAGCCAATGGGCAGCTCATAGATGCGCCAAGTCTTATAGATGCGCCCGCCCATCAACTGTGCAGCGGTATTCATCGGGAGATTGTCCTCCAGAATCCAGCTCATCTCCCCCGCGCGGTACCCCTTTCGCAACCCCGCTTCCCACACATGCAGGTAGAGGAGAGCTCCAATGCCGACGGGATGGTGCTCGGGGAGCACGCCCAGCGCGAAAATCCGAATAAAGTCGATGCGCCGCCGCTCCCGCAAGAACTTGAGCCAACCAAGTGGGAGAAGCCTGCCGTCGAGCGGTTTGATGGCTCGGTTTACGTCCGGCAAGCAGATCACGAATCCGACGGGCCGCCCATCGAGTTCTGCGATGAGGGTCAGGTCGGGGTCGGCGATCAGCTTCAGCGCCCGCGCCACCTCCACCACTTCTTCTTCTCCTACAGGCACGAAACCCCAATTCTGGCTCCAGGCGCGGTTGTAAATCTCGCGGATCGTTAGCGCCTCCCGGCGGTAGGCACGAAGGTTGACGGGGCGAACACGAACGTTCGCGCGCTCCCGCACGCGTTCGGCGGCCTGCACCATCCCCGGGGGCGGCGGGCCGCGGTCGATCCAATAGGCGTAAAGGTCCTTGGCCTTCGTAAAACCGTACCGCTCGGCAAACTCGCGGTAATAGGGGGGGTTGTACGTGGTCAGCACTACGGGCGGATTCTCGAAACCGTCCACCAGCAGGCCTACCTCGTGATTCGTCGAAAAATTGAAGGGACCCCGCATCAGGCGCATCCCCCGTTCTCCCAGCCACTGCCGGGCGGCGTCGAACAGCCGCGCTGCGACGTCGTAATCCCGGATGGTCTCGAAAAAGCCGAAAAGCCCGGCGGCCGCGTCGTGGAGCCGCAAGTCCTCCCGATCGATGAACGCCGCCATCGTGCCGCCGATCCGGCCCGACCTTTCGGGAGCGAAGTACTCGGCCTCGGCCTGCCGAAAAAATGGGTTGCGCCGCCGGTCGAAGAAACGCCGCCGCTCCGCCAATAGAGGCGGAACCCAAAAGGGATCACCTTCGTACACGCGCCACGGCAGGCGGATGAACTCGCGCATCTCGCGCCTGCCGCGAACGGCTCGCACGGCGACTTCGCTCATGCCTCGCCCCTTTCGCCCGCCCATGCTCATGGCGGCAGCGGAACAAAAGTCAAGCCGAAGCAGCCGCGGCACCCCTTCGTCGCGGCAGATGACGTCCAGTTCGGATTCGGGGCGAACTGCACTCTCCCTGTGTTGGACTCCATCCGAAGTCCGGATTGCGCGTCCGTTTTTCGGCCGGCCGAAGAGAACCGAGACCGGGGTCTAGTAGTTTCCCTTTGGGGGACGTAGTTTCATCGGCGGCCGCCCGGGTTGGGTACGGATGGCCTCG
>JBBIUR010000123.1:0-10972 GCA_037440145.1 Myxococcales bacterium | reverse complement strand
GCCGGGACGCGGAGCAGCTCCCGCGAAGCGGTCGATGAAGCAGTTCCCGCCGCTGGATTGGAAAAGCGTACGCACCAGTCCCCTGGCTCAGCGCCCGAACAAAGTGGATGCGGGCGCCTTCGGCAAACCGCTGAACGCTGGGGCTCCGTTCGCTGAGTTTCTCCAGTCCCTTCCCGACGTGCTCGCCGCGCGCGACCTGCGGGAGATCGCGGCCGCAATTGCCGACCGGCACCGCGCAGGAAAGACGATCGCGCTCGGGATGGGCGCCCACCCCATCAAGGTGGGCCTGAGCCCGCTCATCGTCGACCTCCTCGAGCGCGGCATCGTAAACGCGATCGCAATGAACGGCGCCGCGATCATCCACGATTTCGAGATCGCCTTCCAGGGCGGAACTTCGGAAGACGTGTCCTCCCGCCTGCGCGACGGCACCTTCGGGATGGCCCGGGAACCAGCGGATTTCCTAAACAGCGCGATTGCCGAAGCGGCGCGCGATGGGCTCGGCCTCGGGGCTGGTGTTGGGCGCGCGCTGCTTCGCGCTCGCTTCCCCTTCGGCCACTGGAGCATCCTCGCGCGGGCATATGCCCTGGGCATCCCCGCCACGGTGCACGTGGCAATCGGAACGGATATCCTACACATGCATCCTTCCGCCGACGGCGCTGCAATTGGGCAGACGAGCCTCCAGGATTTCCGCACCTTGGCCGCCGTAGTCGCACAGATGGATGGAGGCGTGTTCGTGAATCTGGGGTCGGCCGTGGTAATCCCAGAAACTTTTTTGAAAGCGCTGGCGCTGGCACGCAACCTGGGATCGAAGGTCGAGGAGCTGGTCACGGTCGATATGGATTTCCTGCGCCATTACCGGCCCGAGGTGAACGTGGTCCAGAGACCGACGTCAGGCAGCGGCAAGGGCTATCGCCTCACCGGCCACCACGAGATTCTGTTTCCCCTGCTGCACGCAGCGGTGGTGGAGCGGGTCTCGCGTTGAGTTCCAGCGATATAGACTGCCGCGGCCTGGGGCGGCCGCTGGGCTGGCCGGAACCACCGGGACGCCCCCGGTAGGAGGTCGCCGATGCGCCCCACCCCATCGAGCGCGACCGAAACCGCAGGGCCCGTGCCGCAGCACCCGCTGGAGACGGCTCCGCTTGCCACCGTGGTTGCCCGCAATAGCCTTTTCGGGCTTCTAGGACTCGCGATCGACAAGGCAGTGTTTCTGCTGATCGTCCTTTTCGTCGCGCGGTACTTAGGACCAGCGGGTTTCGGCCGCTACGCGTTTGTGACCGCGTACGTGGCGATCTTCCAATTCGTGGCGGATATGGGCGTCGAGATGATTTTGGTCCGCCGGATCTCGCAGCGCCCGGCTGAGCGGGACCGCTTGCTCGCGAACGGATTCGGGATGCGCCTGTGCCTCAGCGCGGCTGCCTGGCTGGCAGCCGCCGCACTGGTCCCCGCGGTCGCCGACCGGAGCTATGTTGAGCTGACGCTGATCGGGGGTGGCTCGCTACTGGGAAACACCTGGATGGCTTACAAGGCACTCTACCGCAGCCTGATGAAGATCGAGTACCTGTTGCTCTTGTGGGCGTTCAACGCGACAGCGGCCGCGGCTGGCGTGGCGATCGCGATCGCCATGGGATGGGGAGTCGAAGGCGCCCTTGCGGGAATTGCGGCTGGGAGTATCGCCTGCTTTCCGCTCTCGGTTGCCGTGAGCTGGCGGCACTTCCGTTTCCGGCTCCGCTGCGAGCTGCGACTTTGGGGAGCGCTCTTCCGTGAGGCACTGCCGCTCGGGCTCAACGCCGTGCTCGTGAGTATTTCCCTTCGCGTCGGTCCGCTGCTCCTGATTCGCTTGCGAGGGCCGACGGAAGTGGCCTTTTTTTCTGCTGCCGCCAAGATTGTGGAAGCGCTTTCCCTGCTCCCGGAAATTCCCATGCTGACGATCTTTCCCGCGATGGCGGCCGTGTGCAGGGAAGCGCCATCAGAACTCGCGCGGTTGAACCGCGCGGCGACAAAGTGGATCGTGGTGCTTCTCGTCCCTGCGATCCTCGCCGCGGGAAGCCTCGCCGGGCCGGTTCTCACATTGCTCTACGGGGATGCGTTCGCCGGTTCCCACCCAGTTTTCCGAATTTTGGTTTGGGCCACACTTTTTAACGCGACCGGTGTGGTGTGGACCGGTACTCTCACGGCTCTCGGACTCCAACGCGCCCTCCTCTCGTTTTACGCGCTCGCGACTGCCGTGCACGTCCTGCTGGGCCTCGCCCTGATCCCGCCGTTGGGAGCTTCCGGTGCAGCCATGGCGGCGGTCGGTGCGGCTGCGGTCGCGCAGGCCTGCATCGCTTGGTTCCCGCGAGCCGCGAGCTTCATCCGACCGGCATGCCCGGGAGCGCTGGGAGCCGCTGGAATTGGCGCCGCCATCGCCTGGCTGGTTCCATCCGCGCCCGTTCCCCCTGTGCCCGCAACGCTTTTGGCCCTGGGGGCCTACGCAGCCGCTGTGCTTGCCACGGGAATCATCGGACCCGAGGAGCGCGCGCTCGCGCGGCGATTGCTGTACATGGCTTCGGGAGGTCGCGCCGCTGGCTGAGGAGAAGCAAGGACCCACCCGGCTCAAAGCTGAAGCTTCCCCGAGGCCGCGAGGCGAGCGCAGTCGCGCCATGGGAAATAGCGGTCACACCCCGTCCTGAGACGGCGCGAACGTGAAAAGCTGGAACGCTCGGAAGCGACCGCCATCTCCATAAAAGCTCTTGCCGCACGGTCCCCGAGCTGCGCGCCTTTCCCGGAGCCGGGGGCCACTTCAGGGCAGGCGATAGGTGACCTCAGCCCCCCGCAGACACACACCCGGCCCGGTAAGCACCACCTGCAGCAAGTACGCGTACTTGTCCACTTCCAAGACGGGTTCGCGGATGTCCGACGTGCTCAGGCTCTCCACGTCACCGGTGCCCGCTGATACTGGAGTTACGGCCAGAGCCTCTAGCCGCTCGTGGTTGCGGCGAATGAGGCTCATCATTCCCATCGCGCCGGGATCTCGGTCTTCGAAATATACCGTGATGCGTTCCACCCTCGCGCCACGCGGCAGGGCGAGGGCGCGGACGAAGTACCCCGCACCGGCCAGAGTACAGAGGCCGCCGAGCCCGCCTCCCGCCACCACGTAATTCGTGCCCGAAGCGGCGGGAGAAAATTCGATGGGGGCCAGGTGCAATTGCGTCGATCCCTCGGGAGATCCAGCAGCCGCAGCGACCGCAAGGGCCAAGCCGCACCCCGTGACCACCGCCGCGGCGAATCCCCTTCGTTTCACAGCGCCCCCTTATAGTTCTGCCCGGACTGCGCGCAAGCGCGGCATTGCGCCCTGGCCTAGGATCGCGTCTACGGCAACCTCGCTGCACCTCGTTCTTCGGACGCAGACTTGCCCTCGGACATGCCGCCGCTGCCGTCTCCCGCAGCGGTCCCCTCTGGGCGCGCCGTTGGCGGGGGAGTAGTCGTGGGAGGGGTTGGGGTCGCCGCTCGCTTCGCCGTTCCGGTCGCTGGTGGGCTCGGCGTCGGTCGCGGAGACGCCGTCTCGTCTGGCTCGTTCCACGCGGTGCGGGTCGCTGCGGGGGTCGAGGCACTGGGCGTTGCAGGCCATCCTATCGACTCTGCTATCGGCGAACGCCCTGCGCGGGCTGAAGGCGCAACCTCCGGCGCTCTAGCCTGTCCTGATTCGAACGCCAGAGGCGGCTGTCGCGGCGGAGCCGGCAAGGGCAAGTCGAGAGAGCCCCTCGGGAACAGTCCCACGAAGGGCCGCTTTCTGCGCGCGCGAGCCGGACTGGGTTCGACGATGAGCTCGAAGATGAAAATCCCGTCTGGCTGGCCGTCCGGAGCGAGGCGGTCCACACCAACGCGGTCTAAGTTCACGTAGTCGCTTGGCCGCCATTGCCCCTGCCATCTCGGGTCCGAAGAAAAGTAGAACGCGGCTCCCAAGCGCGCCTGCTCCAGACCGCTATCGAAATAAAGCTCCGCCTCGTTCGGGACTTCCTCGAGGAACAGTGACAAGAGTCCTGGCGCAGAGTTGAAAACGAAATTGGTCAGACCCCACTGGAGCGGGACGAAAGCGCTGATCTTCGGGGAGGTGCTGTCCTCGTCGAAATAAAGGTTCAGGACCATCGCCGGTGGAAACTCACCCGGAAGGAACTGCCAGAAAAGGGTGGTGAGATGGGTACCGTGCAGCAGCGGGATGGAGATTTCCCCGTCTTTTGCGTTGCCGAACGGGATCCCGCGGACTGCTGGAGGCGGGAACCGAGTGAAGCCGAGGGGGCGGCCACCGCCACGCGCGGTGTGCCACACAGGACCCAACGGCCGGCCTGCAAGGTCCACGGCCTGGAGCAGCACTCCCGTAAGCCGCATTGCCTCCGCCGCGCTCCGCCCCCAGAAACCTCCCGCCAGCAGAATGAGCAGGCAGCAAGTAGCGGCGCGCCGCCAGCTCCGCCCTCTCGCCAAGACGCGGATCGGTCCCGCGGCTCCGCACCTGAGGGAAGAATTCGCCCCCGCCTGCCGCGCCTCCGGCACGCGCCGCCCAGTCCGGCCAGAACTTCCCCAGCGGCCCTTTGGCTGCAGATCGACGCCGCGGGGCAAGGGGACACGGCGACCGGTTTGCGCCGCGCACATTGCCCTAGCGACTCCTAATCCGGAGGCGCGAGAACATCCGGCGCTGCCTCCGTAGAACAGATCGCCAGCAGATCGAGCGCGTCGGGCGCCACCGCCCTGACGGCAAAATTCTCGACGGTCACCGGCTCCGAAAGAACTCCCGACCGCGCAATGCGCCGCCGAACCCAGCGGGCCAAGCGGGGATACAGAAACTCCACAACCCTGCGCGGGACCAAGCGCCAAAAACCGATGGGATCCAACCGCAGAATGCACCCCGCGTTGGCAGCACGCGCTCGCTCGTACGCGACCACCCGCTCGTCGCCGAATACTCCTAACATCACGACCTGCGGAAAGAAACGCCCCAGCAAGGCTCGTAATTCCTCCGCCTCGTATTCGTGGACATGGTATGGGTTTTCCACCGGCGACATGAGCCGGTTCGGGGTCGTCAAAATCAGCTCGCCCCCGCGATGGAGGATCCGCCGCACTTGCTCCAGGAACGGAACCGGGTCGCGCAAGTGCTCGATTACCTGAAAGTTCGACACGATATCGAACTGCTCGCCCAAACTCGCAATTCGGTCGAGCTCACACGCGACAAAGCGCAAGTTCGGCCGTCGATAGCGACGCGATGCGGCGGCGATCGCAGCCCTGGCTCGATCCACCCCTACGGCGCGAGCGGCGCTCGCTGCAAGCAGGTCGGTCCCGTATCCGTCCCCGCAACCCGCATCCAGCACGGCCCTGCACCGAACCCGCGCTTGCGCAAACCGGTAGGCAGCGAGGTGCCGGCTGAGATCTGCCACGAAGAGCGGATCCCCCGCAACGAGCCTTTCGCCAGTGAAAACGGCTTCGGGCGCGACCACGGGACTCCTCTCAGTCTCGGTCATTCGATGCGCCCCGCTCGGGCGCCGTAGCGCCCGTCCGACCCTCTTGCATTTCCGCGAACGCAGCGGCGGGCTCAGCCAGCATGCCTTGCCGAATTTGTCCCAGGCCCCAGAGGGCTGCCAGCCGCACTGCCTCCGCGGAATCGCTGAGGCCGGCTTCGAGTGCGGAGCGGAGCTCCGGGTCCCCGAGCCCCGCGGCAACCCAGAACACCTGTGTCCGGACACCTTCGGATTCGGAAGCCATCTTCCGGACAAGCTCGCGCCGCGTCGCTGCGGGATTGGTGGAGTACAATCGCGCGAGCAAAACGGCGGGTACCAAAGGATCCCAGTCCAAAAGATCGGCTACGGCGCGGAGTACATTGGAACCATAGCCCAACTCGACGAGGCTGTGCGCCGCGTCGACTCGCAGCGACACCTGCTCGTTCGCATCGCCGAGAATCCGCACCAGGAACGGCAGCACGGCCCGTTCTCCTTGGTGGGCGGAGATCCGAATTGCAAACGAGCGCAATGCGGGGAACTCCCAGGGGTTGTCGAGCCAGGTAATCAACGTTGGCATCCCAATTCGCTCCTCAATCGCCTCATAGTCGCTCTCATCCCGGGGCGCGTACCAGTACCCCTCGATCCAGGCGCGCGATGCGATTGTGAACAAGACACCTGCGATGGCCCCGCGAGCGCGCACATCGCCCCGATCCAGCAGCTCCAACAGCGGAGGTACGCAGCGAAGACCTCCCACTTCGGCCAGGACCCGGACCGCCAACGGGAGAACCGGCGCGTCCGGTCCTTCGCGGGCCAGAATGTGCGCCAACGCTTCGGCACCCGCCGGGCTTCGGCTCTTGCGAACGAGCCAGACAAAACGGTTCTGGAGCGAAGGGGGCGTATCTGCTACCGCGCGCGCCAAGTCCTCCGGCCTCGATTTCGGTGGCAGAGCTGCAAGCAGCTGCCTCATAGCCGCGGCCACTGCGCCCCAGTCGTTGGCCAGCTCCGCACGCCAAAGGGCTACCGCCTCTTCCAGGCCGGCCGACTCGTACCCCTCACCCTTGGCGGGCAAGCGAGCGCGCTGGAACTCTCCCGCTGGATGCGCAGCCCTTTCGCTGGCCTCGCCTTGGACGAGGTCCGGTCGAACGGCCAGAATGTCGAAGAGACCGACTCGCGCTTCCAGCTCGTAGCGGCTGGTGATGAAACGCCGCAAGTTGAAGTAGTAGACAGGGGCAGCGATGAAGTAGAAAGCGTGGTCATGTAGTGAAACGACGTATCGCGGAGGCCGCACCCGCAGTGTGTCGATGACTTCGGCCTCGACGTCGTGGCCAGGCCAGCCGGGAAAGAAGTAACCGTGGCGAGTCGGATTCCGGCGCCCCGCCAGGAAATCGACCACGTCCAATGCCGGGAAGGTGAACACGTAGTCTCCGGCTTGTGAATGCTCGGCGATGTACCTCGCAGCCGCACCAAGCGAGCGAAACAGCCTGCCAGCACCTGCTTCGATCACGAGCGGAGCGCGATCGTTCTCCAACCGCACGACGGCAGTGCTGCGACCGGTCAGGCGCGCCCGCACCAAGTACTCGATGCGCATCAGGGCCGGAGCCAGCAAAACCGCCACGACCGCCCAAACAGGCAAAACGAAAGTCACGCGTGCGGCGCGGCGGCCCGATGGAGAAACCGCCAGCCCTTTGCTCCAACTGCGCGCCCCCCATCCGATCATCCAAGATGCGAGCGCGAGCAGCCCCGGGGCTGAAGGGACCAAGTGCATGAAATCCGTTCGGGGGTACAACTGCATGTGCATTGCCGTTGCGGCAGCGAGGACGATGAACAGCGTTCCGGACCGCTCGCGCCGCCGCGCGCTTCCCTCAGCTCGGCGCCCAGGATTCCGGGGCGAACCTTGCGCGAATCCACAGTCGCCGGGGCGCACGACTTCTACGAGCGCCGGCGCACCCGGACCGCGCCTTCGCGCGGTCGCTATTGCGTATGCGCCGATTCCCAACCACTGGACCAGGAGGAGGGCTCCGAAAGCCAGATGTCGCACACGCATGACGACAGAAGCCTGAAAACCTTCCACCATTGGCGGAGGATGGAGCCCGAACCACAGTCCTGCCCCTAGGGCCCCGAAACCCAGGGCCACCACCACCGGCGGTGCGGGAAGCACCCGCCTGCGCAGCAGCACGCCCGCCACTGCGGCGATCATAGTGACAGCGGTAAGCCCAACTTCCCAGAGGCCTAGATGGGGATACGGGAGAAAGTAAAAGCGGTCGAAGCCGGTGCCGACGAACAGGACCGCTCGCAGAAGAGCCTTTGCCCCGACCTGCGCGATAAAATAAACGGTCCACGGAAGCGTCGGGATCGCAAATCCGAGCCCCAGCACGAAGAGATCGAGGAGAATCGAGAGCGGTCCGGCCCTTCGCGAAAGCCGCTTCGCCCCGCGCCCAACGAGCTGAAAGCCCACCAAAACCAGTAACGGCAGGGCGAAAATTCGAACCTCCCGTCCGCCCTGGCCTGCCCCGCGCCACAGGAAAACCGTCAGCATCAGCGCGATCGCTACGGGAGTCGCCCCGCGAAGGAGGCGCTCACACCGAGACAGCGCGCGGAACCACCACGGCGCCGATCCCTGCGCCGCCGCCGGGCGCTGCAAGCCCGTCAGCGCCACGAGCAGTGCCGCGAGGTCCAAGAGCCCACTATTGGGTTTGAAGGAGAAGACGAAACCCGCCGCCGCGCCGGCGACCAGCCACCACCAGCGGGAGCCGCTGCACCACCAGCGGATCGCGCAGCCCACGCTCAGGACCCAGAACAGCGTCGAGTACCAGATCGGGTACGGAATGTTGAAGGCCGCGAACTGCCCGTCGTAAAAGGGAATCATGGCCAGGTAGAGCACGCCTGCCAGAGGTGCCGCGACCAGCGGCGTGCCCAAGCGACGGGCGATCCAGTAGAGACCGTATACCGCCACGCCGTTGGCGAGGGCCAACGACAACCGAATCGGGAAAACATGGACGCCGAACAGGTGGAACAGCGCTGCGTTCCAATAGAAGATCCCAGGCGTGTAGCCCGCATGAAAGTCGCGGTACGGAACCTCGCCCCGATAGGTCCGGTAGATTTGGTAGAGGAGCGTCCCTTCGTCGTCGACGTTCAGACCGTAGGGAACCAGCGCGGCAAAGTACCCCGTCGCTGCTGCCAGCAGGACGGCACCAACACGCAATTTCCCCCACTTCAGCTTCCCCCTTCGAGGCATGTCGGGAAAACCTTAGAACGGAACGGAACGGGAAGAAAAGTGCGGATCGAAGGCCAGCACTCCGCAGCCCCTCCCCGCCCCACTTCCCAGCAGGTGCGGAGAGAGGTGCCCCGCGACAACTGCGCGAGGCCGACCCCACTGCCCGTGACCCTGTCCCGCCGAAGGACTCGGCTTTCCCCTCGCAGGTGCCCGGAGAACGTGCGCCGGGGTTACGCCCTGTTCGCCTCGGAAGCAGCAGACCTTGTCGGCTAGGCTGCCGCAGGCTAAGAAAGTCGCCCAATCGAGACAAGGGAGAGTCTGCGGGACGAACGCCCATGCGAGTACTGCTCGTGCACCCCAGCTGCCTCATGTACGCGGAGGTTTACCTCCGGCTCGAGCCTCTCGGCGTGGAGCTCGTCGCAGATGCCGCCCGGGCAGCCGGGCACGAGGTTCGGATTCTCGACCTCCAGATTTTCCGGCACGCGGACTATTTCCGCGATCTCAAAGAGTACCGGCCGCACGCGGTGGGCTTTTCGCTCAACTACCTTGCCAACGTCCCCGAGGTGCTAGACCTGGCCGAGGCGACGAAGCGCTGCCTTCCCCAGTGCTTTGTCGTCGCAGGTGGCCACAGCGCCTCTTTCATCCCCGAAGAAATTCTCGAGCAGGCAGCCGGAAACATCGACTGCGTGTTGTGCGGGGAAGGCGAAAGCGCGTTCCCGCAACTTCTGGAAGCCATCTCCTCACGCGCCATCGAAAAGGTTCCCGGGGCAGTGACCCCGCACGGTCGCGGCCCCGCCCCACAACTGCTGGATCGCCTGGACCGGTACCGCCCCGCGCGCGACCTGACCCGAAAACGCCGCAAGTACTTCATCGGCGAGCTGGATCCCTGCGCGTCGATCGAGTTCGCGCGCGGCTGCCCATGGGACTGTGCTTTTTGCAGTGCCTGGACGTTTTACGGCCGGCGGTACCGGAAGCTTCCCCCGGAGAGCATCGCGGAGGACCTGGCCCGGATCGAGGAGCCGAACGTCTTCATCGTCGACGACGTCGCCTTTATTCACCCTGAAGACGCTTTCGCGATCGGCGCCGCTATCGAACGCCGGCGAATTCGCAAGCAGTACTATCTGGAAACCCGCTGCGACGTCCTTGTCCGCAACCGCGAGGCCTTCGCATACTGGACCCGCCTTGGCCTAACGTACATGTTTCTCGGTCTGGAAGCCCTCAGCGACGAGGAACTGCACGGGCACCGCAAGCGCGTTTCCCGGACGACGAATCTCCAAGCCCTGGAGATCGCACGCTCGCTTGGCATCATCGTCGCCGTGAACATCATCGCGGACCCGAGCTGGGACGAACAGCATTTTCGCGCTATCCGGGAGTGGGCACTCAGCGTTCCGGAGATCGTCCACCTCACGGTCAACACCCCGTATCCGGGAACCGAAACCTGGCATACAGAAGCGCGGCAACTGACGACGCGAGACTATCGGCTTTTTGACGTCCAGCACGCGGTCCTTCCTACACGATTGCCATTGAAGCGCTTCTACGAGGAACTCGTGAAAACCCAAGAGGTATTGAGCCGGAAGCACATGGGGCTCGCCGCCCTGCGGGATACCATGGGACTCGCGTGCCGGTTGCTGATGAAGGGACAGACCAACTTCGTCCGCATGCTCTGGAAGTTCCACCGCGTGTACAACGCCGATCGGCAATTCGCCGATCACTTCAAGCCGGTGAAGTACCGTCTGCGAGCACAAGGAGGAGCTGGTGCGCCGCCAGCACCGGCGGAGCTGTACGTACACCCCCCGCCGCCGCGCCTTCACCCGCAACCCCGGACGGCGTGAGCGACCCTCGCCGCGGCTGCCAGGTCGAATCCGGTCACAAGGTCGCAGCTCGGGCAGCCTTGCCAGGAATTGCCGCCGCCCGGCGCGGGCGCGGCGAGGGCTCGCGTGCCGTCGAGGGCTGTGGCAGCTCGCCCGTTCAACCGCCGCAGCGCCGCCGCGGCGAAGCCGCGAACCTGCTCCACCGGATCGCTTTGCCGCAGGCGTTCGATCACTGGCCTGGCTTCCTGCAGACCCAGAACACCCGACGCCCACACGCTTGCCATGCGGACCCGAGGATGCGCGTCTTCGAGGCCGCCCAGCACGAACCGCCCGAGTAGTGGGTTTCCCAGCGCGCCGGTGATGAACGCCAGGGTTTCGCGCTGCTTGTCGGTGCCAGTGCGGAAGGCCTCCGCGAGCAGCAGGCCCGCTTGCTGGGGATTTTGCTCACACCATCCCAGAAGTACGGGCGGGACGAACATCTCGTC
>JBBIUR010000122.1:0-11136 GCA_037440145.1 Myxococcales bacterium | reverse complement strand
CCACCGCGCGCCCGATGCCGCTGCCCGCGCCTGTCACGACCGCCACCTTTCCAGCTAGCGAAGTCACTCTCGCCTCCTCGGGCCTCGGCGGGCGCGGCTGCCAGGCGCAACGCCGGGCGCGGCTCGGTGGGCTTTCATGTGCCGCCCCGAAGGCGCTCGAGAATCCCGCGCAGCTCCTCCACCTCGCGCTCCAGCCGGCGATTGCGCCGCGAGAGCACCTGCACGTACAGGAAAAGGAGCACCCACACAGCAGTGTACGCCGCGAACAAAAAGCCGAGCCGATCCATACCCTCACCCCTCCGGCAATTCCGCGGCTTGCTGGCGCAATGCCGCCACGGCGTCCGCCGTGCGCGCGGTCTGGTACCGGAGCCACAGGAGCCAAACGGCCAGGAGCGCAATGGCCGCGAAGCAGACGGCCAGTGTGAGCTGCATCCTCGGATCCCCCAGCCCAGAGCCACCCTCGCGCGTGCGCAGCACGGCGGGATGGATCGTGCGCCACCAGTACACGGAGCGGTTGATGATCGGCACGTCGACGGCTCCGACGACTCCCAGCACGGCCGCATAGCGCGCCCCGAGCTCGCGGTTCGGAGCGAAGTTGCGCAGCATGAGGTAGGCGACGTAGATGAGCCACAGGATGAGCGTCGTCGTGAGCCGCGCATCCCATGTCCACCACGTGCCCCAAATCGGCCGCGCCCAGATCGGGCCCGTGGTCAGCACGATGCTGCAAAACAGCAGGCCCACCTCCGCGGCCGAATGCGCCAGGCGATCCCACGCTTCCCGCCCTGTCCAGAGAAACATCGCGCTCGCCAGTGCGAGAACTCCGGTGGCCGCAAACGTCGCCATTGCCGACGGCACGTGGAAGTAAAAGATCCGCTGCACGGGGCCCTGGTAGGCGTCGTTGGGCACGTAGACGAACACCAGGTACAGGGCTGCGACGACGCCCACGAAAGTCGCTCCGGGCAACACTTTGTCGTAAACCTCCCGCGCCGCTCTCACCGGAATTTTCTTCCCTCGCCGTTCCGCACTGGAGCCCTGCGCTCCGCGCGAACCCTCATTCTTCCACAGCATATTCGAAGATCATCCACCCGACAACGACAGCGAGCAGGTCGTAACCCGCTAGGAGATGCAGCCAGCGAGCGACGTCGGCAAGGCCTTTGCCGGCGAGAATCTTCGCCGTGGCGCTCACCCCCGCAATCAGCACGGGCACGACCAGCGGCAAGACCAGCAGGGGCAGCAGCACCTCGCGCGCGCGGGTGCGGACGGAAATCGCAGCGAACAGCGTCCCCGCGGCGGCAAAGCCCACGATGCCGAGGCTCAACACGACTACAAGCCGCAATAGCGCCAGCGAGGGGAAGAGGTTGAAGAAGACGACGAACACTGGAAGGATCACGCACTGCGCGCCCAGCATGAACAGGGCGTTGCCGAACACCTTGGCGAGAAAGATCGTGCCGCGATCGACCGGGCAGAGCAGCAGGCCTTGCAGGCACTCGTTTTCCCGCTCGCAGAGAAACGAGCGGTGAATGCCCAGCACCCCGGCAAAGATCACCGCCACCCACAGGGTCCCCGGCGCCGCGAGCGGGCGGAGCTCGCTCAAGGGATCGAAGGCCAAGCTCAGAACGAGCAGCGTGAGGAGCCCCAGCATCAGCAGCGAGACCAAGGTCTCCTTCGTGCGAAACTCGATGAGCAGGTCCTTCCAGATCAGAGGCAGCATGCCTCGCCCACTGCCCTGGCCGGCGCGCCGCGCACGGCCTCGGCGTACCGGCCTTCGAACTCTGCCCGCGCTGCCGGCGAAATCGGGCCGTCCCACCGCAGCGCGCCCCGCGACAGGATGATCGCCCGCTGGCAGATCGCAAAGCCCCGCGCCACGTCGTGCGTGGTGAGGACGATCGTGGCACCGCGCTGCTGCTCCTCGCGCAGCAAGCGCTCGATCGCCGCCGCCGCCTCCAGATCGAGCCCCGTGAACGGCTCGTCGAGTAGGAGCAGCTCCGGCCGGTGAATCAGCGCGCGGGCCAGGGCGCAGCGCTGCAGCATGCCTCGCGAGAGCGTGCGCACCGGACGCGCCGCCCACTCCCCCAGTTCCAGCCGCTCCACACTCTCCGCTACCCGCCGCCCCGCCTCGGGCAGGGAATACATCCGCGCGTAGAAAAGCAGGTTTTCGGCCGCCGTCAGGTCCGGATAGAGAAAGCTCTGGTGCGATAGCACCCCCACGCGACGGCGCAAAGCCGGACTCCCCGAGCGCAGGTCGTGGCCGAACAGCCACAGGCGGCCATCCGTGGGCCGCAACAGCGTGCCGATCACGCGCAGCAAGGTCGTTTTCCCTGCGCCGTTGGGGCCAAAAACCGCAACCGCTTCGCCCGCTTGCACGCACAGCGAAATCCGGTCGAGCGCCATCACGGCGCCGAAGCGCCGGGTGAGCCCTTCGGCGCGAATCGCTTCGGCCGCCATGGCCGTCGGCCATACCGGATGCCCGCCGAAAAGAAAAGCCGGCTCGGCGCAGCTCGGACCGCCCGCGAAAAAATGAGCTTTCGCCACGCAGGAAAATGATTTTCGCCCCATTTTTCCTGGTTTTCGGGTTGATCCGCGCGGCGGAGCCCTGTAAAGGAAAGCCCCGCGGCGTTGCGGGACCGCCAGAAGGAGGAGGGGCTGGAAATGCGAACTCGAGCACACAGGACACGGCAGCGAGTCGCCTCGCTCGCTGTTCGGGTCGAGAGCGCGATCATCGAGGAGGCGCAGAAGGTTGCGAACGCTGCCGGACTTCCCCTGCAAACGTACGTCGGCCGCGCCATTCAGCACTACAACCAGTACCACCGCTACCGCGCGCGGGCCAAAAGCCGCCAGCTCCAGCCAAAGGGCGACGCGCGGGTCCTCGTGCTCTTTCCGCCAAACCCACAGCCGGCTCCCTCTCCGCCGCGACGCCGGCGCCGGAGCAAGCGCCGACCCCGATAAGGAGTACGCAAGGCGCAGCGCGATCCCGCTGGGATCAGAAACGATCCGACGTCCAGTACACAGAGCGCCGGAACGGCAGCAGGCGCTCGAAGAAGTCAGAACCCAGGACGGCGTCGACGGGAACGCCCAGCTTCGCCGCCACGCTCTCCGGGGCGATCACGCGCCACATCGAAAACACGTCCTCTACCTCGCGAACGGAGTAGCCCCGCGCGCCCAGCTCGTCCGCGAGCTCGGGCTCGGCCCCGAGGTGAAAGACGAAGAAATCGGCGTTGCGAGCCAGCCCCGCCAAGACCGCAAAGATGTCGAGCAGCGCGTCCCGAGATCCGGCGACGTAACCGTGCTCCATCACAGTATCGACGTCGTAGAGATTCGTCATCCTCGCGTACGCGACCGGTTTCCCTCCGCGCTCGGCGACCAGGAAATACTCTCCGGGATTGCCAGCGTAGCGGAGCTGTCCCAACCAGTATTCGCGATCGCGCACGACCGCCCCAGGCCGCGCCAAGCTGTAGGCGTCGTAAATCGCCATCACCGCCTCTAGATCGCGATCCACATTGAAGGGGCGAATGGCATGCCGAAGCGGGGGCTGCGGCGCCCCCAACGTCACCGCCCCCAACAACCGCCGCACGCTGCCCCAGCCAAAGCGGCCGTAGAATGCCAGGCGCGTGGCGAACAGCAGCGAGAGGTCGAAGCCCTCGCGCTCCAGCATGCCGAGAGCGCGCTCCAGCAACGCCGACGCGAAGCCCCTCCCGCGGCACGCAGGCGTCGTGAACACGTTCCCGATGCCGCCCAAGTAAAGCCGCGCGCTCCCCGCGCAGATTGTCTTGGGAAAAATCTGCAGGGTGCTGACAATGCGCCCGCCGTCCTCGGCAACCAGGCACAGGTCGTCGCGGAACGCGGGGTCGTGATCGAAGTACCGCTGGAAAAAAGCGCGGTCGCCGAACCACTCGCCCAGCAGGTCGAGCACCGCGGGCCGCTCCTCGCGCCGAATCACCCGGATGATCACAGGCTTCTTTTGCCAACAGGGCAGGAGAAAAACCAGATGCCGCGCTCACGCCGGTGGTTCGCCGGGCAGCCAGACCTCGAAGCGGCTCCCGGCCCCGGGTCGGCTCTGGACGGCGATGCTGCCGCCCAGAAAGCGCACGAGCCAGCGCACAAGGTAGAGTCCAAAACCGAGGCCGGCCAACTGGCGATCCTCGGCGCAGTCTGCGCCGAATCGCTGAAAGCGCTCGAAGATCCAGTCGAGTCTCTCGGGCGCGATGCCCGCTCCCGTATCCGAAACGCGGATCGAGAACCCACCCGATGCGCGCTGCGCCTCGAACCGGATCTCGCCGCTCTGGGTGAACTTGATCGCGTTGCTGAGCAGGTTGCGCGCGATCTCGCGCACTTTCTCCGCGTCGGTCCGCACGACGAGGTCTTCGGGCACGGTCCAGTGCAGCGCAATCGGGCGGCTCTGCAAGAGGTCCTCGGCGGTCTCCCGCAGCGGGCGCAGCGCGTCGGCAAGCCGAAACTCGCTCACCTGCAGCGGCAACTGGCCCGACTCCAGCCGCGCCAGCGCCAAGACCGCGTCGACCAGCTGCAGGAGCTCCCGCGCCTCTCGCTGAATGCTGCGCACCGGCGCCCGCAGCCCCGCGTCCAACACCTCCGATTCGCCGAGCATCTGCGCGTAGCCCAGCAGCACCCCGAGCGGCGTGCGCATGTCGTGCGCGAGGCCGCTCAAAAGCTCGGTGCGCGCGCGGCTCGCCTCCTCGATGCGGCGGTTCGCCTCCCGGAGCTCGGCAGCGCGGGCGAAGAGGTTTCGCCGGTGGCGATCGAAATACAGCGCGCCCAGCACGGCCAGCGCCCCGGCCGCGGTGAGAAAGAGCAAATCGTACGCGATCACCGAGCTCGACCGCTCGGCACCCGAGAGCGCCACCGCGTACGAGAGCAACACCGCCCCGTTCATTCCGGTTTGATAGAACGCGCCCCACGGAAGGAACATGGCGCAAACGAGGATGAAGGCTAGAAACGTCATCAGCACATACACCAGATTGCCCCCTACGACCGCATTGTAGGCGCCCACGGTCATGCAGATTCCCGCAGCCCCTGCTAGCGAGAGCTGCGCTGCACGCGGATGCCACCGCTGGCGGTAGAGGACGAGCCCGCACACCAGCGCGATGGCGACCTGAACGGCGTGCGCGGCAAGCAGCGCCGGTCCGCGTTCGGGATACATCCGCCACTCCACCGCCGCGCCCACTGCCGCAAATAAGAAATACAGGCTTAGGCCAATGGCAAACCGGCGCCACGTGATCTCTCCCGTCTCGCGCGCGAATTCTTCGCCGGCTTCCATTTCCCTCGCCCGGAGCGGTGGTTATGCCCCCTGTGCGCTCCTTCGGCCCCGCCCCGCGCCCATCGCCTGGGTCGCCGGCACTCCTAACGCTGCGGTCGCGGTCTCGCAAGCGCCGGCGGTGACGGCCCAGCCACAGGGTGTCCACGGCATCGGTTCGTTTCCCCTCCCCGCTCCGACGGTGCAAAGCCGCGGCCACCCGTGCGGACTTTTCGGCCGCGACCCCGCTGGGCTCGAGACCGCGAAGCGTGATAGTGGAATGCCCGCTGTCCTCCCGATGGAGCGAGGCAAAGCATGAACTTTCCCCTTCCGGTTCTCGAACGGCTCACGCAGCCGCTCCCTCCCGATCCGCCTGACCCAAACCCGCAGCCACTCGGGCCGATCACCTCCGCCACCCCGTCGGCTGGCGCTCTCGAACTCGAGACCGCCGAAGCCGCAGTGACGCTTCGCCTTCTGGCGGACCGCGTGGTGGAAGTCCGAGTGCGCGGCAGCGGCGATTTCGATTTGCCCTCGTTCTGCCGGCTGGACGAGCCCGAGCTGCGGCCTCCGAGCTACGTGCGCTGCGAGGCCGGCAGCGGGCTCTGGCACCTGCGGACGCCGGACCTCAGCGTCGACATCGAGCCCGAGCCGCTGCGAATTGCGGTGCGCTCCGCCACGGGGCACGTGGTTGTGCGCGACGACCCCGCGCGCGGCGTCGCCCGCACGGCCTGTGGCTGGCGAGCGCACTGGGTGCTGGAACCGGGGACCCGAATCTACGGCTTGGGCGCGAAGACCGGCCCGCTCGACAGGCGCGGACGGCGCACGCTTCTGTGGGCGCGCGACATGTTCGTGGGGCCGAACAGCGACCCCCTGTACTCCGCCATCCCCTTTTTCCTGCTCCACCGCGAGGGGCGATGGGTTGGTGTGCTCCTGGACTCAGCGGCGCGCTCGGTTTTCGACTTCGGCGCCACAGCGCCGGGCCGTATGGAATTCGGGCCAGCAGCGGGTGCCTTCGTGTGCGTGATCTTCTGCGGGCCGAGCCTGCGAGAGGTGCTTTGTGACTACACGGCGCTCACCGGGAGACCTGCCCTGCCACCGCTGTGGGCCCTCGGGCACCACCAGTCGCGGTACTCGTACGCGGATGCGGAAGAAGTCCGCGCGATTGCCGCCGAGTTTCGCGAGCGCGACATTCCGACCGATGCGATTCACCTCGATATCCATTATATGGATGGTTTCCGCGTCTTCACGTTTCACCCGCGCCGCTTTCCCGACCCGGCGGGGCTGGCGAGCGACCTGGCGGGACAGGGATTCCGCCTGGTGGCGATCGTCGATCCTGGAATCAAAGTCGACGCCGATTCGGCGGTGTATCGCGAGGCGCTGGAGCGCGGGTACTTCGCGACCGATCGAGCCGGCAAGACCTTCACCATGAAAGTGTGGCCGGGCGACGCCGCTTTCCCGGATTTCTTCCGCACCGAGGTGCGGCGCTGGTGGGGCGATCAGCACCGCGTCTACGCCGAAGCAGGAATCGAGGGGATCTGGAACGACATGAACGAGCCCTCGGGCTGGAGCTGCGCCGTGTACATCGGCGACGCTGTCCTTCCGCTGGGGGAAAAGAGCACGGCAGAGCTAACCCACAAGCTGGACGACGGGCGCGTCGTGCCGCACCACGCTGTGCACAATGCTTACGCGCATCTGGAAAATCGCGCCGCATACGAAGGGTGGCTCCGGCAGCGGCCAGAGGAGCGCCCGTTCCTGCTGACGCGCGCGGCGTTTGCGGGAACACAGCGGTATGCCGCGCAGTGGACGGGAGACGTGCTGAGCACGTGGGAGGCGCTCGCTCAAAGCCTCCCCATGCTCATGGGTCTCGGCCTCTCGGGTGCTACCTTCTGTGGCTGCGACATTGGCGGGTTTGTCAACGACTGCAGCGCGGAGCTCTATGCGCGGTGGATCGAGATCGGCGCGCTTTACCCTTTTTGCCGCACGCACACAGCGCTGCACACGCGCCGTCAAGAGCCGTGGAGTTTCGGCCGCCGGGTCGAAGCGGTGGCCCGGAAGTACCTCAAGCTCCGCTACCGACTCCTGCCGTACCTCTACACGTGCTTCTGGGAAGCCTCGCAGTGCGGCATGCCGGTATGGCGGCCGGTGTTCGCGGAGTTCCCGGCAGATGATCGGCTGTTCAGCGTGGAGCACCAGGTCCTGGTCGGCCCTGCTCTGCTTGCCGCGCCCGTCCTGAAGCCAGGGGTAACGAGCCGGCGCGTCCTGCTCCCGGCGGGACAGTGGTGGGATTGGGAGCAGCAGCGGTGGATCGCAGGGGGCGGTGAGGTGGAGGTCCCGGCGCCGCTAGAGATCCTGCCGCTCTTTGCACGCGGCGGGACGGCCATTCCCACCCAGGGCGACGTGTGCTGGACCGGCGACCGGCCCGGGGCTGCCATTGTGTGGGAAGTTTTCCTCCCGCAGCCGACAACCGCAGACCTCGGCATGCTCTACGAAGACGACGGGGCAACTTTCCGCTACCGCAAGGGGGAGTGGCGCCTGACGCGGGTGCGCGCGGAAGCGCGATCCGATGGATGCGCGCTGCGCTTCGGCCCGGCCTCCGGCGGGTTCGAGTCGCCGCGCGCAACGGCCAGGGTGCACTTGCGGTCCGCCGCGCTCCAGATCGAACGCGTGGACGGCGAGCCAGTGGGGGGCCAACCCGAGGTGGAGCTCCCGCACGATGGGCGCGAGCACGTGCTCGAGCTCGCGCGCCGGCCGGTGCCGGGTTCGCCGTGAGCCGCGCACAGACGGGCTGCGCGCCGGGGTTACCGAACGGGGATTGCGGTGCGCCGTGGGGAACCCGGGTCCGCGGGCTTCCGATAACGGCGTGGATCGCCTATGGGAAGAGCGGTCGTCCCAGCGACTGGGGGCGACAGAGCGGCGGTAGCGCAAGCGCGAAGGGGGAAGTTTCCACGAGCGGGCATCCCGATTGGGGTTCGGAGCAACGCGAATGCGAGGTGGGCCATGAAATTCGGAGTTTTCTACGAGCACCAGTTGCCGCGGCCGTGGGCGGAGGACAGCGAACTGCGGCTTTTTCACGAAGCGCTGGAGCAAGTGGAGTTGGCCGATCAGCTTGGAATCGACTACGCGTGGGAGGTGGAGCACCATTTCCTGGAGGAATATTCTCATTCTTCCGCACCGGAGGTGTTTCTGGCCGCCGCCAGTCAGCGCACGAAGCGCATCCGGCTCGGGCACGGGATTGTGCTCATGCCACCGCCGTACAACCACCCTGCGCGGGTAGCCGAGCGGATTGCCACACTCGACCTGGTCAGCCACGGCCGCGTGGAGTTCGGGACCGGCGAGTCGGCTTCTCGAGTCGAGCTCGAGGGGTTCGGGATCGACCCGGCCGAAAAACACGCCATGTGGCGGGAGGCAACTGCCGAAGTGGCGCGCATGCTGAGCGACGAGCCGTATCCGGGGCACCAGGGCAAGTACTTCTCGATGCCGGCGCGGAACGTCGTGCCGAAGCCGGTGCAGAAGCCCCACCCGCCGATGTGGCTGGCGTGCTCGACGCGAGAGACAATCCACCTCGCTGCGAAGCTGGGCCTCGGGGCGCTGACGTTCGCGTTCGTGGACCCAGAGGAGGCGCGGCTGTGGGTAACCGATTACTACGATACCTTCAAGCGCGAGTGCGTGCCGATCGGCCGCGCTGTAAATCCGAACGTAGCCATGGTCACCGGCTTCATGTGCCACCGCGATCGGGAGGAAGCTGAGCGCCGGGGCTTGCCCGGTTTTCAGTTCTTCGGCTTTGCCCTGGCACATTACTACTTGTTCGGGACGCACGTGCCAGGCCGGACCGATATTTACAAGGAATTTCTCCGGAACCCGCTCGCGCTGCCCGCGGGGTCGACCGCCATTGGCACGCCGGAGCACATCCGCGAGCGCCTGCGGGCCTTCGAAGAGATCGGGGTGGACCAGGTTATCTTCATCCAGCAGGGTGGCAACAACCGGCACGAGGACATTTGCGAGTCGCTGCAACTCTTTGCGCGCGAGGTGCTCCCGGAGTTCCGGGAGCGTGAAGAAAAATACCAGGCCAGGAAGGCCGAGGCGCTGGCGCCGTACGCGGCGGAAGCCATGCGCCGCCGCCGG
Source organism: Myxococcales bacterium (assembly GCA_037440145.1). Lineage (GTDB taxonomy): Bacteria > Desulfobacterota > Binatia > HRBIN30 > BPIQ01 > JBBIUR01. The sequence continues at coordinate 1,766 of JBBIUR010000122.1, read as the reverse complement.
GAAAAGCCGACCTCCGGCGAACTGCCCGCCATTGCGGCTTATGGCCGAAACATCGCGGAGCTTGGCGCCCCACCGGTTAAGGTCGAGAGTTAGCACGGGTTCCGCGGCCCTCGGGGGTCGTCTCCGGGATGTGGCGGGACCGGCCGCCCACCGTCTAGCGTCCCAGGCCTTGCAATGGTAGAGAGAGGCCGGTTTGCGGGGTGTAGCGTACACCACGTCGCGACGGTGGGTTGCCGCGCGGGGAGAGCCGAAGGCGGTGCTTCCCGGGCAATCCCGTTCCGGGGTGCAAGAAGTGCAAGAAGGCCGGGGCTCGTCGCCGGAGACTGCGGGGTCCCGGCCCCTCGGGCCGATGCAGTGCGGGGCCAGCTTGGAGTGGAAACGCGAGTGCGCGTTCCCGCCCCTCCGGGTGGAGGCCAGGCGGCCACCCCAGAGTGTTCGCCGAAAAATGCCAGCGAGGAGGAAGACGATGCAGATTCCGCTGCAAATCACGTTTCGGGGACTCCGCCCCTCGCCAGCCATTGAACAGACCATCCGCGAGCATGCCGCCAAGCTGGAGCGGTTTTACGAACGGCTGACGCGCTGCCGCGTGGTCGTCGAGTCGCCGCACCGGCGGCATAATAAGGGGAAACTGTATCACGTCAGCCTCGACCTCACGGTTCCCGGCGCCGAACTCGTGGTCAACCGGGAACCGCATCAGCGCCACGAGCACGCGGACGTCTATGTAGCGATCCGCGATGCTTTCAATGCTGCGGCGCGACAACTGGAGGATTACGCCCGGCGCCAGCGCGGAGAAGTGAAAAGCCACGAGGCGCCGCCGACCGGCCGGGTGGTCCAGCTTTTCCCCGAGGAGGGCTACGGCTTTATCGATACCACCGATGGCCGGCACGTCTACTTTCACAAGCACAGCCTGCTAAACGGGGACTTCGAAACCCTCGAGGTCGGCACCCCTGTCGAGGTCCTGTTCCTCGAGGCCGCACCCGACCGCGCCCCCCAAGCCACTGCCGTCCGCATCCTCCACCCCTAGTTTCACTTTGGGGGACGTAGTTTCATGTGCTACCTGCTGCGGCGGTGCTCATCCACGGGCACTGGCTGGCGCGGTGGCGGCGCAGACGGGTGTCGACGCGAAACCATCGCCGTCCTCAGCGCCGGAAGGCGTGCCGACAGGCGGCGTAACAAACGTACCCGCCGGGGCCGCCCCGCTGTGGCCACTGTCGCCCTCTGCCCTGGCACGAAATCGGTGACGGGCGGGCGTTGGAACGCTACTGAGCCGGAGGAGGAGTAACGGATGCCCATCTACGAATACCGATGCGAAGATTGCGGTGCAAGGTTCGAAGAATTCACGGCATCCGCGCGCGATGCCGACCGGCAGATATGCCGGTTCTGTCGGAGCGACCGGGTCACGCGCTTGCTCTCCGCCTTCGCGGTCCACACGAGCCGCGTGGCTCCTGAGCCGGGACCGTGCAGTACTTGTGGCGCCGCTGAACAAGGCCTTTGTGGCTTCAAGGACTTGGCAACCTGAAGCCCAAGCACGCGAGCCCCGGGGCGAAACTCCAAAAACTCCGCCACAGCAGCGGGCCGTGCTGGAGCCCAGGTCGCCTTGGCGGTAACGCGTGCTGGTTTGACTTTCCGACTCAGGAAAGGAATATCCGGCCGGCAGCTCCGCCCGCATTCCGACCCGTCAACCAGCGCGCCCGCCTCCAATCCCGGGGTTCCCGGTGCCGCTCAAGGACGAGCCGTCGCGATCACCGGCTCGAAAGCTACGCAGT
>JBBIUR010000121.1:0-11169 GCA_037440145.1 Myxococcales bacterium | reverse complement strand
CAGAAAGATGAACAGATACAGGGCCTGGTTCGGCGCGGCGGCAGGCGGCAGCCGCGGAAGGCCCTGTGCCCGAGCCGCCGCGGCGTGCCGAGCCCGTGATCGTTGTCGCCGAAGAGCCGCCGCGGCGGAAGGGAAAGGCCGCGCCGGTGCAGGAGGAGTTCCGGTTTGCGAGCGACCGCGCGTATCAGCCGCCCCCCCTCACCTTTCTCGACGCGCCGGCGCCGAGCGACCGGCGCGTGGACGAGGAGGCGCTGCGGAGGAGTTCGGAAATCCTGGAGGCGAAGGACGCGGACTTCGGCGTCGAGGGAAAAGTGGTCGCTGTCCGGCCGGGCCCGGTGATCACCACGTACGAGATCGAGCCAGCTCCCGGAGTCAAGGTGAGCCGGATCGTCACCCTCGCAGACGACCTGGCCATGGCGCTGCGCGCTCCGGGAGTGCGCGTGCTGGCACCCGTGCCGGGCAAGGCCGTGGTGGGAATCGAGGTGGCCAATACCCGGCGCGAGCACGTGAGCTTGCGCGAGCTCCTCGACAGCGAGGCGTTCACCCGCGCCGAGGGGGCCTTGCCGCTCGCGCTGGGAAAGGACGCCACGGGGAACCCCGTGGTGGCCGACTTGGCCCGGATGCCTCACTTGCTGATCGCTGGCGCCACGGGGACCGGGAAATCCGTGTCGATCAACGCCATGATCGTCAGCATTCTGTACAAGGCTTCCCCGCGCGACGTGCGCTTCGTGATGATCGACCTGAAGATGCTCGAGCTCTCGGTGTACGAAGACCTGCCGCACCTGCTGGTGCCTGTGGTCACCGACCCGAAAAAAGCGGTGAGCGTGCTGAAGAACCTCGCCCGGCAGATGGACGACCGCTACCGGTTGCTGAAAGAGAAAGGGGTGCGGCATATCGACAGCTACAATCGGCTGGTCGAGCGAGAGGAGGCGGAGCGCAAGGCCGGCGTCATCGTGCTGGACGACGTGGTAGAGGAAGGCGAGGTTCCCGAGCCGGCCGAAAGTTCCCCCGAGGGCGAGGGCGCGCCGCGGCACGAACACATGCCCCGCATTGTGGTCATCGTGGACGAGCTGGCCGACCTGATGATGACCGTAGGCCGCGAGGTAGAGGAGCCGATCACGCGCCTTGCGCAAAAGGCGCGCGCCGCCGGCATCCACTTGATCCTGGCGACGCAGCGGCCCTCGGTGGATGTGATCACGGGCCTGATCAAGGCGAACTTCCCAGCGCGGATCTCCTTCCAGGTGACCTCGCGGGTCGACTCCCGCACGATTCTCGACAACATCGGTGCCGAGCGGCTTCTGGGAGGCGGGGACATGCTGTTCCTGCCGCCGGGCAGCGCACGCGTCCAGCGGTTGCACGGCGGTTTTGTCTCCGAGAACGAAATCCGCAGAATCGTGGAGTTTATCAAGCGGCAGGGCGCGCCCGATTACGCGCTGGGCTTGCTGGAGAGCGAGGAGGAGGAAGAAGAGGGTGCACGGCTGCCCGAGGAGGATCTGAACGACGAGCTGTACGAGGCTGCGGTGAAACTCGTGCGCGAGAGCCGCCAGGTATCGATTTCGTGGCTGCAGCGCCGGCTCCGCGTCGGGTACAACCGGGCTGCGCGGATGATCGAGCGGATGGAGCGCGAGGGCATCGTGACTCCAGCCGAGGGAGGGCGGCCGCGAGAGGTCCTCGCCCGGCATATTGGCGAGGACGAGGAGGAGGCGTGAGGGCTTGGCGTGTCTCGGTGGCAGCGGCGATGGCACTCGCTGCCTCGCCGGCGCCTACGCCGGAGCTCGCCGAGATCCTCGGGCGGCTGCAAGCCCGTTACGATGCGACACTCGACCTCAGCGCCCAGGTCACGCAGGAAATCGACATGGCCAGCCTGGGCAAAACCCTCACGGCGCGCGGCTCCCTGCGGTTCAAGCGGCCGGGCCGCATGCGGTGGGAGTTCACCAACGACCACCCGCAGACCATCGTCGCCGACGGCAGGACTCTGTGGCTCTACCAGCCCGAAGAGAAGCAGGTGCTCAAGGCTTCCTTCGAGAGCGCCTTTCGCTCCAGCACGCCGGTATCGTTTCTCACCGGGCTCGGAAAAATCACCCGCGATTTCGATGTGACTCTCGAGAGCGGAACTGCCGATCTCGTTTACCTGCGGCTGCGGCCGCGAGACGCCGCCGACGTCGGCAGCTTGCGGCTCGGCGTCGACCGCGCCACGGCGGACATCCGCCTCGCCGAGGTCCGCGATCCCCTGGGCAACACGACGCGCTTGCGCTTCGACGACATCCGGCGGAACACGGGCATCGACGACAGCGTCTTCCACTTCGAGGTGCCGCAGGGAGCCGAGGTGGTGGAGGTGCCGCGCCTGGAATAGCAGTGCTCGCGTTTGCCATCGTCTCGCAGGCCGGGATGCGGGCGGTCGACGACGCAACCCATCTGCCCGCAAAGAGGCCTAGCAGCGGCACGACTTCAGGGGAACAGGCGCGGAGGTCGCACTCGAAAAGAGCGCGATCTGCGTGCGTGCGGGCGGCGAGTACAAGGGGAGGGCCGTGGAGGTCGTGCGCGCCAAGGTGGCGCGGCCTGCCCGCGCAAGCGCTGGTGGCCGGGAGGATCGAGCGCGTGGCCGGGGGGCGCGCGAAGCAAGCCCTGATCGTGCAGCAGGGGATCGACGGGGAGCGCGCGCGATCGTCAAGGCCACCCGGACATCCCGCGCAAGGCGCAGAGCCAGATATGGAGCGACCAGGTACGGGTCTCGAGAAGGAAACGGAACGACCTCCATGAAGCCATCCGCGCGTTGCGCGAGCATGGTTTCCGCCTGCCTCTGCAGGTCATCGACTTTCGCGCCGGACTGCTCCAACCCGGAGTCGCGGCTCTGGGGGCCACTAGCTTCGGCCGGAAAGAAGTGAAGCCGGTCGGGCGGGGCCACTACGAGCGGCGGCACCCGCCGCGCGATGCCGAAGAGGCGCACGGCGACCCAGCGCGCGCCCACGCGGGCGCGCACCAGGGTTTCGCTGCCGAGGATTTCCACGGTGCTCGGGTCGGAAACCGCGGCGAAGCCCAGGGGCGGTGCCTTCGCGCCCGGCATCGAATGCCTCGGGCCGCACGCCGACCAGGAGGCGCGGGCCCAGGTTCGCTGCCCGAGAGCGCACCTCGGGCCCGAGAGGGAGCCGCTGGTCTTCCACCTGGAGCACGCCGTCCCCGTGTGCTCCAGGCAGGGGGTTCATCGGAGGGTTGCTGACGAAGCTGGCGACAAATGCGTTGGCGGGTCGCTCGTAGATGGTCGCGGGCGTGCCGACCTGCTGTACCATGCCTCGATGCATCACGACCACGCGGTCTCCAAGGGTCATCGCTTCGGTCTGGCCGTGCGCGACGTAGAGCGTCGTCACCCCGAGGCGCCGCTGCACTTCGCGCACGTACTGGCGCACGCTCAGCCAAAGGCGCACGTCGAGGTTCGAAAGCGGCTGGTCGAGGAGGAAGAGCGCGGGTTCGCGGATCAGGGCAGGCGCGAGCGCGAGGCGCTGCCGCTGGCCGCCCGAGAGCTGGGCCGGCAGTCGATCGAGGAGATCGCCCAGCTCGAGCAGCTCGGCGACCCGGTCGACCTGGCGCCGCCGCGCCCCGCGGGGAATTCCCCGCATGCGCAGCGGGAACTCGATGTTTTCCCGCACGCTCATGTGCGGGTAGAGGGCATAGTTCTGAAATACCATTGCTACGTCTCGCTGCCGCGGGGGGCAGGGGATCAATGCGGCACCCGCTCAGGTAAATGGCACCAGCGGTCAGTTCCTCGAGCCCCGCTGCAAGCCGCAGGAGCGTGGATTTGCCAGACCCGGACGGGCCCAGGATGGCGACGAGCTCGCCGTCTCCGGCGCCCAGCGTGAAGTCGCGCACGGCCACCAGCTGGCCGAAGCGTTTCCACACTCCGCGGGATTCCGCCTTCGCTATCAGCGCCCGCTTCCGGCCAGCACCCCCGCGCGCAGCGCGGGTTCGAGAAGCGCGATGATGGCCAGTGCTGGCACGAGCATGACCACCGCCATTGCGCTGGCCATGCCGGGGTGTCCGAACGCGGCGAGATAGTACAAGAGCGGCGGCAGCGGTCGGTTGGTCACCTGCAAGAGCAGCGCGTAGGCAAACTCGTCCCACGACACCAGGAATACAAGGACTGCAGCAGCGGCCACCGAAGAGCGCGCCAGTGGCAGGCTCACGCGCCAGAAGGCGCCGAGCGGCGTCGCGCCGTCCAGCAGTGCCGCCTCCTCCAGCTCGCGGGGCACGCTGGCGAAGCCCGTGCGCAGGACGAGAAAGGCGAACGGCAACCCGAGCAGCGTGTGAGCGAACCAAAGGCCCAGACCGGCCGGGTGGTTGTAAAGACCCGCGCGCACGAACAGCGCGGCCAGCGGTACGGCGAGCGCAATCGATGGGAAGGCGCGCGCGACGACCATCAAGGCGTCGAGGGGCCGGTCGAGCCGGGGATGGCGGGCGGAGACCCACGCGGCCGGCAGGGCGAGCGAAAGCGTGCCGAGCGCGCTGCACAGGGCTACGGTGCCGCTGAGAAAGAATCCGTACTCGAGTTCCGCCGCCGAACGCAGCGCGCGGAAATTGTCCGCGGTGAGAGTCGCCGGAATCCACGTCGGCGGCCAGGCGAAGCTCTCTGCCTCGGGTGTGAACGCTTGCTTTGCGACCAGAGCCAAAGGCAGCAGATCGGCCGCGACCACGACAAGCCCTGCGGCCAGGAGAATCGGCCCCCGTTTCACCTTCGCACCTCTCGCCGGAGCAGCGGTGCCGCGCACACCGCACTCAGCAGCGCGAGCGCGGTCGCCGCCGCGGCTGCCATCCCTTCGTTACCGTAGTCGGACCACTGGTGGTACGCGTAGGTGGAGAGCACCGGCGCCCCCTCCGCTCCGGCGACGACCAGCGGGGTGGCGAAGATGCGCAGCGCGTCGACGCCGCGCAGGAGCAAGGCTGCCCGCAGCGCCGGGCGCAGCAGCGGGAGCGTGATGTGCACCAGCCGCCGCCACCCGGTGGCTCCGTCCAGAACCGCCGCTTCTCCGATTTCTTCGGGGATCGATGCCAGGGCTGCGAGAAACAGCAAGAAGACCACTGGGGTCACGCGCCACGCATCGGCGGCCACCACGGTCGCCAGAGTCGCCACGCGGCCTGGAAGCAGCCACTCCACCGGCGGGAGGCCCAGGAGCACCAGGGCGCCGTTTGCGTACCCCCGGGGTGCGAAGACGTAGCGCATCGCAGTCAGGAAGACGATTTCCGGTAGGGCAAAGGGGACGATGACGGCAGTGCGGAGAAAGCGCCTGCCGGGAAACCGCAGTGAAAGGAAGAGCGCCAGGGCGAGGCCAAGAATCACCTCCAGCGCCACGCTCAGCGCTGGAAGGATCGCGTTGTTGGCCAGAGCGCGCCAGAAGAGCGGGTCGGCTCGGAGCAGGCGGAAGTTCTCCGCGCTGGGAAAGGCACCGGAAAATGGGTCGGTGAAGGCGAGCCGCACGGCGTGCGCCGTGGGGTACGCGAGGAACAAAGCGAAATACGCGATCATCGGCAGCGCGAGCGATGCGGCAGCGCGCCCGCGGCGCGGCGCCCCCGGCAGTTGCCTCACGGCGCGTCCCTCCGGGCTGCGCGCCACTGCTGCGCGGCCGCAGCGAGAACCTCGCGCGGATCGCGGTGCTCGAAGAGCACGGCGCGAGCGGCCTCCTGCCATTCGCGGCTGAGCCGCAGGTAGTCCGGGCGCTCGGGCCGCGGCCGGACCTCGTCGCGCATTTGCGCAAAGCCCGCGAGCAACTCGCCTCCGTCGCCCACCGGGATATCGGTGCGCGCGGAGAACCAGCCGAGCTCTGCGCGCAGCCGCTCTTGGGCGCGGCGCCCGATCAGAAATTGGGCGAGCTGCAGCGCGCTGGCGGGGTGGGGGGCGCTGCGCGGAATGCCGATATAGCCGCCGCCCAGGACCGTGGCCCTTCCGCTCGGCCCGCGCGGCAGCGGGGCGGAGGCGATTTCACCCGGTGCGAGGCCCTGGCTTGCGAAGAGTGACATCGCAAAAGGCCAGTTCAGGTGCAGGACGATTTCGCCGCGCGCCATCGCTTCCGCGATCCCGGCCTCTTTGAACACTTGCGATTGCGGGTGCAGGTACGGCGCGAGGGCGGCGAGGAACGCAAGGGCGCGCTCGGCTCCGCGCTCCTCGAACGATTCCCCCGAGCCCCCTGCGGCCCATACGAATGGCAGCAGGTCGCACGTCAGGCCTTCGTACAGCGCGCCTTTGATGCCGATCTGGCCGGGGTGCTTCTGCGCCACGGCCAGCAGTTCCTCCCAGGTCTCTGGCGCCCGCTGCAGCGCAGCGCGATTGTAGATCAGTGCCTGCCACGAGATGCGGTGTGGAAGATAGCGCAAGCCGTCGAACCTTCCCGCTCGCAGGGCCTTCGGGGAGAGCGCGCGCAGGGCTTCGCCCAAGGCCATTTCGTCGAGCGGTGCGACGTCGCGCGCCGACATGGCCAGGGAGTAGACGTCGAGTTCGACGACATCGAGCGTGCCGCGTCCGGCGAGAGCCTCCGCGGCAAGTGCGCGCCGGATATCGGCGTATTGCTGGGGTACCACGACGACGCGCGTCCCCGTCTCGCGCTCGAACTCCGAGATCACGCTTCGATAGGCCGGAAGCTCGCCAGGCAACAGCGCAACCGCCACGGTGAGAACCTCTCGCGCGGGGACGCACGCGCCGAGGGAAAGCGATAGGAGAGCGGGAAAGAGCTTCCTCACGGGTAGCGCGCTGCCCCGCGCGCGGACAGCGGGCCTTGCCTGCTCGCAGCTCCCCTTTCAGTTTTCCGATGCCCTGGCGCTGCCGCCATGTACGGGGATCTCTGCCCGGCGCAGCGCAATGCGGCCGAGCTGTACGAACATTTTTCCGGCCCAGCGGTAGATGTTGTTGCGCCGGACGGTTTCGCGCAGGGCCTCCATCCGCTGCCGCCGCTCCGGTTCCGGCATTCGGAGAGCCTGGTCCAATGCAGCTGCCATCTCGTCCACGGCGTAGGGGTTCACCTGCAGGCCCTGATCCAGCTCGCGCGCGGCGCCCGTGAAGCGGCTCAAGACAAGCACGCCATCTCCATCGGCCCGCGCGGCGACGTACTCCTTGGCGACCAGGTTCATGCCATCGTGCAGCGAGCTCGCCACGCACACGTCCGCCAGGCGGTAGAGGGCGAGGATGTCTTCCGAGGTGTGCGAGGCGACACGGTAGAGAATCGGGGTCCAGCGGTTCTGCGCAAAGCGCCAGTTGATCTCTTCGACGAGCGACTCGATTTCCCTTGCCAGCGCCTGGTACGCGGGGATGCGCGTGCGGCTCGGCGCGCCGATCTGCACCAGGCAAACTTTGCCGAGGTGTTCCGGGTGCGCTTCGAGGAGGCGCTCGAAAGCCCGCAGTCGCTCCGGAATGCCCTTCGTGTAATCAAGGCGGTCGATGCCGAGCAGCACGCGCTGGCCGCGCAGACCGAGCTGGTGTCGCAGCACTTCCGCGCGCTGCGCTGCTTCGGGGGATGCCGCGCGCCGGCTCAGATCCTCGATGTCCACGCTGATCGGGAACGGGCGCACCAGGGTGCTGTGGCCGCCGCGCAGGACCGACGATGCCTCGTGGTCGACGAGTACCTCCGCGGTGCTCGCTACGGTCTCGAGGAAGTTCTGGCAGTGATAGCGGATGTGGAAGCCGAGCAAATCGTTGCCGAGCAGGCCGTCGATGATCTGTTCGGCCCAAGGGCAGATGCGGAACGTCTCGCGGTTCGGCCACGGGATGTGCCAGAACTGCGCGATCAGGAGGTCCGGGTTGGCCTGCCGCAATAGGCGCGGCAAGACCGCGAAGTGGTAGTCTTGGATGAGGACGACGGCCTTGCGGTCTCCGATCTCGCCCAGCACCGCGTCGGCGAACTGGAGATTCACGCGGCAGTACGCGTCCCAGTCCGAAGCGCGAAAGACGGGGCGCTGGTAGGCGATGTGGCAGAGCGGCCACAGGCCCTGGTTGGCGAAGCCGTAATAGTAATGGTTTTCCTCGCTCTTGGAGAGCCACACCCGCCGCAGCGTGTACCGCGGGCTGCTGGGCGGAACGCGGACGCGGTCGTTTTCGTCCACGGCGTCGCGATCTGCACTGCCAGATCCGTGCGCTACCCACGTGCCGCCGCAGGTGCGCATCACCGGCTCGAGCGCCGCCACCACGCCGCTCACCGGGCGCTCGCACACGATTTCGCCGCCTTCGAGGCGGTGCACGTAAGGCTCGCGGTTGGAGACGACGATGCAGAGCCGATCCCCCAACGCGCGGCGGGCGACCTGGCGCAGCGCATCCGGCGTCCACACGCGCGGGTCCGCCGCAGCCAGATCGAGTTCGTCCGTCGGGGTCCGAGGCATCAACCACCGGGCGATCTGTCCGCGCCACCTTAAAGGCGTTCGCGGAACGCCGCAACCCCCAAAGTGCAAGGGGTGCGTCGCTCCCCGCCGCCCGGGCGGTGCTCTTCTGCGGGATCGATGCGCCGATCGGCCTTCTCGCGTGTGATGAGCGCGTGCTGGTGGAGAGCGAGCGCGCCCAGGGGAAGCGGCCAAGGGCTACTGCGGATCCCGGCCGCGACGAATTGCATCTAGTTCCGCGCTGGCTTTCGTTTCGCCGAGGCCCGGGCAATCGCCCCGCACGGCGCGCGCCGGAGTCGGCGACTCCGCCGCGTGTTCTCCGTTGCCTGGCTCGGTCCCGCCGCCGCCCCCCCGCTGGCGGACCGGGCCGCCCCGGTGGATTCTTCTCCCCGTCCGCCGTAGGCTGGTCGCCATGGACGCGGGGCCAGTGGTTTTGTTCGATGGCACGTGCAACCTTTGCAGTCGCGCAGTCCGGTTCATTGCGCGCCGCGATCGGGCCGGGCGGTTGCGCTTCGCCTCGCTGCAATCGCCGACAGCACAGGAACTGATCGGGCGCTTGCCTGCGGCACCGGGGGCCGCGGATGCCGTTGCGCTCGCGGAGTGCGGGGCGATCGTCACGGGCAGCGAGGCGCTGCTTCGAATCGGGCGCTACTTGCGCTGGCCGTGGCCGCTGCTGGCCCTTTTCGCCCGCGCGATCCCGTGCGTTCTGCGCGATGCACTGTACCGGCTCGTCGCCCGCAACCGCTACCGGTGGTTCGGGAAGCGAGAGCGGTGTGCGATCCCCGACGAGGGCCTTCGCGCTCGGTTTCTCGGCTGATGCCCGTTCCGGCAGTGCCGTGCGCTCGAGGAGCGCATCGCGACCGGCAGTCTGCGCCGCCGGCCTCCTTTCGGCCCGCTGCCCCTGGAGGGGTGGCCGCCCAGCGGCGGAGGCGCCACCGGGGAGGGGCGCAGGAGAGAGTTCGCCTCGCGGATCTCGCTGCGGTGCGCTCTCGGCGGCGCGTCCTGCCTGAGGAGCGGCTTCTAGCCCAGCCAGGATGCGACCGCTGAAAAGAAAAACGCGCTCGGGGCAATGCCCACGGCGGTGCAGGATGCGAAGCGGCGCAGGGGGACCCGATACGCTCCGGCCACGGTGCACACGAGCTGAGGGCCGTAGGGGATCCATCGGCCGAAGACGAGAAAGGCAGGGTGGTGCGCGGGGAAGCGTCGCAGCCACTGCGGCGCACGAGCGAGCCAGGCGTCGGCATCCAGGTTGCGCGCGGCTCGCCGCGCAAGGGCCTAGTGGACCAGCGCCGCCAGCATCCAGCCGAGCCAGTTCAGGAGCGCACCCTGCCAAAACCCGTAGCAGAGTCCGTTGCCAACTGCGATCACTTCGCTCGGGAGCGGGGAAATCGCGATGGCGGCGTGGGCGGGGACGGTGACGAGCGGCGCGATTGCGCCCAGCCGATGCCGCAGGGGCTCGAATCCGCCCTGCTTTGCGATCGCTTCGCCGAAAAGGAACGCTGCGGCGACGATCAGGACGAGCAGTTGGACTCCCGGCGAGCGCAGAGCCCGCCTCCAGAACGCTCTCTCCGCGCGGGGCGGCGACGCCATTGCCGGTTCGGTAGCCGGCATGGGCGCGCCGGGTCAAGATGTTCGCTCCGCGGCTGGCGCCCGGCCGCGAGGAGGGGTCGCGGCGTCGGCGGTCGTACTGGGAGCGCCGGCACCCCGACGACCCGAAGGGGGGGTTGCATGGTGGGGTTCATCTGGTAATGAAAGTAGACTGCCTTGGTCTGATTTCGGCGAAGGGTTGCCGCGATGATTCGAATGAGCCGGCTGACGGACTACGGGGTGGTCCTGATGAGTTACATGGCTGCCGATCCCGGGCGCGTGCACACGGCCGCGGAAGCGGCAGCAAGTGCCGGACTGCCGCTGCCGACGGTCAGCAAGCTTCTGCGGGTGCTCGCCCGTGGCAAGTTGCTTGTCTCGCATCGGGGCGTCAAAGGCGGCTACTCGCTGGCCTGCCCGCCGGAGGAAATTTCCATTGCGCGCATAATCCGCACGCTGGAAGGGCCGGTTTCGCTGACGGCCTGCACGGCGGACGAGCCCGAAGATTGCGAGCACGAGGGCTGCTGTCCGGTTCGCACTCGCTGGCAGAAGATCAACGGAGCGGTCTGGCGCGCGCTAGAGGGGATTACGCTGGCGGAGATGGCCGCGGCCCCGTCGCGCGGGGCGGCGGCTCCGAAAGCCAGCCGGCCCTCGCTCTCCGGGTGAGGTGGGGTTCGCGCCGCCAGTCGCCGACTCCGGCAAAGGAGGGTTGCACCATGCCGACCCCAGCGAGCAAGATCGAAGAACTCGTCAGCCGCGAGTACCGTCACGGGTTCTATACCGACATCGAGGCGGACATCGTTCCGCGCGGTCTGAACGAGGACGTAATCCGGACGATCTCGGCGAAGAAGAACGAGCCGCCCTTTTTGCTCGAGTGGCGGCTCAAGGCGTACCGGCACTGGCGGACGATGCGCGAGCCGACCTGGCAGAATGTCCACTACCCGCCCATCGACTACCAGGACATCAGTTACTACGCGGCGCCGAAGTCGCGGGGGCAGCGCCCCAAGAGCCTCGACGAAGTGGACCCGGAGCTACTGCGCACGTACGAGCGCCTGGGAATTCCCCTGCGGGAGCAGGAGCTGCTCGCCGGTGTGGCGGTGGATGCGGTATTCGACAGCGTCTCGGTGGCCACGACATTTCAGGAAAAGCTCGCGCAGCTCGGGATCATCTTTTGCCCGTTTTCGGAGGCGGTGCAGAAACACCCGGATCTTGTGCGCCGGTACCTGGGCTCGGTCG
>JBBIUR010000120.1:8048-11187 GCA_037440145.1 Myxococcales bacterium | reverse complement strand
GATATCGCTGCCGTTGGTACTCAGCAGCTGCGGGGCCGCCTGGACCTCCCCCGCAACACGATGGCGATCATGTCGTTCAACCTCTGGAACTGCAACATGCCGGGGACCACGCTCTTCATGCCGGTTACCGATATCACCGAAGAGATGATCAACGGGATCATGCTGATGTGTGACCTGGGAGCCTGCATCGTCGACGACTCGCACGACTACCGCCCGTGCGGAAACGAACGCTGGATCCGGGAGCGGCATCTCGACGAGAACAACCCTGTGCCCCTTTCCTACGTGGAGCGGTCTCTCATGATCGCTACATGCGTAGAAGCGGGCTTTATCGGCCACAACATTTTGCTCGCCGAGCAAGCCCTCGGCCTCGGTGGCTGGCTGTTCGGGGGAGTGACCAGCCTCGTCGCCATGGGGGGCACGCCGCTCACCGAAGGGCTCGGGTTCCGGTTCGAGCACGCCGGCGATCCCCGCAGCATGCCGCACCCGGTGGGCGTCGACGGGCTATTTGAAAGCTACCGCCCGCCCTATTTTCGCGATATGCGCGCTGCGGTCGACGCGGTCGTGGAAAGGAAGTTCGGCCCGCAGGGAACGTTCAACCCCGCGAGCGAAAAAGCCGCGCCGTATTTGAACCGCGCGGACTTCCTCCGCGGCGTTCCGAGAACTCCCGAGAAGACGGTCGAGTGCGCGAAGGACATCTGCACGTATATCTGGGAAACTTACGGCCGCTTCCCAGCACATGTCGACCCGATGGTCCTCTATGCGTACGTCCAAGCTCAGCACATCGAACTGGAGTTTTACGACAAGTACTACCGGCCAGGAGCGTATCTGCCGACACACCGGGATCACATGGCCAAATGGCACGGCGCGAAAGCGGCGCGGCGGCAGGCCGCTTAACTTTGCACGCCGGAGCCAGCCATGGAATACCAGGAACTCATTGGCACTCGACGGTCGATCCGCTACTTCGAGCCCGACCGGCCGGTCGAGATCGAAAAGATCCAGAAAATCCTAGAAGCGTGCTTGATTGCTTCCTGCGCTGTGAATGCCCACTGGCTGAAAGCCGTCGTGATTCGCCGCGAGGACATCGCCGCTGAAGATTTGGAAAAGATGAAAAACCCGGTCCAGGCGATTGTGATCTCGCTCGCGCCGGTCCACATCTATTTTTACTGTGACCTGGCAGTCGTCGAGGAGGTGAAAGGCGAACGGTTGAAGCAACTGATTGACGTGGGGGCGCTGAACCCAACGCACGGCTGGAGCTACAAGTTCGTCGACGAGGTCGTCTACCCGCAAATCTTGAAGCCTCTCGCGCAGAGCCCAGCGTATCCGATTGCCGCAGCCTTCGATTGCGGCGTGGCGGCATGCCAGGGGCTCCTCATGGCTTTCGATCTGGGACTTGGCGCTTGCCTGACGGCCTTCGTGCCGGAAGTCGTAGCCAAATACACGCAGCCGCCCGCCAGCTGGATCCCGCTCTACGTCCTCAACGTCGGCTATCGAGCTGAGTCGGTGGAGGCGGGCGGACAGCGGCCGCGACCGCCTTTCGAGGGCCAGTACTTCCTTGGCGAGTATGGGAAGCCGTTTCCCCGCGACCCAAAGGTGATCGAAGAACTCAGGCGCAGCAAGATGTTGCAAGCTCCGGCTCCGCTGGAGAACCGCAAGAAGGAAATTCGCGACCTGGCTCGCCGCCTCAACCTGCCCGAGTAACGCGTGACCCCCGCAGTACCCATCGCCGCATGCGCGTCCGTGGCGACGTGGCGTGAAGGGCTCCGCAAGCATTGGGGCGGAGATCCCCTAGCTGAGGAACCCGAGCGACTCGAAGCGCTCGCGGATTTTTGTGCCTTCGTGGGTGAGGGTCCCGACTCCATAGTCGAGCGCTGCTTTCGCGTCCGAAAGGCAGACGGCGCACGCGTTTTGAGCGCGAAGGGGCGCGCGCACTATGCAGAGAAGATCCAGGCCTTCCGCGCCCTCGATCCAGCTCGCGGAGCGCGCCGGGCCGCTGCGGTTCTGAGCTTCTTGATCCACAACGGCGTCTTTATCCAAGCATGAGGTGCGGTTCGCTTGCGCTCGCTCATCAGCTCTTCGCCTCGCGTGCCCCGAGTTCGCCTGCCCGAGGCGAAGACAAACCTTATCGGGCACTCATATCGCGCCGGGATGCGAGCAGCGCGAGCAGCACCGCGACGAGGGGAAAAGCAGACAGGAGGGTGCCGTGCACTGGGAGTACGAACTCACTTATTTCGCGAGCCTGAAAGCCCCTTTGGTCGTGGGCCACGGTCCTTTTGGCCAGCGCGTGGTCGCCGAAGTTACGGGCGGCCGCTGTGAGGGCGAGCGGATCCGGGGCACGATCTTGACCGGAGGGGCAGACTGGCTCTTGCTCGGGCCCGACGGGTGGGCGCGCCTCGACGTGCGCGCCCAGGTCGTGACGGACGATGGCGCCGCGATCTATCTCTCGTATTTTGGACTTCTGGAGATGAACGATAAAGTGCGCCGGGCCCTGGAGGAAAACGTGCCTACGGATTATGCGGATCAATATTTTCGAACGCAGCCGCGGTTCGAGACCGGAGATCCTCGCTATGCGTGGTTGAATCAGGCGTGCTTCGCCGCAGAAGGCCGCCTGTTAGCAGGTCCCGGCGTCGAGTATCGAGTGTACCGGATCACCTGATTGTCTGCACCACAGGCCCTCAGGCCTCAGCGCCGGGCAGCGGATCAGCTCCGCCCTGGCCGCGAGATAACAGTTCCCGAAGGTACCGAAAGGCGAAGAGAGCGAGGAAATCGAAGACATTGCCGCGAACCTTGACCTCGCGAAGCAGTTGCTGCAGGTCGGCCGGGCTCACGTAGGTCTTGGCCTGCCAGACGCCCATTTTGCCCGTGAGCACGAGTTCGCCGTTTTCCACCGCAATCTCGTCGACCGACATTTGGAAGTCGCCTGCTCGGCTTTTGATGCGCATGCGTCACCTCCGCGCCCGACTCGCTCATCCGTACCGGTAGCTCACCCCATAGCCCCCGGCGGGATACTTCCACGCAATGTTGCGATAGGGACAGACCACCCGACAGGCGCCGCACTCGACGCAACTACTCCAGTAAATCGTCGTCCGCCCGTCCGCCTCGCTACAATAGTTGTCCACCGGACAGGTCACAGTACATGGCT
>JBBIUR010000120.1:0-8038 GCA_037440145.1 Myxococcales bacterium | reverse complement strand
GCCACGGCAAATCTGCTGGTCCACGATCGCCAGGTGTGGATCCGCTTCGTTGATGCGGACAACGTCTAGCGCGAGCTTTTCGTCTCGCCCCAGGACAACCGGAGGAGACAGATAGACGCGCAATTGCGTGGGCCCGCCGGCCACCGGTACCTCACAAAATCGCCCGGACGAGGTGAGCCACGTCCCGAACGAAGGCGGAAACCCCGATCTCAGCTAGGAAGTAATCCGTCACGTCGAGCTCGAGCTGCCGTTTCGGCACCTGGAAATCTGCATCCGATGCGCGTACCGCCAGGAGCATTTTCGCCATACGAGTCAATTGCTCCGGGTATCGGGCGAACCAGTGCGGGTGCGCCTCCGCCGCCCGCATCAGGTTCTCGTAACGCATCGTGTCGCGCCAAGCAAAGCTCCGGCGCAAGCCGGTCTCATATGCCGAAAGCGAGCGCGCGGAAAAATCGCCGCGCCGGAACGCTTCGAGGATTGCCCGTGCCGCCAATACCCCCGATGCCATGGCCATGTTCGTGCCCTCGTGGAACACGGGGTTCGCGTTGACCAGGCCCGCCGCACCGCCGATCACCACCATTCCATCAGTTACCAGGCGTGGCAGGTCCTCTCGGCGGAATTCCGGAACAAGCTGCGCGCTGTATTCTTCTGGGGTGGCGCCCCGCAGTACTCGCCGGACGCAGGGGTGCAGTTTGAAGCGGTTCAGCAGCTCGTGAGGCGACACGCGCAGCTCCTGGAGTACGCGCAGCGGGCAGCCGTACCCAACGGAGAGAGTGTCCCGGTTCGTGTACACGAAGGCCGCGCCCATGCCCCCGCCCACGGCCGCGCCGCCTAGATATTCCCACGCCGCCCCCTCGTCGCCCTCGAGCTGGAATCGGTCCTCGATCACCTCTTGCGGCAACGAGAGGACCTCTTTCACCCCCAAAACCACCGTGAGCGGCAGTTCTCCCCGCAGTCCGGCTTGCTGCGCCAACAGGGAGTTCGCGCCGTCGGCGGCAACCACCACAGCGGCGCGCACCTCGCCCGCCTCACGCCGCGCCCGAACCCCGACCACGCGCCCAGCCTCCAGCAAGACTTCGTCGACTACCGTGGACGCGACGAGCACGGCACCGGCTTCTTCGGCCTTGGTGGCCAGCCAACGGTCGAAGCGGGCGCGCAACGCCGTGAACGAGTGATTGTAATAAGGGGGCGGAAAACTGGGGAGGCGAAATGTCACTCCAATCTCATCCCCCTCCCCGAGGATTGCGAACCGCTTTTCAACGACGTAGCGTTCGGTACATCCCTCGCCCGGGAAGCCGGGAAAAAACCTTTCCAAGATCGGGGTGTACAATACGCCTCCGAACATGGCCTTCGACCCGGGCACATCGCCTCGCTCGAACATCACGACGCTCAGGCCTGCCCGAACCAAGCAATACGCGGCCATGCTCGCTCCAGGGCCTGCCCCGACAATAGCGACATCGAAGCGATCGGACATGTTTGCCCGCCCGCGAGCACCCTTGGCACGATTCCCGACTGCACTGCAAGCTCCCACCGCCCGCCTCGGGCGCCGAGCTGGGCCCCGCACGGAAGGACGCGGCAGAAACGATTGGTGCAGGCCCGCACCTCCGCATGTGCGCCCCGGGGTCTGCCGTGGTATATCGCAGCGCCAGTGGATCGCCCCTCATGAACGACGCGAACGGCCGCAGATACGTCGCTGCAGCGGTCGGTACCAATGTCTTTGCCGTCGTTGTCCCCGGCACGGCGGTCGCCGCGGTGCCGTACGGCCTGATGGGTTGGCCGCGCCAAGCTCTCTTCATCGGCCTCCGGGCCCCGCAGTGGCTCGGGGTCTTCTTGTTCCTGGTCGCCGCTCCGACACTCCGGGATTTCTTCGTCCGTTTTGTCCGCCGCGGCAGCGGCCCCCCTGCACCCATAGCGCCGCCGCGGCATCTGGTAACTAGCGGTCCGGGGCACACGCCCACGGTGGCTATGGTGGCCGCGCAAGAGCTCTGGTTCGGAAGCCGGGTCGTTCTCGCCTACGGGGCCGGTCTCGCAATCGCGTTTCATCCGTTCGCGGTATTTGTCGAAGAGCCGGGCATGGGTGCCCGCTTCGGGGCCGCGGATGAACAGCACGGCCGCGAGGTCCCCCGCTGGATCCCGCGCATGCGCGCGTGTGGGGGATCGAGGAATGCGAACTCCAGAGGACGGTAGCGGGAATGGCCTTTGCCGATCGCGAGCACGATATGTTTCGAAAAACCGTGCGCGAATTTTGCGAGCGCGAACTGCGGTCGCTTGTCGAAAAGGCCGAGGCCGAAGAGCGATTCCCGCGCGAGAAGATTCTGCCTCGCATGGCCGCGCTGGGATTTTTCCGCATCGGCGTCCCCGAAGAAGCCGGGGGAATCGGCGGCGACACGAAAATGCAGTGCATCATCGGCGAGGAGGTCGCACGAGTGTGCGGCGGCTTTGCGGTGTCGGTCCTGCCCTGCGTTGTCGGGCCGTCTCTCATCCTCAAGCTCGGCACTCCCGAGCAGCGGCGCCAAGCGCTGGAACCCCTGATGAACGGCGAGCGGCTGGTGGGAATCGCCCTGACCGAGCCGGATGCTGGATCGGATCTGATTCACCTCAAAACCACGGCGCGCGCCGAAGGCGAGTCCTATGTACTCAACGGGAACAAGACCTTCATCACGAACGGCCCGTGCGGCGACCAGTTCCTGGTAGCTGCTGTGGCGAGCGAATTGGCCAGCCGCACGGGCGTCGAGCGCGCCGCGGGCATCGGCCTGTATGTCGTGGGGCGCGGTACACCTGGCTTCCAGCTCGGGCGCAAACTCGCCAAGCTGGGCATGCGGTCATCCGAAACCGGCGAGCTGATCTTCGAAGACTGCCGCGTTCCCAAGGACGCCCGCCTGGGCGGGCCGCGGACCAACCTGCTGCGACTGATGCAGGTGTTGGATCAAACCCGCCTCTATGTGGCCTCCATATCGGTGGGCCTGGCGCAAGCGGCCTTCGAGGCTTCGTGCGCTTACGCCAAGCAGCGGGTCGCGTTCGGCAAGCCCATCGGCAACCACCAGGCCATCGCCTTCAAGCTGGCGCGCATGGCCACAGAACTAGAGGCTGCGCGACTGCTAATCCATCGCGCCGCAGATCTCTATGATGCCGGGGAGCGCGCGACTGCCAGCGTGTCGATGGCGAAATGGTTTGCAACGGAAGTCGCCGTGCGCATCACCGGCGCAGCAATTCAGATTCACGGCGGTTATGGCTACACGACCGAGTTCCCGGTAGAACGTTACTTTCGAGACGCCAAGGTCGGAACGATCTGGGAAGGCACGTCGGAAATTCACCAGCTGCTCATTGCGCGCGATCTCGGCCTCTCGCCTTAGCGGGTCCTGACGGGCGCAACACCGGCCATCAGTCGGCAATCGGCAAGCCGCTCGGCACCGACGCCGGAATGTCTTCGCGCAAGTCGGCAGCCCGTGGGTCAGTCAGCGCCTCCAGGAAGGTGAGGAGCTGATTGACTTCCCGGTCGGACAATTCCAAAGGCTCCGAAACCGCGGGGTCCAGCCGCTGCAAAATGGCGCGGATACTCGCGGGGTCTCCCCGGAACGTCTCTCGCAATTCAGGCGGCAGCTGGCTGACGTCGTAACTCCGCAACGAGCGAGCAGGGTCCAGGTGATGGCGCACGGCCGCTTCGAGTGTCGCAAACGCCCCGTCGTGCATCCAAGGGCCCGTAAGCGCGACGTTCCGGAGCGGCGGCGTTCGAAAGGCGAAGCGCTCCGCGTCCTCGCCCGTCTCTCGCGCGCGGCCGAAATCTTCGGGGGCTTCTGCTCCTTTGCCCGGGCCAATCTGCGGAGCGCCGATGTTGTGTGCCCGCTGGTCGGTGAAGAGGGGGCCAGAATGACACCGCGCGCAGCCCGCCTTTCCGAAGAACAGGAGCGCTCCGCGCTTTGCTTCGTCGGGCAGCGCCGAAAGGTCACCCTCCAGATACCGATCCCACGGGCTGTCGACCAGCGTCCATGCCGCCACCTCGAATGCGGCAATGGCATTTGCGGCGTGTTGAAAGCCTAGCTGGACCAGGGGCGTTTCCGGATACGCAGACAGAAACATGGAAACATAGCCCGGAATAGCCAGAAGGCGCGCCATCAGTGCATCCCAGATCGCCCGCAAATCCCCATCCGGGATTTCCGCGAGCTCGTTGGGCCGCCCGAACACATCGCGGTCTCCTCGCTGCCCGCGCATTTCGTCCCTCGAGGTCACCGGAAACATCGCCTGCGCCGCCAGCACGCTCTCCAGTCCCCTTGGCAGCAGGTCGCGCGCTGGCGTGGCAAAGCCCACGGCCGGCGCGCCGGCGACGCGCATGTCCCAGAACATGGTCCGCCACTCGGGCGCGCCGCGGTTGAAGATCTCCGGTGCGTTGCGCGGAATGAAGGGCCGCCCGGAGGCGCGGACCCGGGCGGGGCCCAAGCCGCGCCCACCCGTACCGATCGAGAGGGGTAGCCCGTCGCCTGTGTGCAAAAGCGGATGATGGCACGTGGCACACGCGATATCGCGGTTGCCGCTGAGCTCTTTGTCGAACATCAACGCCTGCCCCAGTGCTACCTTGGCTGGTGGCGGCGATGGGCCGGGATCCAGTGGGCCAATGCCCGCTTCTCGCAACACCTGGGCTAGCTGCTGATCGAGCGAAGGCGGCGACGCACTGTCTCCGCAGCCGAAAAAGCACAATGCCGCCCACAGGATCGAAACGCCTACCGCGCCTCGCAGCCCCATATTCCCTCCGATTCGTTCTGGCCCCGCAGCCGCGGATGTTCGCACATTTCTGCCCCGAAAGCACGGCGAACGGGCGCAGACCAATGTACGGAACTGCTAGCCAGGATCCTCAGGGACCTGCCGAGCACCAGCCCGCCGTGCGCCCGAAAAGCAGCCGTGGTAGGGTATGTGGCATGTTCGGCTTGGGATTCCAAGAACTCCTGGTGATCCTGCTGATCTCGGTTCTCTTCTTCGGCGCATCGCGCCTCCCGGAGCTTGGCAGCTCGCTGGGGCGCGCCATCCGCGAGTTCGGCAAGGCCATCAAGGAGATTTCCGCATCCGATTCATCGAGCGAGGGCGATACCCGCCCGTGAGCAGCGGAGTTCCGCCGTTTGCCCGTTCGGCTTCGATATTTGGTCCAAAGGCCCGCGGCCCTGCGGAGCTGCCGCTGATGCACCTAGCCGTTTGCCAGGTCTAAGTGGCGCCTGCGGGTCGAGGCAATCAGTTCTGCCCAAATCTTCTCCTCGAGCACGCGCGCAGAATCCCCCTCCAGGGATTCCACGCGCTCGTGCAAACGAATGAGCAAAGCGCGAAGTTGCCGGTTCCGCCGCCGCAACTCGCTCACGAACAGAGACGGCACCGGCGCTTCAGCCGCCGCAGCGCGCAGCTCCGCCTGCAGGGGTGCATCGGGCACCTGATCCGCGGCGTCCCGGAAGAGGTTTACCAGCGCCTGGTTCTCCTCTGCCAGCCGCGCTGCGGCGCGGTCGAACTCCTGCGCAATCATCATCAGCAACACCGAGGTGAGCTGGACGGTGAGGCCAGCGTACGCGCTCCGCACTTCCGCCCCGAGGTCGGCGGCGATAATGCGCGCAAGCCCGCCGAGGACCGTGGGCACTTCAGGGATCACGGCAACCTCCTTAACATCTCCAATGTGTACTTGTCTTGCGAGTTGATGAGCCAATACGAGGTGAACGCGAGCAACACGTCGGATGCCGCGCCACTCGCGAACTCGTGCGCCCCGGTCAGCCAGATCCCCTGCGCCTTGACACAGCTGAACACGTCCCACCACCGGAGGACCTCAGGGTCAGCCCGCAAGCCAGTCCGCTCTTCCCAAACGCGAACCGCCTGCTCCCTGTCGATTACCCCGCCCACCTTTCCGTCGCGGGCCCACTGCCACGCCTTCATGAACGACCACGCGAGGTCTTCCAGGGGATCCCCGAAGTGCGCCATCTCCCAGTCGAGAACGCCGTAAATTTCCGACCCGCGATAAAGGAAGTTCCCGGTGCGGAAATCGCCGTGGACCGCGGTGACCCTTTGCGCGGGCGGCGGCGGGTTGCGCCGCAGCCAGCGAATCGCTGCGCGCGCAATCGGCTGCGGCTCCATCTCGTGCTCGTCGATCATCCGCTCCCAGTAGTCCAACTCCCTGCGCCAGCATTCGTCCGGGCGCGGCACGTCGACAACCGCCGTCGCGGGCAGGCTCGCAATCGGCGTAGTCGCGATGTCCCCGAGGATCTCGTACATCCGCCGGCCCAGTCCCTCTCGGAACGGCGCAAACGCCGGATCCAACAATGCCTGGAACTGCGACTCACACCCGTCAATGCGCTCCATCACGAAGAGCGGGCGCTCCAGAATGCCTCCGTGCTCCTCTTCCAACCATAGTGGCTTGGGTACGGGCACGGAGGTTCCGTAAAAGGATCGATAAAACTCGAACTCGATCCGCCGCTCCGATTTCACCAGACTCGCTGGCGGGTCCCGGCGGATGATAAACCCCTGCTGGTGCTCGACCCCATGCTCGTCGCGCCAGCGGAGATCCACCGACCACGACTCCCGCGACGCCCCGCCCGGAATCCGCACGAGGTGCGTCACCTCGGCATCCCGACACCCGGGCAGCCGCTGCTCGAAGTAGCGCGCGATAGCCTCGCGTAGCTCCATCGCCGTCCCAATCCTCAGACTGGTATGCCTACCGAACGGTAGGGAGACGCCACCATGACCCGAGTCGGCCCGAATACTGACCAAGATCGAGCACTGCAACGTCTCGGGCGGCTCCGAGGAGTCTCGCTCGGGAACAGGCCCAATCGGGTCTGCGGCTTGTTGCTGCGCACCGGATACGCCCCTGCCGGTGCACTACCCCTGCGCGTCCGCCCCTGGGTATCGTGTCCAAACCCGTCGTGCCGGGTTGGTAGGGATCGAGGGCCACCCGGGACTGAGCGGAAGCCAGTCAATGCAAGCGCTGACCGGCGTCAGTGGGCCAGGCGAAGCTTCGCTCTAAAAACCGCCTCTCGCGAGGGGGAGGAGTTCGTGCGGGGGACCCGGATTCTCGAGGCTGCGGTACTCTCATGGGCGTGCGGAGGCTTCACCCTTTGGGGCTGTGGAGGGGCGACGCCGATCGCGGATGTGCCCTCTACTGACCCGGCTGCCATCGCGCGCGCAGCGAGCGGCCATTGCCTCGATTGCCATGCGGGTATCGAAGACGCACACCCGAAGCATCCCCTCGGATGCACCCAGTGCCACTCCGGCAACCCCGACGCGAACGCGAAGGAGGCGGCACATGTGCAGCCGAGTGCACGCCTTCCGCAGGATGCGACCACACTTCCCATCGACTATCCCGATCGCGAGCATCTGCGCTTTCTCAACCCCTCGAACCTTCGCGTGGTTGACTCCACGTGCGGTCAGGCGGGGGCAGGCGTGTCCTGCCACGCTTCGTACGTGCGCGATGTGGTCAAGTCCATGATGGCCACAACTGCCGGCCACCTTGCCGGGGGCGGCTACCAAAACGGCTTGCTTCCGGACAAGACCGCCCAGTGGGCCAACGTGCCCGTTGCCGACGACGATGGGGAAGTGCCGACCTCAGCCGGCGCACTGCCGAGCCTCGCACAGGTACCGGACGAGTCGCCGTTTCTCGCGCTTCCCTTGACGTCCTTTGCGCGGCATTACGCCGACGTCCCGCGCAAGATTTGCACCCGCTGCCACCTCTGGTCCCGCGGGGCCGCCATGCGCGGCGCAAAGGGCCAGGAAGGAAACTACCGGTCCGAGGGTTGCGCGGCGTGCCACGTCGTTTACACGAACGAGGCCCGGAGCGAATCGGCGGATCCCACGATCGACAAGAGCGAAGTCGGCCATCCGCGGGTCCACCAGATCACGCGCGCCATCCCGACCGAGCAGTGCGCCCACTGTCACACGCGCGGTGCCCGCATCGGCCTCAGCTACCGGGGCCTGGCACAGCTCCCTCCGGGTACCCCGACGGGCCCTGGTTATCCCGGCCTCACGGCAACAAAGATTCACGGTGCGTATCACGTGCAGAACCCCGCAGTGAATCCTCCGG
>JBBIUR010000119.1:0-11192 GCA_037440145.1 Myxococcales bacterium | reverse complement strand
ATCTGCTTAGGTGAGCCTCATATCAGAGCGTCACCCATGTTTCTGAACGAGTTCACCGCTGCGCGGGGCCGCCGGTTCCGGAGCGCGAGTGTACAGCCCGGCAATGTAATCGCGCAGCATGCGCTCCGCAGTGAAGCGGGGAATCAAGCTCTTCATCGCGGCCTTGACGCGGCGGAGCCACCGGCGCGGGATCCCGTCTTCATCTCGCTCGTAGAAGAGGGGAATGACTTCCTGCTCGAGAAGGTCGAGCATGGCGCGCGCATCGTGGTCGTCCTGGGCCGGGGGGTCCACCTCAGGCGAAGCAATGGCCCATCCGTTTTCCCCGTCGTACGCTTCGGCCCACCAGCCGTCTAGCACGCTCAGGTGGAGTCCGCCGTTCAGCACGGCTTTCATCCCGCTAGTGCCGCTGGCCTCCAGCGGCGGGCGCGTCAAGTTGAGCCACAAGGCGACTCCGGCCACGATCCGGTGAGCCATGTGCAGGTCGTAGTCCTCGAGGAAGACCACGCGCCGCGAGACTTCCGGCAGGCGCTTGAGCCCGAAGAGAGTCTGGAAGGATTGCTTCGCCTCGTTGTCCTTGGGGTGGGCCTTTCCCGCCAGGATGAACTGGATCGGGCGCCCGCTCGCGCCGAGCAGGTGCGCCGCCCGTTCAGGCAGGCGCGTCAAGAGATAGAAGCGCTTGTATGTGGCCAGGCGGCGCGCGAAGCCGATGGTGAGGGCGGCGGGGTCGAATGTCTGCGCTGCTGCCTCCACGTACTCTGCCGGCTCACCCCGGCGCAGCCGGTCGAACATCGATTCCTCGCGCACGTACTCGACCAAGGCCCGGCGCAAAGCGCACCGCACTTCCCACAGCTCCGCGTCGGGGACGGCGTCGAGCTGCTTCCACATCGCCGGGTCGCTCAGCCGCTGCCGCCACTCGGGGCCCAGGTGCCGGTCGAGAAGCTCCTGCATCGGGTTCGCCATCCAGCTGAGGGCGTGGACGCCGTTGGTGACGTGCGTGATCGGCACCTGCTCGACGGGCCGCCCGGGCCACAGCGGCTGCCACATGGCACGCGCGACCTCCCCGTGGCGGCGCGAGACTCCGTTCGCGGCACGACTGGTTCGCAGCGCCAGCGGCGTGATGCTCGAGGGCTCTCGCTCGCTGCCGGGAACGACGCGGCCGAGGTCGTAGAAAACCGATCGCGGGATTCCGAGGCTCTCGATGAAATCGCCGAGCACGGGTTCTATTTCCTCGGGCGAATACCCTTCGTTGCCTGCAGGGACGGGTGTGTGCGTGGTGAAAATCGTCTCCTCGCGCACGGCGGCAAGTGCATCGTCGAACCCCATTCCCGCAGCCAACCGCTGCTGCAGGCGCTCGAAGCTGCTCAGGGCCGCGTGGCCTTCGTTCAGGTGAATCACCGACGGCCGGATGCCCAGGACCTGGAGCGCCCGGGTGCCCCCGATGCCCAGCGCCGCGTATTGCGCAAGCCGGGTGTGCCGGTCGCCGACGTAGAGCTGTGCCGTGATCCAGCGGTCGAGCGGCGCGTTGTCTTCGTGGTCGGCATCGAGCAGGAACAGCGGCACTCGCCCGACCTCGATGCGCCAGATGTGAAAGCGCACCGTGCGCGAGCGGATGATCACTTCGACCTGTACGGGCTGGCCCGCGTCGTTGGTGACGCGCACTGCGGGCAGGCGGTCGAAATCCGTGTCGATCCAGTACTCGTACTGCCAGCCGTTCGCATCGATGCGCTGGTGAAAATATCCCTGGCGGTAGAGCAGGCCGATCCCCACCATCGCGAGGCCGAGATCCGATGCCGCTTTCAGCGCATCCCCAGCGAGCACTCCCAATCCGCCTCCGTACAAGGGCAGGTAACAGTGGATTCCGTACTCGGAGCAAAAGTAGGCGATGGGCCGGTCTGGCGTGACCGCCGGATGCGGGGGGCGCGCGAGGTCGGCTTCGATTTGCTCTGCGAGGGAGGTGACGCGCGCGACGTACTCTCGATCGCTTGCCAGAGCCTTCAGCCGCCGCGGCGGCGCGGCCTCGATGACGTAGCGCGGATTGCAGCCGCCGCGGCGCCAGGCTGCGGGGTCGATCGTGCGAAAGACCCATGCGCCGCCGGGGACCCATGACCAGCGGTAGTTGTAAGCGATGCGCGCCAGCGGCGCGAGCGGCTCCGGCAGTCGCTCTGCCAGCTCGGCGATTGCCTCCTGCATATCGCGCCGGCCGTCGCAGGCCTGGACCTGGCCCCGTTCCAGGGGAGCTTCGCCCTTCATCTCGCGCTCGGCTCGATGCTCCACGAGTACTCTTTTGCGGGCGAAAAACCCAGCACAACTGTTGGCGGATGCGGTGGGCGCGGGCGCGAGCCCAGCCCTCCCTTGGAGCAGCGCCTCACGGGACGCGCACCACGATTTGCACAGGATCGCCCAGCACGCCGTGCACATCCCGCACGCGGACGGTGAGGACTGTGTCGCCGGGCGGGAACGCGGTCTCCAGGCCCACCGGCGGCTCGAAGCAAAATTGCACGGTGGTGCGGTTGTCGAGGAACCGCTCGTTTCCCAGCGCGTCGAGTGTACAGGGCCCTTCCGAAGTCCGGGCATGCGCGCGGAACCGACAGGCAAAGTCGTTGAGTGCGTCGGATATGACTTGGGAATCGGGATCGTAGTTCGGCGGGTCGATTGCCGGTACCCCGCCGAGATCGGGGGCTTGTTGGTCGCAGACCGCCCGGCTCCCGTTGCCCAGAGGCCGGTTTGCCTGGATTTGAAGATCCGGACGGCCGAACGGGTCGAAGACCGAGGTGCCGACATCGGCGCCGTTCGGTGCGCGCCCTGCCTCGACGACGAGCGTGAAATTGCGCGGCTGGGGACGCGCGTAGATCTTGCGGCCGAACGGGTCCACTCCGCTCGGCGGGGGAACAGTCCCGCTGCTCTCTGCGATTCCGAAAAACGTCACCACTGCGCCTCCGGGCAGCGGGGTAAAGGTGATGGTGGGCGTGCGGCTCGGAGTGCGCGTACGCGTTGCCGTGGGGGTCGCCGTGGGCGTTCGCGTGGGCAGCGGCGTGCGGGTCGGCGTGCCGGTTGCGGTCGGTGTTCTGGTCCCGGTCGCCGTGGGCGTTTTCGTCGGCGTCCCGGTCCGGGTGGGCGTGCGCGTCGCGGTGGCGGTCCGCGTCTCCGTGCGCGTCCCGGTTGCGGTCGGGGTGCCTGTCGGAGTTCTGCTTGGGGTTGCAGTGCGGGTTGCGGTGCCGGTGCCCGTGGCGCTGGGGGTGCGAGTCGGAGAGCGAGTGGGAGGAGAGCGGAGGGTCGCCGTGGGACTTGGGGGCGTCGGCGTGGGGGAAGCCGGTCCCTGGCTCGCAGATGCAGTGGGTGTGCTCGTGTGCGTCGGCGTGCGCGTGGGCAGGGCAGTAGGCGCAAGGCTCGGCACAGGAGACCGGGAGATCGTCGGAGTGGGCGTGAATGACGGGACTCGGGTTGGCGACGGGGTTTCCGTGGGCGTGGGGAAGAGGGACGGAGGTTCGCTCGGCGGCGCAGAAGGATGTGCGGTGGGCGTAGGTGTTTCTGGGGCCGTCGCCGTGGGCGTTTCGAAAGCTGTGGGCGTGGCGGTCGACGAGGCAGTCGGCTGCGGCGTTGTCGGCACGCCCGGCGGGCGCGTGCGCGAGGGCGTGGGCGAAGGTGTGAACGTGCGGGGGCGCGTGGCCGTCGGCGTCCGCGTGGGTGAAGCCCCGAGGCGAGTGGAGGTCGCCGTAGGCGTGGCCGAGGCCGTTGCTGTGGCTGAAGCGGCCGCGGTGGCCGTGGCCGTCGCAGTGGCGGTAGGGCTCGCGGTGGCGCTTGCGGTTAGGCCAGATGCGGTCGGAGATGCCGACGGCGTTGCCGGAATAGGGCTCGGGGTGCTGGAAGCGGTGTGCGCCGGCGTCGGAGAATGCGTGGGGCTCGCGGTCGCTGGCGAAGGCGTGGCGCTGACGGTCCGGGTTGCGGGCGACGCCACTGCTCGCGCCGCTGCAACCAGATCTGCGGCTCCGATCGCGCCGTCGCCGTTTTCGTCCGCTTCGGCGCAGTCCGAAAAGATCGCTTGTACCACCCCCTCGATGTGCCCCGCTTCTTGCGCAGGATCGCAGGCGGCGCGCGCGAGCGCACTGCCTGCGACCATCATCGCGACGGCCAGCTCGACAGCGACCTCGACCCCCCCGCGCAGCGTCTGCCCCACTGGATTCCGTGCCCTCGGCCCCCGGTGACCTCCAACCGCCCCTGCGTAGCACAAAGCAACGGGAAAGGGCACCCGCGGCGAGCTCGCATTCGCCAGGGCGCCGCTCAGTGCGCTCTCAAAACGAGGAACGACTGCCGTGCCAGTTCGTAGGCCCAGGACGGAAAAACGCCGAGCAGGACCGTCCCCACTGCGGCCAGGAGCAACGCAGTCACCAGGTGCGGCCGCGTGCTCGGAGCTTCGATCTCCGCTCCGCCTTCGGCCATGTACATCTTCACCAGCACACCGACGTAGTAATAGACCGACAGCACGCTGTTCAGTACGCCGATGACGGCGAGGCCGACAAATCCGGCTCTCACCGCGGCGCTGAAGAGGTAGAACTTCCCCGCGAAGCCGACCAGAGGCGGGATGCCCGCAAGCGAGAGCAGGAAGATCGCCATGGCGGCCCCGAGAGCCGGGTGCCGAAACCCGAGACCTGCGTAGTCCTGAATGCGCTCGTTCGGCTCGCCCCGCTTGCCGACCAGCATGACCACGCCGAATGCGCCGATGTTCATCAGGGCATAGGCGACCAGGTAGAAGAGCATCGCAGCCCCTCCCCCCTCGCGCACGGCGACCAACCCGATCAGCAGGTAGCCGGCGTGCGCGATGCTCGAGTACGCGAGCATTCGCTTGATGTTTTCCTGCAGCAACGCGAGCACGTTGCCCACGGTCATCGTGAGCGCGGCAGCGATCCACACGAGCCCCTGCCAGTCGGGGAGCAGCGGTTCCAGCGCCGTCGTCAGCACCCGTCCCAAGGCGGCGAAAGCCGCTGCCTTCACACCTACGGCCATGAGCACCGTCACTGATGTCGGCGCACCTTCGTAGACGTCCGGCGTCCACAGGTGGAAGGGCACTGCTGCCGCTTTGAATCCGAAGCCCACCACCAGCAGCGCCATCCCCGCTACTGCCAGGGTTCGCACGGGTCGAGTTTCGGCCTGCAGGGCAGTGTGGATCCCGGCAAAGGTGGTGGTGCCAGAGGCGCCGTAGAGCAGTGCGATGCCGAACAGCAAGAAACCGGTGGCAAAGGCGCCCATCAGGAAATACTTCAGGGCCGCTTCGTTGGAGCGCGGCTCCGTGCGCCAGATTCCCGCCAGCGCGTAGACCGCGATCGAGAGAATCTCGAGGGCGAGAAAGGCGACGATGAAGTCTGTCGCCGCTGCCATCAGCATCATGCCGGCGATCGCGAACACGGTGAGCGAGTAATAGTCTCCACCGTGGATGTCCGTGGTTTGCAGGTAATTCATGGACTGCAGCAGTGTGAGGATACCGGCGAGGCAGAAGAGGACGTTGAAAAAGACCGCATAGCGGTCTGCGGTCAGGCCGCCCGCGAAGCTCGTGGTATGGGTGTTCCAGAGCACTGCGGATGCTGCGGCCGTCACGGCCAGGCCGAGGATGCCGAGCCACCCGAGCGCATCGCGGTCAGGCCCTTCCATGCCCAGGTCGGCCAGCAGGACGAGAAGGCCCGTCAGCGTGGCGAGAATCGCGGGCAGCGCGACGACCCACGAAATCGAGGGGACCGTCATCGCGAATTCTCCCAGTTTGCCGCGCGCGGAATCTGGGCCGCGGAGTGCGCTGGCGAACTCTCAGCGACCGCGGAACGCGCCGTCAGGACCGGGTGTTCCGATGCGGCGATTCGCTTCTCGATACGCGCGAGATAGGCGTCGACGGAAGGCTCCATGCGCCGCAGCAACGGCTGCGGGTACATTCCCATGTACAGGCAAAGCGCGAGGATCGGGGCCAGGGCGGCGATCTCCCGCGGGCTGAGATCTGCGAGGGCTGCGTTCTCCCCGTGCCGCATCGGCCCGAACATGACGCGCAAGAACATCCAGAGCATGTAAGCTGCGCCGAGAACCACCCCCGTCGCGCCGGCGGCGGCGAGCAGGCGCCAGCGGCCAAAGGCGCCGAGGAGGATCAGAAACTCTCCCACAAACCCGTTCAGGCCTGGCAAGCCGATGGAGGAAAGCAGGATCACGAGGAAGCAGGCGCCGTACACGGGCAGCGGTTTCCAGAGACCTCCGAAATCGGCGATCTGGCGCGTATGCCGGCGCTCGTAAATCATCCCCACGAGCAGGAAGAGCGCACCTGTGGATAGGCCGTGGTTCAACATCTGGTAGATCGCTCCGGCGGTGCCTTCGGGGTTGAAGGTGAACAGGCCGAGCATCACGAATCCGAGATGGCTCACCGAAGAGTACGCGACGAGCTTTTTCAGGTCCGGCTGAGCCATCGCGACCAGGGCTCCATAGACAATGCCCACGACGGCCAGCGCAGCCAACACCGGCGCAGCGGCGATCGCTGCATCCGGAAACAGCGGCAAGGCGAAGCGCAGGAACCCGTATGTGCCGAGCTTGAGCAGAACGCCAGCGAGGATGACCGAGCCCCCGGTCGGCGCCTCCACGTGCGCGTCGGGAAGCCAGGTGTGGAGGGGAAACATGGGCACTTTAATGGCGAACGCCAGCGCGAAGGCGGCGAACAGCCATGCCTGCGCGGGGAAGGGGAGGGAGAGGTCGTAGAGTCGCAAGAGGTCGAAGCTCAGCTCGCCGCGCTGCGCTGCGTGTTGCAGAGCCAGGTAGATGATGCCCACCAGCATGAGCAGGCTGCCGGCCATCGTGTAAAGCACGAACTTGATCGCGGCGTAGACGCGCCGCGGTCCTCCCCAGATGCCGATCAGGAAGTACATCGGCACCAGCATGACCTCCCAGAACACGTAGAAGAGAAACAGGTCGAGGGCGAGGAACGCCCCGAGCATTCCGCATTCGAGCAGCAGCAGGAGGACCATGTACTCCTTCACGCGCTTCTGGATGTCGCCCCAGCTCGCGAGGGCAACCACGGGGGTAAGGAAAGCTGTCAGGAGCACCAGGAACAGGCTGAGCCCGTCGACGCCCAGCCGGTAGTCGATGTGGAATTGAGGAATCCACCGCGCGGTCTCGGTGCACTGCATGCCCGAGTTCGCCGGGTCGAACGCCGCGAGAAGGAGGATCGCAAGCACCAGGGGCACGAGCGTAAATACGAAGGTGCTGCGCCGGATCGCGCCCGCGTTTTCCGGCGGCAGCAGCGCCACGACCAGAGCCCCCGCCAGCGGGGAGAACACGATGAGGGAGAGAATCGGCATCGCGGTCATCGCCAGAGGAGATAGCCGAGCACGCAGATGGCGCCGGCAAAGAGCGAGAGCGCGTAGTGCTGCACGTTCCCGGTCTGCCAGCGCCGCCAGATGCGCGCGTTCGCCGCAAAGAACTCCGCGGTTCCGTTGACGGCCCCGTCGATCAGGCGGACATCGAACACGCGCCAGAGGAGTTCCGATCCCCTCACCAGGGGGCGGACGAACGCGCGGTCGTAGAGCTCGTCGACATAGTACTTGTGGAGCAGCACGCGGTAGGCGGCAGCCAAGCGGTACGCCAAAAGCGCAGGCAGCCCCGGCTGGACGGCGTACCACCAGTACGCCACTGCAATCCCAGCCGCTGCCACTGCGACCGACAGCGCCATCAGCAAGCCCTGCGTGCCGGGGGAACCCTCGGCCCCGTGCAGCGTTCCGACCACCGGTTCCAGGAAGCGCTCGAACCGGTTGCCCCAGAGCCAGTGCTGCGGCAACCCCACGTAGCCCCCGACCACCGACAGGACCGCTAGGACCACCAACGGAACGGCCATGCTCGCGGGTGCTTCGTGGATGTGGTGCCGCGCCTCCGGGTCCACGCGCGATTCGCCGAAGAATGTCAGGAAGACTAGGCGGCCCATGTAGAACGCCGTAAGGCCCGCACCGGCAAAACCGGCTGCCCACAGCAACGGCGAGCCATGGGGGCTCGCATACGCGTACCAGAGGATCTCGTCCTTGCTGAAAAACCCGGCGAAGCCCGGAACGCCGGCAATGGCCAGGAAGGCGATGACAAACGTACCGTACGTCAGGGGCAGGTGCGCTCGCAGGCCGCCCATCTTGCGGATGTCTTGCTCGCCGCCCAGGGCGTGGATGACGCTTCCGGCCCCGAGGAAAAGCAGCGCCTTGAAGAACGCGTGCGTCACGAGGTGGAAAATGCCCGCGTGATAGGCGCCGACGCCGACGCCGAGAAACATGTACCCCAGTTGGCTCACCGTCGAGTACGCCAGCACGCGCTTGATGTCCGTTTGCACGAGGGCAATCGTGGCGGCAAAAACCGCGGTTGCGGCACCCACGGTAGCCACGACGCCCAGGGCAGTGGGCGAGAGGCTGTAGAGGAAGTGGAGCCGCGCAATCATGTACACCCCCGCAGTGACCATCGTGGCCGCGTGGATCAGGGCGCTCACTGGAGTCGGTCCCGCCATCGCGTCGGGCAGCCACACGTACAGCGGGATTTGCGCCGACTTGCCCGTGGCCCCGAGGAAGAGCAGCAGGCACGCGGCGGTTGCGGTCGCCGGGGGCAAGCTCGGCGCGCGCGCGGCGATTTCCGCGAAGCTCAGCGACCGCCGCCCCGGCCCGAGGCTCCAAAAGAGCAGAAAGATCCCGAGCAGGAAGCCGAAGTCCCCGATGCGGTTTACCAGGAAGGCCTTGTTTCCGGCGGCCGCGTTCTCGGGTTTTTCGTACCAGAAGCCGATCAGCAAGTACGAGCATAGCCCCACGCCTTCCCAGCCGACGAAGAGAAGCGGCAGGTTGTCGGCCAGGACCAGGATCAGCATCGAGCCAGCGAAGAGGTTCAGGTACGCGAAGTACCGCGCAAAATCCGGATCCTCGCCCATGTAACCCGCAGAGTAGACGTGGATGAGAAATCCCACGCCAGTGACGACGAGGATCATCACTGCGGACAGGGCGTCGAGCCGAAAGGCGACATCGACCATCAGGGACCCGGCATGGATCCACGGGTAGACGCGATCGACCAGCGCTGTCCCCGGAGGGGCTGCCCAGAGCTGGGCCACCGCAAAGAGCGAAACCGCAAAGGCGGCGCCCACCACGGCCGGGCCGACGAAGTGCACGGCCGCCCGCCCCAGGCGGCGCCCCAGCGCCACGTGAAAAGCAGCGCCCGCCAGCGGCAGGGCTGGGATGAGCCAGAGGTATCCGGCGGCTTTGGCGGCTTCGTTCACGGCTACCACCGCAAGAGGTTCAGCTCGTCTGCGTGGACCGTTTGGCGGTTGCGGAACGCGGCGAGGATGATCGCCAGGCCCACCGCAGCTTCCGCCGCTGCCACGGTCATCACCAGGAACACGATTGCCTGGCCGTCCATCGACGGGAGCTCGCGGGAGAAGCTCACAAAGGCGAGGTTGACGCCGTTGAGCATAAGCTCGATCGACATGAAGATCACGATGGCGTTGCGCCGAATCAACACGCCTGCCGTCCCGATCCCGAAGACAGCGGCCGCGAGGAAAAGGTAATACGAAGCGGGTACGGGCATGCTTCCCTCACATCCACTTGCGCTTAGCGAGCACGACGGCACCGACGATTGCGACCAGCAGCAGGACCGAGGTCATCTCGAACGGAAGCACGAGCCGTGTGAACAGCACCTCGGCGACGGCTTCCGTTGTTCCGAAGGCCGGTGCCGCGCTGCCGGTGGGGGCGGGGGCTGCGCGGAGGAAAAGGACCAGTTGCGCCACGAAAAGCGCGGCCAGCCCTGCGGCGGCTATGCGCCCGGCGGTCCGCTCCGG
Source organism: Myxococcales bacterium (assembly GCA_037440145.1). GTDB lineage: Bacteria > Desulfobacterota > Binatia > HRBIN30 > BPIQ01 > JBBIUR01. Next base: position 1,381 of record JBBIUR010000119.1, on the reverse strand, counting down.
ATCGCGCGGCTCGACCTGCAGCCGCAGCAGCATAATCACGAACAGGAACAGCACCATGATCGCGCCGGCGTAGACGATCACCTGCAGGGCGGCGACCAGGTGCGCCTCCAAGAAGACATAAAACACGGCGAGCAAGAACAGCGCGGCGACCAGCGAGAGCGCGCTGCGCACGGGATTGCGCTGCAAGATGACGCCCAGCGACGCGAGCACCAACAGGACCGCGAGCACCGCGAACACGGGAAGGGTCATGCTTGGCTCCGCGCGAGAATCACGCCCGCCGTCAGGAGCAAGTTGGCGAGCGACAGCGGCAGCAGGCCCTTCCACCCCAAGCGCATCAGCTGGTCATAGCGAAAGCGGGGTAGGGTCCACCGCACGAGGATCTGAAACCAGCACAAGAAGAAGACCTTGACCGAGAAGGCAGCGAACTGGAGGAAGACCACCGCGAGGTGGGGCAGCGGTTGCGCGCTGCCCCAGGGAAAGTGAAAGCCGTCGCGCGCCAGGTACGGGAACTGCCACCCGCCCAGAAAGAGCGCGGTCACCAACCCGCTCACGATGATGATCTCGACGAAGTCGGTCATGAAAAACATCAAGTGCTTCACTCCCGAGTACTCGGTGAAATACCCGCTCACGATTTCCGACTCGCCTTCCGGAATATCGAAGGGGATGCGCTTGCTTTCGGCAATCCCGGCGGTGAGAAAGATCAGACAGGCCACGGGCTGGTAGAAAATACCCCAGGCTGGCAGCCAGCCGGCGATCTGCTCGCCTTGCGCCCTACACATGGCCTGCAAGTCGAGCGTGCCGTAAACTAGCACCATCGTCGCGACGGCGAGTCCCATGGCGATTTCGTACGAGATCATCTGCGCCGATCCCCGAATGCCACCGAGGAGCGACCAACGATTGTTCGAAGCCCAGCCGCCGAGAACCACCCCGTAGACCCCGAGGGAGACCATTGCCAGGACATAGAGGATGCCGACGTCGAGCGGCGCGATTTGGAGATTGATTTCTCGGTCTCCCACCCGGAGAAGGTCCCCAAAGGGAATGACCGCGAACGTGACCAGCGCGGGGAAGAGATTGATGCACGGAGCCAGGGCGTGCAGCAGCCGGTCGGCACCTGCCGGGACCATGTCTTCCTTGGTCAGGAACTTCAACGGATCGGCCAGCAGGGTGTTGACTAGGCCCGCCGCAGCCACCTTGCGCCCGAACACCGGCACGGCTGCCCGATTGGCCCCGATGCGGTCTTGGATGAGAGCGCTGCCCTTCCGCTCCACCCAGCCGAGCACTCCCGCCAGGTTGAGCACCAGCAGGAGCACCGCGGCGGATTTCACTGCGGCCAGAGCGGCAATTTCCAGCTCAACGTCATGCTGCCGCTGGTGGCCGACAA
>JBBIUR010000118.1:5015-11244 GCA_037440145.1 Myxococcales bacterium | reverse complement strand
AACCTCGCCGTGAAAAAGCGCACGCCCGAGGAAGCCCGCCAGGCCCTCTTGGAAGCAGCGCAGCCACCGGCGGATCCGTTCCAAGCCGTGCACCGGAGACCGGAGTTCCAGCAGCCGGACCTGCGCGCGGACCCCCCCGAACCCGACGAAGACTTGCTGCTCTTCATCCGCGACCACAACCCATACCTAGCCAGTTGGGAGCGCGACATCCTGACCATCGTCCACGAAGAGGCCCAGTACTTCATCCCGCAAATCGAGACCAAGATCATGAACGAGGGCTGGGCCACGTACTGGCATAAGAAGATTCTAGAAAGCCTGGAGCTCCCGCAGGACCTCCACCTCGAGTATCTGGTCCGGCACAATCAAGTCGTCCGGCCGTATCCCGGAGGGCTCAATCCGTATCACCTCGGGTACAAGATCTGGGAAGACATCCGCCGCCGCTACGATGACCCAGATCCCGACGAAGCGGAGCAGCTCGGACCCGAGCGGAAAACGGCGCGCGAAGCCATTTTCGCCGCTCGGGAGGTCGACCGGGATGTCTCGTTCTTGCGCCGGTTCTTGACGCCGCGGCTCATCCGCGAACTCGACCTATTCGAATACCGGCCCAAAGGCGACGAACTCGTGGTCACCGCCGTGGGGGACGAGGAGGGATGGGAGCAAGTCAAGACAACCCTGCTGCGGAACGTAGGCATGGGAACCGTGCCGGTGATCCGGGTGCACGACGCGGACTACCGGGGGACGCGCACCCTCCTGCTCGTCCACGAGCACGACGGCCGGGACCTGCACCTCGAATACGCGGAGAAGACGCTGGCTTATGTGTACCAGCTCTGGCAACGAGAAGTCGTCCTGGAAACCGTGATTCACGGTAAGCGCACGCACCTCGCTTACAACGACAAGGGGTTCTCCGCAAAGCCCGTCCGCTGATTCTTTCAGTCCGGCCGCTCGAGCAACACGGTAGCCACAGCCGCGACACTCTCTCCCGCCCCGATCGAACCGATACCCTCGGCCGTTTTTGCCTTCACACTGACGCACTCCCGCTCCGCGCCGAGCAGCTCAGCCAGCCGCGCCCCCATCGCATCCAAGAACGGAGACAGGCGGGGCCGCTCCGCAATCACAGTGCTGTCGAGGTTCGCAACTCGGTAACCCCTTGCGCGCACCACCTCCATCGCCCGAGCTACGAAAAACGCGCTGTCCATGTCCCGAAATCTCGGATCGGACGGCGGAAAGTGCTGTCCCATATCGCCGGCCCCAACAGCTCCGAGCAACGCATCGCACACCGCGTGCAACAGGACATCGCCATCGGAGTGCCCCAGCAAACCTCGCTCGTACGGCACCGCCACGCCCCCCAGACGCAATGCCCGGCCCGCCACGAGCCGGTGCACGTCGAAGCCATGACCTACGCGAAAGCGCACGCCCTGTCCTCAGAACGGCGGAGTCGCCGAGGCGCAATCGGCCTGGAGAAGAAGAATGCGAACTCGGCTCCCGGCCGGCAAAACCGCCGCCCCTGCTGGCCCCACGACGAGCGCCTCCCCCAGCGACATCGAGCGCAGCACGCCCGATGACTGCGCTCCCGTCGGCCGCACCTGATAGTGGCCGGGCTCGCCTTCCAGGCAGCAGCGCACGAATTCCACGAGATCGCGAGCCTTGGAGATATCCTCGGCGGCCACGGCCTCGGCAGCGGGCAAAAACAGCCGCTCCGCACCTGCTTGCTTCCGCAAAGCAGGCAAGACGTACAGGTAAAAACACACCAGCGCTGAGACCGGGTTCCCCGGCAGCCCGAAGACCGGAGTCCGCCCGCATACGCCATAGGAGAGGGGCTTGCCCGGCTTTTGCGCGACGCCCCAAAACTTCTCCCGCACGCCGAGCGCCCGATGCACTTCTCGCACGAAGTCGAACTTCCCTACGGACACCCCTCCGGACGTGACGACCATGTCGGCTTCCAGCGCCTGCCGCAGCACCGCGCGAATCGCTTCTGGCCGATCCCGGACAATCCCCAATTGCAGAGGCTCGCCCCCCGCCTCTGCAATCGCTGCGGCCAACGTGTACGTGTTCGCGTCCCGGATCTTTCCGGGCGCTAGCGGCTCGCCCACGTCGACCAGCTCGTCCCCGGTTGCCACCACCGCCACCCGCGGCCGCTTCCGGACCGTGACGATCGGCATCCCGAGGGAAGCCAAAAGGCCGATGTCCGCAGGACGGAGCACCCGCCCAGCGGGCAAAACCGTTTCGCCCCGCTGGAGGTCCTCGCCCGGGGCGCGGATGTTGGCACCGGGTGCCACGGGCTGTGCAACGCGCACGGCCGATTCCTCGTCCCGTGCGTCCTCGAGGCGCACCACCGCATCGGCCCCCTCGGGCACAGGAGAGCCGGTCATCAGCCTGATCGCGGTCCCCGAAGTCACGCTCCGAACCGGCACAGCTCCGGCCGGTACCGTCTCCACCACCCGCAGCACCACGGGGTCCCGTTCGCTGGCCCCCCGCAAATCTTCGGACCGCACCGCGTACCCGTCCATCGCAGAGTTTCGAAACGGAGGGATGTCCGCAGTCGCGAGAACGGGCTCTCCAAGCACGCGCCCGCGCGCAGCGGACAGCACAACCCGTTCACAGCCGACCACGGGCAGGTCCTCCAGGACGAGGCGCAAAGCTTCTGCGACAGAGACCATCTGCGACCGAGGACGCTATGCAACCCCTGCCGGGATGTCAACGAACGGCCTCGAATGGGGGATCGCCGCCACGCTTGCCACCTCGGCGCTGCCTGCGGGCGGAAAAGGGAAGTAGGCGTCTCCATCCCGCCAGCCCGCAAAACTCCACCTGCTTCGGTGCCGGAGCGATGGCGCCGCGCGGAAAGAGGATGGCAAGGAGCGGCTCGGGAAGAACCTCGGAAGTCTCATTCGATCAAGCCGGTGACACAGGCGCGGGGACCCAGGGCTGACTTCGATCAAAGTGCAGGTCGGCGAGAAGAAAGCGCCGTCGCCGTGCTCAAGCCCTGGAAACCCGTGAAACGCCCGGAGCGAAGAGGGAGCGCCCATTGCCGGCAATGAGAGCGGCCGGCCGGGGCGAGTCCCGCTTCGAGACAATTCCGAGAGTCCAGATGCAGCGCACCCTGTCGCGATCCGCACTGCCGTTCAGCGGCAGCGCGTTCCCTGCGCGCAGATTCCGCCCGAGGGAGACTCAGCCTGGCGCGCCGACCAGGCGCCAGGGCTCGCCCTGGACCTGCAATTCCGCTTGCGCCGCAAAGGCCCACACCCTCAACAACATCCGCATCGCCATCGAGATCTGCCCCCAAACAAGGCAGGCCACCACCCCCGGCATCCAGTCGGTGCTGATGCGCGCCGCCACTAGGGCCCATATTGCGAACAGCGCTAAACCCATTCCCTGCAAGAGCGCTGCGAGGAGGTAAGCGCGCCGGCGGCCCAGCGCCACGAATCGCAGTGCCCACCAGTAACTGCGCCACGCGCCCTCCTCCGCCACGGCCGCGCGAATCCGGGCGTGATCGTGCACCGCGGCAAAAAACCAAAACACCACCAGTGCTCCCGGCGCTCCGCCAGCGATTGCTGCGTCACGAAGCACCTCCCACGCCCGCGCGCGCGCCAGGCCCACAGCGGCCCGGGCCACGAGCAGCACCCCTCCGGTCGCCGCGACGGTAGCCGGTACTCCGATGCACAGCAAGCGGAAGAAGGGGCCGGCAAGCCGCGCGCCGCCTTGCAGCGATTCGCCCACTCCCGCATCGCCCGTTTCGCAAACGGAGAACACGATCGCAGCATGCAAGCCGACCCAAGCCACTGCGTACATCGCACCCAAGACTGCGGCTGTCGCCCCGAAAAGCTCCAGCGCCGGCACTGCCCGCAGCCCAGCCGCAAGGAGGGCGGGGAAGTCCAGTTCCCGCAGCAGCGAGCGCGTGAGCCACGATCGATCCAGCGCCCCCGCAAGGCCGAAGATGGCCAATCCAGCGAAGATGCCGCCGAAGATCGCGTTGACCTGCCAGAGCAGGAAGACCAAGCCGGGCCGGCGAAGCGACGTGCGCAGGCCCCGAACCAGCGCGCTGCGCATGCTCAGAACGCCGCCAGCAAGTGCAACAGGTTCTGGAACCAGAAGCCCCAGGCAAAGCCGAGCCGCACAAGTCCCCGCGTGCCGCTGACCCGCATGCGCGAGTTGTTCACCGGGTCCGCGTCGAGCAAAATAGCGCCTCGCGGATCGACCGCCGCGTAGTGCACTCTCTGAGTGCCCGTGTACTCGAACTGCCGCCAGCGCGCCTGCCCGTCCCAAGCCTCTCGCATCTCCGGGCCTTCGGCGAAAGACACCGCGATGTCCACAGGCAAGCGCGCCTCGCCGAGGCGTTCGATGACCACCCGGCTCCGGTAAGCCGGCGGCTCCGGCGCCGCCGCGCCCGCCCCTGCTCCGCGAAGCGGTTCCAGAGGCGAGGTCTCGACCCGGGTGACTGCGTAGTCGACCCCAGCGCCGTGCCGGAAAATGGGCTCGAAAAACCACTCGAGGTCGCGCCCCGCAGCATCGCTCATGGCGCGAAAGAAATCGCCGCCGGTGGGATGCCGCCACTGCCACCGCGCATAGAACAACCTCAAGCCCGCCAGAACTGCTTCCTCGCCCGCATAGCGCTCGAGCGTCCGCAAAGCCAAGGCGGTCTTGGCGTACGTCGCCCCGATGTAACTCCACCAGTCGCGGAACTCCCACGCGGGCTGAGCAATTGGCTCGCCCGTTCCGAACAAGAGAAACAGCGAGCGATGCAGGGCGACAACGTCGGCCTGGAGCCCGAAAAAATCCACCAGGTTCGAGCGCGCACCGTACGCGGCCTCCATGACTTTCTCCTCGCTGTAAGAGCTCAGGCCCTCGTCGAGCCATGCCTCTTCGAACTCGTTGCTCGCGACTACGGCGTACCAGTACTGATGGCTGACCTCGTGGACGGCCGTGCTCTCCGGCAAACGGACCGCGCGAGGGATCCAGCGCGCGGGCCGCAAACTGACCAGCATCGGGTACTCCATGCTCGCGGCGCGCGCGCCCACCCAACCCGGGTCCACGAGCGTGAGCATCGGATACGGGTACGGAGCCACGTGCTTCCGAAACCACGCCAGGGCGTGCCCGACAGCCTCCAAGTGGCGCTCGGCGTGCCGGCAGTCGCGGGGGCGGCAAAGCAATACCACGGGTACTCCATCGATTTCTCTCCGGATTTCCCGAAACTCGGGATCGGCGACCCAAGCAAAGTCGTGAACGTCCTCTGCCACGTAGCGGAGCGTTCTCGTTCCGTCGCCGTTCTCGCGGCTTTCTCGCAGCACCCCCGTCGCACCCACCGCGTATCGATGCGGCACGGTAAGGGTCACGTCGTAGGTGCCAAAGTCCGAAAAGAACTCGGCCAGCGCGTGGTACTGGTGGCAGTTCCACTCTCCGTTGCGGTACACGCCGAGCTTCGGGTACCACTGCGCTACGAAGAAGAAACGGCCCGCGTATCCCGCGCGCAAGAGCAACCGCGGGATGCGGGCCTCGAACTCGATTTCCACGTCCGCCGCGCCACCGGGGGGAATCGGCTCCGCCAAGGGCACGCGCACCACCGTCCGATCGCTAGGATTGGGGTCGTCCGGGTGGGCCGGCCGAGTTGCGGCCGTCCGATCGGACCCGTTCACGCGGACCGAAGTGATTTCGATCCCGCCCCACCCGTCCCAACCCCCCAGTTCCCCCGGCCGCTGGACGGCATATTCGCGCATGAACGTCGTCCTGCTGTTCGCAAACGCGTTCCAATACAGGTGAAAGCACAACTCCGGCGCTGCCTGGTCCCCCGCATTGCGCCAGTCGATGCGCTCGACACCGGAGAGAACCTTGGCCGCTGGGTCGAGCCGCGCCCGAATCGTGTAGTTCGCGACGCGGTGTGGAAAGCCCGAAGACTGCGTCTGCCCACGGGCAGGGGCCACGGCGGCCAGGAGCAGAAACCCCGCGGCCAGAACCTGTAATCCCCCTGCGTTACGCGCCATCGGGTCCACGACAAGACATCCGAGTCCCCCCTGCCATTCGGGCTCGCTCCGCGCCCACCAGCTCGCGTCGCCGTTTCTCCGCCAGCCGCGCAGCTGCCGGCATTTCGCGACAACGCGCCCGAGCGTCGCCCTCAAGCACGCCGTGCGGCAGTCCCCGGACATCCTGTTCATCGGCGAGATGCGGGACGTCGAGACCGTGGAGGCGGCCATCCGCGCGGCCGAGACCGGCCACCTCGTCTTCTCGACCCTCCACTCCC
>JBBIUR010000118.1:2683-5005 GCA_037440145.1 Myxococcales bacterium | reverse complement strand
GAACGGGATCGTTCCCCGCCCATCTAAAAGTCGATCGCCAAGCCTTCCGGCTCGCCGCTTTCCCGGTCGAACAGCGTCAACTTGGCTCGCCTGTACGCAGCAGCCGGGAAGAAGGCGAAACCTTCCCGAATCTCGCCCGCTGCAATCTCGCCTTCCGCCAACAGTCGCTCTGCCATGCGCGCGCGGACTTCTGCGCTCACGGCTCGCGCGGCCTCTCCAAGCGGCAACGAGGAAACCCTCCTTCCGTCCTGAGCCACGAGCTGCAGCTGCGCCTGTTGATAGACGTACGCCCGCGCGGTGCGGTTTTCGATTCGCACCCGCACCGGCATGACACCGTGCGCGGGCAGGTCGAAGCCGAACTCGCCGAGGGCTTCGCTACTGCGCTGCGGTTCGACGATCACGAACAGACCTCGGCGCGGCGCGGTATCCGACTGCGGCCGCGCGACCCGAGTGCTGGCCGCAGCCGCCAACGCTTCTTGAAATTGCCGCCGGAACGCCAACCCTCGGCCTACCGATTCCCGAGCAAGCCCCTCGAAACCGGCGCCCTCCGCAGTGCATGTAACATTCACCGTCAGCGAGTATTCCCCCTCGCCCGTCGCCTCCGCCCCTGCCCAGCGAGCCCGCCTTCCTACCACGACACCCTTTTTCCCAACTTCCGCGGCCTCTGCATGCACCACCTCGTAGCCGAGCCGCGAGACTACAGCGCGGGCGACCCGGTTCGCCTGCTGGCAGGTCATCCCGCGCTCCGCTGCCGTCGCCGTCACCTGTCCCACGCCGACTCGCGCAGCGCAGCCGCTCGACCCCAGAGCCAACAGTGCCACGAAACAAACCCCGAGCCCGCCGCACCCCAGGACCGCGGGGCATCGCCTACCGCCGGGGAACACCCTCACGGCTCGCCATTTGATCAACCTCGGGCTTCTGGGGCAAGAGCGCGCAGCCGGGGCTTCGCAGCTACCAAACCTAAATTTTCCCGCGCCGAGCCCGCGAACGCTGCGCTTCGCCTGGCGGCACCCGATGGGGCAGAATGCGCGACATGACAGATACGGGGAAATTGCCTTGCAAATTCCGCGGCCACAAACGTACGATACGGCCACTTTGGCAGCCGATGCGAAAGCTGCGACGTGGGGGAAACGGGCGGTGGGGTGACATCATCCCGCTCTGGTGCATCCTCGCTGTGGGTCTTTACGCCAAGCCAGAGGCGGCCCGCGCCGCCTCGCTGTTCGGAAGGCCGGGAAGTTTTCCGGTCGACGGATCGCCCGTGCGCATCGTTTCCGCGGCGATCGACGAACTGAGCGGCCTCGACCTCGCCACGGGGAACGAGGCTGGCCGGGAGGGGCCTTCGATCTCTTTTTTATTGAGTCGCGGGGCCGGGAGCTTTTTCCCCGAGATCCGGAGAAACCTCGATCCCGCCCGCTACCTCTTGCATCAAATCGCGGCCGCCGATGTGAACTCCGACGGCGCGTCGGACCTGGCAGTCGCAGTGACCAATGTGGGCAGCCCCTCGTTTCCTCCGCCGAGCGCGGTGCTCGTGCTTTTGAATAACGGCAGTGGCGGCTTCGATTCGCTCGACGAGTACGGACTGGCAGGAGTGTTCCCGCAATGCGTGGAAATCGCGGACCTCAACGGGGACGGTGCCAACGATATCGCGGTTTGCCACTCCCTTGCAGCCGAGGGCGGGGAGGGGCTGGTTTCGATTCTCCCCGGGCATGCCACCGGCGGAATGCCGGACGGATCGTTTCAAAATCCCACCGACGTGCGTGTCGGTACTTCGCCTGCCGCCATCGGCCTGGTCGACCTGGACAGCGATGGCCGCGGGGACGCGGTCGTTATCGATCCCGACGAGGGAAGGGTTCTCGTTCTCTATGGAACGCGCGGCGCTGAGTGGTTCGACCCTCCGGTGGCCATCGGCGAGGTGAGCCAGCCCAGCTCTCTCGCAATTGCGGACGTCGATTCGGATTCGCTGCCCGATGTGCTCGTCACCGATCTGAGGGCCAATGAGCTGCGAATTTACCGCCAAGAAGCCGCGAGAACGTTCGCCCCGCCTTTGGTCCTTGCGGCACCGCGCCTGCCGATTGCAGTGGCTGTTAGCCGGTTCGACAACGATCCGTTCGCAGACATTGCGGTCGCAAGTCTCCAGGAAGGGGCCGTTCGCATCTGGGCCGGCAGCGCAAATGGAGTGTTCGCCCCTCTGGAATCCGTCCCCATCGGCAGCGCCCCGACGAGCCTCGCAGTCGCCGACCTCAACTCCGATGGCCGCCCCGACTTGGCCGCAAGTTCCCTGACGACAGATACTGTCACGGTGGTACTGAACGGCACCGACGT
>JBBIUR010000118.1:0-2666 GCA_037440145.1 Myxococcales bacterium | reverse complement strand
CCCACCGCTAGCTCGACTGCGACCCCGAGCCGTACTCCAACCCGCACCCGCACGCCGACGAGAACATCAACCCGCACGCGCACCCCAACGCCCACCCGCGCCACCGCGCCAACGGTTACACCCTCCGCCACCGCCTGGGCCACGGCTACGGTCACGGCAAGGCTGGGAGACGCCGACTGCAACGGGCACATTGACGAAGCCGATCTCAGCGCCCTCGTCTCCCAGCTCTTTATGATGCCGCGCGACCGCTGCCCGACAGCAGATGCAAACGGAGACGGAGGCCTTACTGCGGCCGACTTTCCACTGGTCGTCAAGCGGGTCGCCGGCATCGCCCCATGAAGGCTGCAGCGACTGGTATGTTACGGAAGCAACTCATGGCGATGTCGTTTGCGGCCCTCGCAGTTGTCGGTCCGCACCGGGGGGCCGCCATAGGGCAAACAGCAACCGAAACCGCTACTCCGGTACCGACAGACACTCCTACGGCACCGCCAACCGACACGCCCACTGCTTCGCCCACCACCACGCCGACCGAGACGGCCACAGCACTGCCGACCGACACACCCACCAGCGTCCCGACCGACACCCCGACCCCAACCGGCACCCCGACCGACACCAGAACACCAACTCCCACAGCGACTCACACAGAAACCCCAACGGCGCTGCCAACCGACACGCCCACTGCTTCGCCCACCACCACGCCGACGCCGCTGCCCACTCACACACCGACGCCGACACCTAGGTTCACGCCAACCGGCAAGCCGACCCGCACGTCGACTGCAAGCCCGAGTGACACGGGAACCCCGACGAAACCCCCCAGCCCGACACACACTCCTACCGTCACGGGCACCCCGACTTCCACGCCGACGCCGATCTCCGTGGTCATCGACATCGGGGAGAGCGTCGGGTTGGCCGGCAGCACTGTCGCAATCACCACCACGCTTTTGAATTCGGGCTTTCTTGTGGCTGGCGTGGGAAACGACATCACCTTCGACAACACGCGATTGGCTCTCGACCCAGCGAACTGCACACTGAACCCAGCGTTGCCGAAGGTCCTCTCGACGAGCATCGTCGCGACCACGTCGAACTCGACGACTCTACGCGTGTTTGTGCAAGGTCCGCCTCTGAACAACGACCCCATTCCCGACGGGCCGCTTTACACGTGCGTCTTCCAGATACTGCCGGGAACGCAGCCCGGCACCTACCCGCTGATCAACGGAAACGCGATTGCTCAAGATCCAAACGGCGCTTCGGGGTTTCCCGTCGTGGGCGACGACGGAGCTGTCACCGTGACCCTGGTTCTGCCAACCGCAACCCCCACACCGAGCGGGGTGCACATCCAGATTGGGAGCAACATCGGACTTGCAGGCACCAATGTGGCGATTGCAACGACGCTGCGGACTGCTGGCAACTTAGTCGCGGCTACCGGGAACGACATCATCTACGATCACACGGCTCTCGCGCTGGACCCGGCGGGCTGCACGCTCAACCCAGCACTCACGAAAACACTGGTCGCCAGCGTAGTGGGCTCAACCGCGAGCACTACGACGGTTCGGGTGTTCGTACAAGGCCCGCCCTCGGACAACAGTCCCATCCCCGACGGCGACCTTTACACGTGCGCGTTCACCATCCTGCCCGGCACGCTTCCGGGCGTTTATCCGCTACAAATCGCGAACCCGATGGCCCAGGCACCCGACGGGTCGCTCCTGAGCCCGGTCACGGGCGGCGGCGGTAGCGTAACTGTTGGCCTCATCGTGCCCACGGGCACTCCCACCGGTACACCCACGGTTACCGGGACGCCGACAGGCACTCCGACGGCTACCGCGACCGCGACCGATACGCCGACGCCGACGACCACGCCCACGCCCACACCGACGCCCGTGTCTGCAGTGATCCGCGTTGGCTCCGCGATCGGTCTCGCGGGGAGCGATGTGGCCGTGACCACCACGCTGGTCACGAACGGGTTCGCCGTCGCGGGTACCGGCAACGATATTACGTTTGACAGCACGGCGTTGAGCCTAAACCCCCAAAACTGCGCCCTGAACCCTGCCCTTTCGAAAGCCCTGACGGCCAGCATCGTGGCTACCACCGCAACCACGACGACGGTACGGCTCTTCGTCCAAGGCCCGCCGATCGACAATTCCCCGATACCCGAAGGCGAGCTTTACACGTGCCTCTTTCATATTTTGCCGGGAACGGCCCCTGGCGTGTACGTCCTGAGCAGCAGCAATGCGCTGGCTCAAGATCCTACTGGGGCGCCTGTGGATCGCGTGGTGACCGACAGCGGATCGATCACCGTAGCGCTGGTCGTGCCGACCTCGACTCCGAGCCACACGCCTACAATTACTGGGACTCCGACCCAAACGCCGACGCCTACCCACACGCCGACAGCCACACCGAGCGGCACGCCGACGCCGACGCCTACGGCGACGGGGACGCCGACCCAGACAGCGACCGCGTCGGACAGACCGACGGCCACGCCAACCCATACGCCCACTGCGACTCCGACACCCACAGCGACCAGCACGGCCACTCCGACTCCCACCAGCACTCCCACCCCGATGCCGCCCCCCCCCGAGCTTGACATCAGCGCTTCGGCGAGCGCGGATCCGGTCTCCCCGGGAGGTCTCCTCACCTACCGGATCGTTTTTAGCAACGCCGGCGGTTTC
>JBBIUR010000117.1:8433-11292 GCA_037440145.1 Myxococcales bacterium | reverse complement strand
TGGGGATCAGCGAGCGGACCCTCTACCGGCTCCTCAAGCGGTATGGTCGCCTCCCGGCACCGCGCGGCGAAGGGCCTGAACAACCGCCGTCCGGAGCTGGGTAGCTCGCGGCTCTTTCCGGGCCGGACATTCTGTCAGGGCTCTCTGCCTTCTCTGACAGAATCAGAGGCCGGGGCATCGCTGTCCGATCCCTGCGGCGGCTCTGCTAGGGCCGCGGCGGGCGATGGCACCGCCGGTGCAATAAGTCTCGCCGCGCAAGGAGAGAAGCGATGCTTGCGATGCTCGTGGGCCTGTTGGCCCTGTTCGGATTCGGCGGGCTGTTGCTCATACTCGTGTTCGGAGCCCGTCGCGTGGAAGAAGAGCGGCAGGCGCGCGCGGAGCGGGAGGCGCGCCTGGCGGCCCGGCAGCCGCGCTTCCTGGTGATCGCGCCGCCTCGCGCCGAGCCCCGGATCCGCTCAGGGGTCGACGAGAGTTTTCTCTGGCAGCTCCAGCAGTACGTCCAAGCGGAGCAACTGCTTGCCGACCAGTTCGTCTTGCAGCCCTCGATCGAGACGCTCTACCGCCCGTCGGGCCGGAGCCTGTCTCATTGAGCCCGGCTGGCAACGCACACCCCGCCGCTGGGAGATCGCGCGATGGATATGGCGGTTCTGAGCACCGCGGAGATCTTCGCTGGCCTGCAGCCGGAAGACGTCGAACGGCTCGTCGCCGTTGCTTGTCCGCGGAAGTGTGCAAAGGGCGAGTGCCTTTTCTTGCTCGGCGACCCGGCGGACCGGCTGTTCGTAGTCGTCTCGGGGCGAATCGACCTCACGTTCCCGCTCGAAGTCGGGGGACAGGTGCGCGATGTGCCGGTCGAGTCGAAGACGCCAGGCACGGCGCTTGGCTGGTCCGCTCTCGTCAAGCCCTATCGTTTCACGCTTTCCGCCTGGGCCGCGGAAAACTCCGAACTGGCTGCCTTTCGGCGCGAGTCGCTGCTCAGCGTGTTCGAGGCGCATCCGCGTGTGGGCTACACGGTGATGCGGCGGGTGGCGGAAACCATTGGAAGGCGATTGCTGCAAGTGCAGGCACTGTGGGTGCGAGAGCTGCAGCGCGTCGTGAAGGAGCACCGGTTCGGATGAAACTACGTCCCCCATTGTGAAATTGCGAAAGGAGGAGGGAGAGTATGAATCGGAAGCAGAAAGGGGTGCGATGGTGGGCGGTGGCGGTTGCTGGGGTTTGGCTGTTGGCTGCGGTGGCGCCGCCGGCGCGCAGCGCCGATGCAAAGCAGGTGTACGAGAAGAACTGCGCGTCGTGCCACGGCCCGAGTGGCAAGGGCGACGGGCCGGTCGGCAAGAAGCTCAAGCCGCCGCCCGGGGATTTGAGTGCCGCAACGAAAAAGTCGACTGACACGGATCTCGCGAAAATCGTCAAGGAGGGCGGCAAGGCCGTTGGTCGGGCAGTGACGATGCCGGCGTTCGGCAAGAAGCTGAATGACGAGGAGATCGGCGCGGTCGTCCAGTACATCAAGACGTTCGGGGGGCGGTGATCTGCTGTGTCGCCCGCGGGGCAGGGGCGCGGCTGCTGCCCCGCAGTTCGCAAGCGGCACGCGCGTGCAGGCTGGCCGCGCTGGACAAGCCGCTGCGGGCTAGCTTTCGGACGTTTGGGGAGTGCTCATGCCTTGTGGCAACTGGAACGCTGTCCGCGTGGCTCCGCAACCGGCCCCCGCAGGAGGCCGCCAGGAGCGGCGCGGCACCAGGGGAGCGCGGGGGAGCGCGATCGCATTCCGTAGGGTCTCGCGGCGTCTCGGCGTGAGGCTCGCGGCTGCGGCGGCGCTCTGGGCTTCGGGCTGCGGCGGGCCTGCTCCGGTGACGCAGCCGATTCAATTCAGCCACAATGCGCATGTCGAAAACGGGGTGGGCTGTGATGTGTGCCACGAGTTCGTGGAGAAAGCCGCGTTTGCAGGCATGCCCTCGATCGACACGTGCATGGGCTGCCACGAGGGAGCGCTGACGGACAGCCCGGAGGAGGAAAAAGTGCGGGGATACGCGGAGCGGGGCGAGGCGATCCTGTGGCAGCGCGTCTACCGTGCCCCGGCTCACGTTTTCTTCTCGCACCGCCGCCATGTACTGCTCGGCCGCGTCGAGTGCGCGCAGTGCCACGGTGACATCGGGAGCCGGACCGCGCCCATCACGATTGCGGAGATCCCGATCCGCATGAGCCGCTGCGTGGACTGTCACGCCCAGCGCGGCGCCGACCAGGAGTGCAATGCCTGCCACCGCTGAGGTGTCGGAATGAGCGCGATCGAGGAAAAGTGGCTGCGGATCAGCCGGCGCGGCTTTCTCGCTCTCGGGGCCGCAGGCGCCTCGAGCGTCGCCGTCTCGGGGTGCAGCCCGCAGCGCATTGCGGACTTCCTGGAGTTCGCGGAGCCAGAGCGAAAGGCACCGGCCGGCGTGGAGAAGTGGATCACGTCGAGCTGCGGTCAATGCAACGGAGGGTGTTCGATCCGCGTGCGCACCGTCGGCGGGCGGGCCGTACAGATCGCCGGCAATCCGAACTATCCGCTGAACGGCAATGGTCTCTGCCCAGCGGGCCTGGCTGCGTTGCAGGACCTCTACAACCCCGATCGCGTGCGGGGGCCGCTCCGCCGCGCGGGGGAGCGCGGCGAGGGCCGGTGGGACCCCATCTCGTGGGACCAAGCGATCGAGGCGGTGGGAGAGAAGTTGCGCGACCTTCGCACCCGGGGCGAGGCGCACACGGTCTACGCGTGCGAGCGGTCGGAAACGCTCGCGAAGGTCGCGCCTCGGGAGGAGATCGTCGCGGACTACGGCCCGTACCGCCGGTCGTGGCCCGGCCTGTCCTGGACGAAGACTTTCAGCGAAGCGT
>JBBIUR010000117.1:0-8423 GCA_037440145.1 Myxococcales bacterium | reverse complement strand
CGGTTCTCTTCGTGACCGGGCACGCGCGTGGGCTCATGAGCGAGCTGATCGCGCGGTTTTGCCGCGCGTACGGAACGCCGAACGACATTCGGCTGCCCGAACCGGAGCTGGACCTGCGGGCGCTGGTGGCGGACTGCATGCACGGGCAGAAGCGCGCGTTCGCGTACGACCTGGAGAACGCCAACTACATCCTCTCTTTCAGCTTCCCGCTGCTCGAGGCCAACGCGTCCCCGGTGCGCATGCTGCGGCTGTACGGGTACTTGCGGCAAGAGCGGCCGGGCCCGCGCGCGAAGATTGTACAAGCCGAGTCCCGCTTTTCGCTCAGCGCTGCAAAGGCAGATGAATGGGTGCCGATCCGGCCCGGCACCGAGGGCGCGCTGGCCCTCGGAATTGCCTACGTACTGCTGCGCGAGGGGATGTATGACCGGTCGTTCGTGGATGCGCACACGTTCGGCTTCGACGACTGGGTCGACGCGGCCGGCGTGCCGCATCTGGGTTTTCGCTCGCTGGTGCTCCGGGACTACAACCTCGACGCGGTGGCGCGCATCACGGGCGTGCCGGTTGCCACCGTGCTGCGCATCGCCAAAGAATTCGGCACGCGGCGGCCCGCAGTCGCCCTGGGCTTGCCGACGTCGACGAACGCGCTCTACAGCGCAATGGCGATCCACGCGCTCAACGCGCTGGTCGGGAGCATCGACACCCCCGGAGGCGTGGTCTTTCCCCGCACGCTCCCGCTGCAGCGCTTGCCGGAGGTGGAGCTGGACGCAGCGGCGCACGCGAGCCTCGCCCTGCCGCGGCTCGACCGCACGCCACAGCGCGAGGCGCCTCCCCTCGCCGAGAACGTGCCTGCGTTTTTGCCCGAGGCGATCCGCAGGGGCCAACCGTACCCGGCCGGGGCGCTTTTCCTGTACTACGCGAATCCGGCGTTTTCCTTCCCGCAGCCGCAGCTCTTCGCGCGCGCCTTGGAAAAGGTGCCGCTTGTAGTCAGTTTCTCGCCCTACGTGGACGAGAGCACGCTGCTGGCGGACTTCGTGCTGCCCGACCACACGCCGCTGGAGCGGTGGGAAGATGTGCCGGCGCCCCCGGTCACGCCCTATCCGATGCTCGCGGTGCGCCAGCCGGTCGTGGAGCCGCTGTACAACACGATGCACGCGGGCGATGTGCTGCTGCGGCTGGCGCGGGCGGTCGGCGGAGCCCCCGCTGCAGCCATGTCTTGGAACTCCTTTCTCGATCTCCTGCGGGAGAGCGTCCGCGGCCTGTACGAGGCACGCCGCGGGTCCATCGCCGAGCCGTTTCACCGCACTCCGTGGGTCGCCTTGCTCGAAGAGCGTGGCTGGTGGCTGCCCGCGGCCAGTTCCTTCGAGGAGTTCTGGGAGCTGCTGCTGGACAAGGGCGGGTGGTGGGACCCGGTGTATTCCTTCGGGGAGTGGGACCGCGTGTTCCGCACGCGCTCCCGGAAGTTCGAGTTCTATTCGCTGCGCTTGCGCGAGGTCTTGGCGGATCCCGGGGGCGGCAGCGGCGGGGGCACCGGGGCCACGGCAGGCGGGACGCCAGAGCTGGACCTCGCATGCATGCCACACTTCGAGTCCCCGCAGGCTACCGAGCCGCTCGAGCGCTACCCATTCCATCTCATCCTCGTGCGCTCCCTGGCCTTGCCGTCAGGGCGGAACGCGAACCAGCCCTTCCTGCAGGAAATCCTGGAGCCGCGGCTCCGCGTGCGGTGGGATTCGTGGGTGGAGATTCATCCCCATTCGGCAGAGTTGCTCGGCATTGGGGACGGAGACCTCGTGTGGGTGGAGTCGCCGGTTGGGAAAGTGCGGGCGCGCGCGCGGTTGAGTTCTGCGACGATGCCCGATGTGGTGAACATGCCGGTGAACCTCGGGCACATGGCGCATGGCCGCTGGGCACGGGGAATCGGAGTCAATGCGATGGAGTTACTCACCGGACGCCATGACACCCTCTCCGGCCTTCCCGCCCCCGGTGCCACGCGAGTGCGCGTCTACCGGGCTTGAGGCGGGTCGATGGCGCGCTGGGGAATGGTGATCGACCTGAACAAATGCACGGGCTGCCAGGCCTGCGTCGTGGCGTGCAAGATGGAAA
The DNA here is from genome assembly GCA_037440145.1 of Myxococcales bacterium. Lineage (GTDB taxonomy): Bacteria > Desulfobacterota > Binatia > HRBIN30 > BPIQ01 > JBBIUR01. The sequence goes on along the minus strand of JBBIUR010000117.1, from coordinate 6,323 downwards.
ACAACGTGCCCTGCGTCGAGCCCTCCGAAGCTGCCAAGGGCCGGGTGATCGCGTGGATGGAGGTGCTGGTGGTCACGGAGGGCGAGTACCCGAGCCTGCGCGCGCGCTACATGCCCCGCCCGTGCTTTCAGTGCGACAACCCCCCATGCACAAAGGTCTGTCCCGTGCGCGCGACCTACCAGAACCCCGAAGGTCTCGTCGCGCAGATCTATCCGCGCTGTATCGGCTGCCGCTACTGCACGAACAACTGCCCGTACACGGTGAAGTACTTCAACTGGTACCAACCGCAGTGGCCGGAGGAAATGGAAAATTCCTTGAACCCGGACGTTTCCATCCGCCCAAAGGGAGTCGTCGAGAAGTGCACCTTTTGCCATCACCGGCTGCAGCGGGCGCGCGAACAAGCGCGCCTCGAGGACCGCGAGCTGCGGGAGGGCGACTACGTGCCCGCTTGTGTGGAGGTCTGTCCTAGCGGCGCGATGTACTTCGGCGACTTGGAGGATCCCAACAGCACGGTCGCGACGCTCGCGCAGAGCGCCCGCGCGTTTCGGCTGCTCGAAGAGCTCGGGACGGAACCCAAGGTGTACTACTTGCGCGAAGGAGAGTGGCATGGCGGAACCAGAGGCTGAAGCGGAGCGGGACGCCGTTCTGCTGCGGCCCGTGATCGAGACGGGTCCGAAATTCTACGCCCTCGTCGCGTTCTTGGTGGCTGTGATTCTCTGGGCGCTCGTTACCTGGGTGCTGCAGTTGCGCCGGGGCCTGGGAATCACGGGACTGAATCGCCCCGTGATGTGGGGCTTCTATATCACGAACTTCGTCTTCTTCATCGGCATCAGCCACGCCGGTACGCTCATCTCCGCCATCTTGCGGCTGTGCAACGCCGAGTGGCGGCGGGCAATTACCCGCTCGGCTGAAGTGATCACCGTTCTCGTCCTCTTCATCGGCATGGCCAATATCATCCTCGACATCGGCCGGCCCGACCGGGTGCTGTACGTGATCCGCCACGGTCACTTGCGCTCCCCGTTGCTGTGGGACGTGATCAGCGTGACCACGTACCTGACGGCTAGTTCGATCTACCTGTACCTGCCGCTGATTCCCGACATCGCCCTAATTCGCGATCACGGCGGGAAGCGGCGCTGGTTCTATCGCTTGCTCGCTCTCGGGTGGCGCGGCACGGAGCGCCAGCACCGCTGGCTGAACCGCGGGATCGCGGTGATGGCAATCCTCGTGATCCCGATTGCGGTTTCGGTGCACACCGTGGTGTCGTGGGTTTTCGGCATGACCATCCAGCCCATGTGGCACTCGACGATTTTCGGGCCGTACTTCGTCGTGGGCGCCATTTTCTCCGGCATTGCTGCGCTAATCATCGCCATGGCGGTGCTCCGGTGGGCCTACCACTTGGAGGAGTACATCCGCCCCGTGCATTTCAACAATCTGGGGATCCTGCTCCTCGTGATGACCTTGCTCTGGTTTTATTTCACCTTCGCCGAGCACCTCACTACTTACTACGGCGCCGACCCGGCGCACATGGCGGTTTTCTATGCCAAGGTGCTCGGCCCCTACGCCGTGTACTTCTGGGCCATGGTGCTCTGCTGCTTCGCGATCCCGTTGCCCTTGCTCGCGCTGCACCGCACCGTGGCCGGTACCGTGGTCGCCTCCGCTGCCGTTCTTGTCGGGATGTGGCTCGAGCGCTTCACGATCGTGGTGCCGACGCTGGTCAACCCGCGCTTGCCTTACCCGCGCGGTTTTTACCACCCGACCTGGGTCGAGGTCTCGTTGACCGCGGGGTGCTTCGCGGCGTTCGTGCTCCTGTACGTGATCTTCTCGAAGCTGTTCCCGATCGTGTCGATCTGGGAGATCCGCGAGGGCCGGACGGAGGGCTTCCAGGAGGCAGTCGAGCGCATCCGGAGCTATCTCCCCGGACTGGGCGAGGCGGCATGACTCTGTCGCAGAGGCGGCGATTCCGAGCGCTGTGGGCCAGCTCGCTGGCGGTAGCGATACTCGCTGCTGCAGTCGCAGCGAATGGCGGCGAGGCGGGCGGGCTTTCGCTCCCGGTCGATCCCCTGGCGGGGCGGCGCGTCTTCCTGGAGAAGGGCTGCCCTGCCTGCCACGCGGTGTGGGGCGAAGGAGGTGGGCTCGGACCCGACCTCGGCCGCCAAGGGATCTGGCACAGCGTGATGCAACTCGCCGGGACTTTCTGGAACCACTCGCCGGAGATGATCGAGAAAATGCGCGAGCGCAGGATGCCGCGGCCGGCAATCAGCAGCGAGGAGATGGCAGACCTGGCAGCGTTCCTGTACTTTTTGAACTACTTCGACCCGCCCGGCGATCCGGCGAGAGGCGAGAAGCTGTTTGCGGCCAAGGGGTGCGCGCGATGCCACGCACTCGGCGCTTCGAAGGTCGAAGTCGGCCCCCGTCTGGACAAATTCAAGAACACGGCTTCGCCCGTCTTTCTGGCCGCGGCGATGTGGAAAAGCGGCCCCGCCATGGCCTCAGCGATGGCGGAAATGCGCATTCCGCGCCCGGAACTTCGAGGCAGCGAACTGTCCGACATTCTGACGTACATCCAGCGAGCCTCGGTCGAGCCGAGCCAGGAGAAAATCTATGCCATCCCGGGCAGCCCGGCGCGGGGACAAAAAATCTTCGCGCAAAGGGGCTGCGCGAAGTGCCATGCAATCCGCGGCGAGGGCGGGGGTGTGGGGCCCGACCTCGGCCGCCTCGGCCTTCACAAGTCCGTCACCGAGATCGCGGGCCTGATGTGGGACCACGGGCCCGCGATGTGGGCGCGGATGCGGGAGCTGGGTATCCCCGTCCCGGTGTTCGACCAGCGGGAAATTTCGGACCTCATCGCCTACCTCTTCTTCCTTCAGTACTTCGACCCGCCAGGCGACGCGAACCGCGGACGCGAGGTCTACATCGAGAAAGGCTGTGTGCTCTGCCACTATGCGCCGCGCGGTGCGGAGAAGCGGTTCGCACCCGACCTTTCCGCTTCGCCCGCGCTTCACTCGCCCTTCGAGCTTGCTTCCGCTATGTGGAATCACGCGCCGGTCATGGAGGAGCAAATTCGCGAGCGAGGGCTCCCGTGGCCGCGCTTCGAAAACGACGATGTGAGGGACCTGGTGGAGTATCTCCGGTCGCAGCACTAGGCGAAGCGTTTCCCTGGGCCCGAGCGGCGCAGGGGCGCTTGGAGGGCAGGCCATTCGGTTCCGGGTTCCAGACTGCCGCCGGCGTTGCCGGGCGCTGTCCGGTGCTGCCTGGGGTGTGACTTGTGCCGCGAGCGCCGTATGGATGGCGGTCTGCGTTTGCCGTGTTCCGGCCGCGGGTTGTTTGGGCGCAGAGGAAATTCCTGCCATCGCCGGGAACCCGGCGTGAGGGCGCACACTCTTCGTGCGGAAGAAGTGCCTCGCCTGTCACAGCGTACGCGGAACGGGCGGCCGCATTGGCCCGGACCTCGCCGCGGCGCTCGCGAGCAAGGGTGTTGTGGGCATTGCAGCGGCGATGTTGAATCACTACCCGCGTATGATCGCCGCACTTTCGGGGCGCGCGCCGCTGCTGCCGCGGATCGGGCCCGGCGAAACGGACGACCTGCTCGCGTTTCTCGCCTTCGTGAATTTTCAACCGCAGTCCGGGTCGCCTGAGAAAGGCCGCGAACTGTTTCACCAGAAGGGGTGCGGCCGCTGCCACGGACTGGGCGGCGAGTCTCCGGCAGTTGCTCCTCCTCTGGGCCCCGGGCACGAAGTCGAGTCGCCGACTCGGCTGGCGCGAGAGATGTGGAATCACGGGACCCGCCTGGCAGAGGAAATGGTCATGCGGCGAGTCCCGTGGTCGCGCTTTGCACCGGGCGAGATGGTCGACCTGCTCGCTTTCCTCGGCCCGGCACGCCCTCCCCGGGGTGGGTCGGAACGCGCGCTCCCCGGCGATCCAGGGCGCGGCAGGCGCCTTTTTGCTGCAGCAGGTTGCGGCCGCTGCCACCTTCCGCCGCCTGCGGGAAATGCTGCGGGGCCGGATTTGTCGCAGGCCGGGTGGTACCGCACGGTAACGGAAGTGGCCGCAGCTATGTGGAATCACGGCCCTCCCGTCTCTGCCCGCATGCGCGCCAGGGGGATGGCCCTGCCGCGCTTCGAGCGCAAGGACGTGGCTGACCTCATCGCCTATCTCTACCTGATGCGCGGTGCGGTGTCGCGGGGATCGGCCGGGCGGGGCGCCACGGTCGCGCGGGAAAAGCACTGCCTCTCGTGTCACGCGGGCAGTGGTCCTGGGCCCCGACTGGATGCGAGCGAGGCGATCCGCACGCCCGCGCATTTTGCAGCCGCGATGTGGAACCACGGGCCGGGCATGCAGGCGTACCTGGCGCGGGCGGGACTGGGGTGGCCCGCTCTTTCCGCTCGCGACGTCGCTGACCTAGTCGCGTTTTTCGGCGCTCAGCGCCGCGGCAAGTAACCGCTCACGGCTTTCCTTTTCCACTGCCCAGAGCCGCGGCCGCCTGCGAAGGCTCGATCTCTCCGTAGCGGGTGAGCGGCAGGAACCAGTCGAGAACCGTGCGCTCGGCAGAGGTCAGCGCGCGCCCGGACCACGCTTGCAAGTGCTCGCCGGCGAACAGGTGCGCGACCACTGCTTTGCGGCCGTTGCCCGTGTGCTCCAGCTCCCATTCCGCTTCCTCCAGCAGCAGGGCGCACTGCACGACATCGGCGAGGTAGTTGCAGAACCGGCGCGCCCGCAGCTGTGCGAGGTCGCGATCGCACCGGGAGAGAAATGCCAGCGCTTCTCGGATCTCGCCCAGCGCGCGGGCGCATTCGGCGCGCGTGGGCTCGAGCAGGGGCGCTGTGGCGCGCATGCGCGCTTCGAGCAAGGCGAGAGTTGCTTCCAGAACCTGCTCGCTGCGCAAAGCCCGCAGAATGTCCAGGCAGATGATGTTTTCCGTGCCCTCCCAGATCGTGTGGCACTGCGCGTCGCGGAGCTGGCGGGCCAGCGGCCAGTCTTCGATGTACCCGTTGCCCCCGTGGATCTCCAGGGCCTGCGAGGCGATCTCGAGTCCGCGCCGCGCGGCGCGCAGCTTCGCCAGCGGAACCAGGAGCCGCGAGGCGGCCGTGACCTCGGATGCGGCAAACACCAAAGCGGCTGCCGCTTCGAGTTCGACGACCATGTGCACCAGCATTTCCCGCATCATGGGCAGATCCTGGAGGAGCTCGCCGAACGCTTTTCGGCGCGCGGCGAAGATTGCGGATTCGAGGAAACAGCGGCGGGCAATGCCGAGTCCCATCACCGCAACGCCATGCCGCGAGATGTTCACCATCTCCATCATCCGGTGGATGCCCTTCCCGTCTGTCGCCTTGGCTCCACCGGACAGCAGGTACGCCTCTGCATCCACGAAGTCGACTTCCCCCGTCGGCACAGCGCGCGTCCCGAGTTTGTCTTTCAGGCGCCGGATCTGGATGCCGTTGGGCGAGCCATCGCGGCGCAGGCGGGGCACGAGGAATAGCGCAATCCCGTGCAGGCCCTCCGGCGCTCCTTCGGGGCGCGCCAGCGTGACGATTGCCGCCGCGTCGAGGTTGGAGCAGAACCACTTCGAGCCGTTGAGCACCCACCGCTCCCCTTCCTGGCGGGCGGTGGTCGTGAGCGTCGAGAGATCCGAGCCGCCGGACTTTTCGGTCAAGAACATCGCTCCGTCGTACGCATCTTCGAAACGAGGCGCGCTCAGTCGGGGAAGGAACTTCTGCTTTACCTCTTCGGTACCGAAGCGCTGCACCAAGCTGATCACTCCCGTGGTCATGCCGACCGCGCACAGCATTCCCGTTTCGGCCTGGGACAAGAGGTAGTAGAGGGCAGTGACGAGCGCGTTCGGATACGGCCGCCCGCGCCGCGCAGCTTGCTCGCGCAGGCGAGGGCCGCTCACGCCCGCTTCCCAGAGTTCGCGCTTGGTCTCGATCGCACCGGGGTGGTGCACGACGCGATTCACCGGCTCGCCCCAGTGATCGAACTTGACGAGCTCCGGGGGGTGCTTGTCCGTGATCTCGGCGCGAGCTGCGACTGGGCCGCCGCAAAGGGCACCGACGCGGATCAGCTCCGGTTGGCACCATTCCCAGTCGACCGGGTTCAGGGTCCGCCGCAGGATCTGCTGGAGATTGGGGTCGATTTCGTACCAGTTGAGGCCGATAGCTGAATCGAATTCCTCGTACGCAATCATGGCACTCGATCCTTTCGCGCCGCGCGTTTTCGCGCGAGCGGGCGTCTTGTCCCCTTGTAGGCGCTTGTTCTGTCCGATTCAAACTGCAGCCTCGCTGTCTCGTCCCCAGTGAAGAAAAGGACCGTCCCAGCGAGCTTCCAGA
>JBBIUR010000116.1:3561-11353 GCA_037440145.1 Myxococcales bacterium | reverse complement strand
TCTTTCGCCGACAGTGACCGCTACACCTACCATCACCGATACGCCGACGATCACCGCGACGCCCACCATCACGGCGACGCCGACCTGGACCGGAACGCCGACGGAAACGGGCACGCCCACGGCCACGCCCACCATTACTTCTACGCCGACAATCACTCCGACGCCGTGCCCGCCGGAGGACGTGAGCTGCTGGCTACTGGGGGAGGCGGGGCGGTTCGCTGTGCTTGCTTTTCAGCCGGATCCGAATCCTTCGCCGGCGCCGCTGCGGCTGCGAGACCCCATGCCCTATCGCGCCCGGTTGTCCTCGGCAACGGCACACGTATGCGCCGGGACGGTGAGCGTGGGACTGGGCGCCGATATCGCTGGTGACCTCACGGCATATGCCAGCTCCGGCAGGGCCTTGCGTTTCCTACGGGGCGCTTCCGTGGGCGGGGGTGTCTTTACCGGTGGCGGCGCGTTCGATGGCATCGCCTGCGTGAACCACGTGCCGGTTCCGCAGCGACCGAACATCGCGGTCGGCGGCATTTGCGACGACACGGGGTTCAACGACGGAGTCGGTTTCTGCGAGACCGCCGCGCGCCGGGCGACGAGCGCGGAGCAACTCCTGGCAGTGGCACTGCCAGACATTGAACTCGGCGATGTGTCGGTGCCGGGAGGGCAGACGATGGAGCTCCCCGGGGCCGGTGTGTTCCCCGACGGCCGGACCTTCGTGCACATGAATTCGCTCCGCGTGGGCCGCGGCGGCACGCTGAAGCTGAAGGGCGCATCCCCCTTTGCCGAAGTGGTGGTGTTGCTCGAGCAACCGTTCGTTGTTCGAACCCGCGGCAGCGTGGTTGCCGACACTTCGACGGGATTCGGGCCGCAGCGCGTTCTCTTCCTGGTAAAGGGGAGTTCCTTGGCCTTGTCGCGCGTCGGGCGCTGGGCTCAGTTCGACGGGACTATCCTCGCTCTCGGAAGCGGCATCCGCGTGTCGCGGGGCGGGCAGGTGAATGGAGCGCTCATCGCCGGCGGGCGAGTACATCTAGGAATTGGCGCCGGGATCAACCACGTTCCGTTCATCGGGCAGTGAGTAGATCAGCGGTGCCACTGGTGCGACCTCGCGCCGTTGCGCGCGCCCGATGCTCGGCCGAGACAACGACTTGCCTCCGCTGCGGTGGCACCACGCGGCGGCGCCAAAGGCGAAGGCGAGTGCGGTGAACACTGTCAGGACCCAGAGCAGCGTGAGGGCTACCGGGGGGCGCTGCCGATTTTCGTCGTACGGCGGCACCCACCGCGAGCCCCGTGCCTGAGGATTGTCCGCCGAGTTCCAGGCGCGCTGCCCTCGAGCGAGGCGCCGCAGTACCAGGGGCGGATTTTGCGCCGCGGCCGCCAGCGCATCGGCGAAATCGCGGACCGCGGCGCCGAGCGCCTGGAGGCAATGCTCCAGTGGCCGCGCGAAGTCCGGGACGAAGCGCGCCGCTGGGAGGCGATAGAACCAGTCGGCGTCGAGTGTGAGCGCCGCATGCGGCCGGAGCCGGTGGCGAAGCGACCCAAAGCCTGCAGCCGTGAATGCGAGCATGAGTACTGCTTCCCAAACGTGCGCGGGCGCGTAGGGCCGATACGAAACCGGATAGGGAAGGCGGGAGTAGAGGAGCTGCGGTGCTACCCCGAGAGCGATGCAGGCACCGGCCACGAGCCCCATGGCGGCCAGCATGTGCCGCGGGGCTTCGGCACGCGGCCCGTGCGCCGGTTGCGCGAACCACGCGAAGTAGGGAAGCTTCAAGCCGACCGAGAGAAAGGTGCCGACCGAGGCGAGGTGTAACAGGAGCACCACAGTGCCCTCCTTCATTTCGGCAGCCCCGGCGACCACGAGCGACTTCGAGATGAATCCGTTGAACAGCGGGGCGCCCGAAATCGAGAGCGCCCCTACCATGTAGAGCAATAGCGTGAGCGGCATCCGGCGATACAGCCCGCCCAGTTCGATGAGCTTGTCGCGCCCGGTCACCTGCGCCACTGCTCCGGCCCCCATGAAGAGCAGGCCTTTGTAGAGAATGTGGCAGAACGCGTGCGCTGCGGACCCGTCCAAGGCGAGCGCACTTCCCACCCCTACCCCGCAAACCATGTATCCGACTTGGCTCACGATGTGGTAGGCGAGCAAGCGGCGGATGTTGTTTTCGAGGACGGCAAAAGCCACGCCGTAGACGGCCATGGCGGCGCCGGCCCACATGAGAAACGGATGGCCGGGAAATGCGCGGATCAAGCAGTACACGGCCGCTTTGGTCGTGAATGCGCTGAGGAACACGCTGCCTGCGGGCGATGCTTCGGGGTATGCGTCGGGCAGCCACGCATGGAGGGGCGGCACGGCGGCGTTGAGGCATAGCGAGGCAAGGACGAGCCACGCCCCGATCCCCAGGCCGTTTAGCTCGCCGAAAACAGTGCTGTTCGCCGCGCGAATCACAAGGAGAATGCCGATCAAAAGGGCGCCTCCTGCCGCGAGGTGCACCATCAGGTAGCGCATGGCGGCGGCGCGCGCCTCGGCTCGGCGACCCGCCGCAACGAGGAACGCCGAGGCTACCGCCATGACTTCCCAGCCCCCAAACATGCTAAGCAGGTCGCCAGCGAGAACAACTGCGAGGCCACCGGCAGCGTAGAGCAACCCGGCTGCTTGTTCTCCCAGCCGCGTGCGGTGCCAGCCGTACAGATTACCCGCAAAGGCAATCGCGAGGAACACAAAGGCGAACACGAGACTCAACGCATCGACCCGCGCCAACACAAGCGATATTCCCAGGAAGCGAACGGACCCGCTCTCCCCTGCGGGAAGAGCGGGGAGGACAGCGAGCGCGATCCCGGGGGCGATCACCGTGAGCGCTCGCCGCGCACCGAGGGGCAAAAGCGGCAGGGCGACGGCCGCGGCCGCGAGCAAAAATGCCGGGTGCCCGAATAGCTCAGCCGTCATGATTTTGGCCTCGGTCCGGCCGCTGGTTCCCGGGCGGCGCGAGAGGGCGTGGAGTGTCGAGCCGCGCCGCGAAATTCCGCTCTTCGTAATAGCACTCCTCTCTTTGCAGCCAGCGCTCTCCAAGGGCCCGAAATCCAGCGCCGAGCAGCCACGCCCCCCCGAGACCCAGAAGCGCCGCGTAGCCCGGTACGCGCTCCCACCAGAAATGCGGCGGGTTCGGAGAGCCGAATAGCGCGCCGCCCGCCCAAAGGAGGGCCAGAAGTCCCAGCAAAAGCCGCCTCATCCCTCGGCCCCCGCGATTCGGTGCGCCAGATCCCATAGCGACGCCCCCGCGTTGGGCCATACGCCCAGCAGCACCGAGAGCGCTGCCGTCACGAGCAGGGGCACCAACATCGGGAGAGGAGCTTCAGCCATTTCCACCGCCTCGGCGGAGGTGCTGAAGAACGCGGCGTATACGATGGGCAGGAAGTACGCGATGTCGAGGAGCCCGCTCAGGACCAGGACCACCGCCATCCCCATTCGGCCCGCATCGATACTCCCCAGGCAAAGGTACCACTTGCTCACGAAGCCGTTGAGCGGCGGCACGCCAGCCAAGCCGAGAGCGCCGATGGCAAATGCAGTCATGGTGAGCGGCATCCGGCGGCCGATCCCGGCAAGTTCGTCGACGCGCTCCTTGCCCGTCGCAACGTAAATCGCCCCGGCGCAGAAAAAGAGCGTGATCTTCAGGACCGCATGGTTGGCCAGATGGAGTACCGAGCCGATCCAACCCGCCGGCGTTGCGAGCACGGCTCCCAGAACGATGTACGAGAGCTGACTGACCGTGGAGTAGGCGAGGCGCCGTTTGAGGTTGTCCTGCGCGAGTGCGAGCACGGATCCCCCGAGAATCGTGATTGCAGCCACGTACATGAGGGCCTCCGTCGCGCCGAGCTGGCGCAGCAGGGATGTTCCGAACACGAAGCCCACGACGCGCACGCAGCCAAATACGCCGGACTTCACGACCGCCACGGCGTGAAGCAGCGCGCTGACCGGAGTCGGCGCGATCATGGCGGTTGGAAGCCAGCCGTGCAGCGGCATCATCGCTGCCTTGACCCCGAACCCCGCGATCAGGAGGCAGAAGAGCAGCCAGAGAACCGCCGGGCTTGCCTCACCGGCACGCAGGATCCCCCCGGGGCGAAGGTCTAGCGTTCCCGCTAGGACGTAGAGAGCGACGCACCCGGCGAGAATCGCCGCGTCCGCAGCGAGCGTGTAGGAGAGATACTTGCGGCCTGCCTCCAGAGCTTCGTCGGTCTCCTTGTGGACGACTAGCGGGTACGTGGCTAGCGTGAGAACTTCGTAGAAGACGTAAAGCGTGAGGAGGTTCGCTGCGAGCGCGACGCCGATGGTTGCGGAGAGGGCGAGTGCAAAGCTCGCGAAGTAGCGCGTCTGCCCGTGCTCGCGTAGTCCTCGCATGTACCCGACGGAGTAGATGGACGTGAGGAGCCAGAGCGAGGCGGCAATCACGGCGAAGGCGATTCCGTATGCATCGGCCCGCAACTGCAGCGGGATACCTGGGACGAGTTCGAAGAGAGTCGTCTGCAGCGGCTGACCGGACAATGCAGGGGAAAGCAGGGAGAACACGAGCACCAGCTTGGCGACGGCGGCGGCGAAGGTGCAGCCTTCACGGAGGTTCGGGTGCCGGTCCAGGAACAGGATGAGCACCGCGGCAATTCCAGAGACCGCCACCGCCAAGGCGGGGCGGAGGGATTCCGAGGGGTCCATCGCTTGGGATCGTTCAGGTAGCTCGGCCCCCCGGAGCGCGGCTCGGCCCTGTTTCCCGGCGGCAAGCGCGCGCGGCGCAGCGCGCGAGCCGTGAGGGTATTCGCGGGCAGGTCGCGGGCGCAGGCGCTGCCGTGGCACCCAGCACCGGAAGCGCCTCGACGGGCGGTAGCGCGAAATGGCGGACCAGGGGCGCGCTCAGAATCCCAGATGCCAGAATGGCCGCCGCCATGCACGCGATGGAGCCGAGCATGGGCAAGGGGAGCTCGCGGTGGCCAGGCACCTTCACCCCATTGGGTGGGCCAGGCAGCGGGGCGAAGTAGATCCACTCGATGAGCCGAAAAAAGTACCACGCGTTGAGCAGGCTGCTCAGCAGCACCACGAATACGACTGGTGGGCTCCCTGCCTCCAGTGCGCCGAGCAGGAGATACCACTTGCTGAAGAAACCTACCGTGGGCGGCACCCCGATCATCGAGCACGCGGCGATGACAAAGGCAGCCATGGTGAGGGGCATGTGCGGAGCGAGCCGGCAGAGGCCATGATCGGTGCGCGTGCCGAGGCGGTGCTCCACGCCGCCGGCGATCAGGAACAGGCAGCCCTTGGTCAGCGCGTGGGCCACGATGTGGAGCGCAGCTCCGATCAAGCCGTCGCGGTTGCCGAGCGCGATTCCCAGGCCAATGTAACCCAAGTGGGCGATGCTGGAATACGCGAGCAGCCGCTTGAGGTCTCGCTGCGCGAGCGCCATGGCCGAGCCGCCGAGGATCCCCGCAGCCGCAAGCCAGGCAAGGATAGGGCGCACGGGAAGATCGACAGGACCGATCGTGGGCCACAAAACCCCGTACAGGACGCGGAGCAGGGCAAAGGCGTTCACCTTCGTCATCAGCGAAGCGATGAGCGCTGTGGCAGCCGAAGGTGCGTACGTGTACGCGTCGGGAAGCCACCCGTGCATCGGGAACAGGGCCATTTTCAGCGACAGGCCGGTGACGATGAATGCCGCGGCCACGAGGACCGAGGGCAGCGGCCCCACTTGCGGCAGCCTGCCCGCCATGTCGGCCATGTTCAGCGTGCCGGTGAGCGCATAGAGGTACGCCAGCCCGAGTAGGTAGAAGGTGGCGCCCACCGTGCCGAGGAGCAGGTAGCGGAAGCTCGCCAGGGACGCCGTGCTGCCGCCGGCAGCGATCAGCGTGTAGGCGGCGATCGATGCGATCTCGAGAAAAACGTAAAGGTTGAAGAGGTCGCCGGTTGCGGCCATGCCCTGCAGGGCGCCGATCAAGAGCGAGGCCATGGCGAAGAATGGGCCTTCGCTGTCGGGCAGTTCGGCGCGGGCGCTCGGCCCGGCGTAGACGAGCACGGTCGCTCCGATGGCCGCAATCAGTACGCCGAGAAGGGCGGCCAGGGCGTCGATCCGATAGACGATGCCGTACGGTGCTGCCCAGCCGCCGAACTCGTATGCCAGGACCGCCCCACCGGCGCAGTGCCAGGCGGCTCGGAGGGCCCCGGCGAGGGAGACCGCGGCACCCAGGAGCGCCAGCCGCTGGGCGCGCTGGCCGGCATGCAGAGCGGCAACGGTAATCCCCAGCGCCGCGACCAGCGGGGCGAGGACCATGGCCGCCGGTGCCCACGACGCGCTCAACGTTCCAACCCCAGCAGACGGTCTTCTTCGAGCGTCCCGTACCGGCGGTAAATCCGGATGAGAAGGGCGAAGGCCACGCCACTCGTGGCGACCATGACCACGATCGCGGTGAGCATGAGGACGTGCGGAAGGGGGCTGATGTACGGGCTCGTGCCGAAGGATCCGTGGTCGATAATCGGGATCCTGCCGCCCGCTTTCAGCCCGAGCGAGAGAAAGAAGAGGATCGTCGCGCTCTGCACGATGTTCAGGCCAATGAGTTTCTTCACTAGATTGCGCTTGGCGACCAACGCGTAGAGTCCGAGGAGCAGCAGGGCTCCCGTCATCCAGTACTCGTAGCGGGCTTCCAGCACTGCCAGCGCAGAGCACTCGGCGCTCATCCCGAAACCTCAGCCGGGGCTAGGTCGTCGAAGATCGAGACCATCACGCCACACACACCCGCCGCCACGCCGATTTCCACACCGAGAATGCCGAGATGCCGCAGCTCGGCAGCCGCGACCCCCGGGATGGGAAGGGCGCTGTAGTCGAGGAATGGCGCACCCCAGGCGAGCGGAACCAGGCCCACTAGAGCGTAGACCAGCACTCCGATCCCTCCCAGTCGCACGGCGGCCCCGCCGCGCAGGAACCGCGTGACCTCCGCTCCGCCCTGCGTGAAGCGCCTCAAGATGGTGCTCGCCGCCAGGATCGCTACTGCCTGGAACCCCCCTCCGGGGCTCTCGTGCCCGTGGAAAAGGACGTAGAAGCCGAAGAGCTGCATGTACGGGATCAGCACCCGGCAGGCGATGCGGACGACCAGGCTGTCGTAAGGCGAAATCATCCGCGAGAGCCCCGCAGCAGCAGGTAACACGAAAGCCCGGCGGCGAAGATCACCGTGGTCTCGCCGAAGGTGTCGTAGCCGCGGTAGTCCGCGAGGATTGCAGTTACCAGATTGGGCGTTGCGGTGTCCTCTATCGCCCGGGAGATATAGAAAGACTCCACGTGGCGGCTGATCGGATTCTCCGGGTTTCGCAGCCGTGGCAGGCTCTCGAAGGCCAGAAGCAACGCGCCTGCGGCACCGGCCAAGACGCCTAGTCCCCAGGTTTTCAATCCGCAGACCTCCGCGTCGTGCGGGCGATCGCCATCAGAAAGAAGACTCCAGTGATCCCGGCTCCGACCGCTGCTTCCGTGAAGCTCACGTCCACCGCCCCCATTTGCGCCATGATCAGCGCCGAGAGGAAGCTGTAGCCGCCCATGAGGAATGCCGCTGCCAGGAGATCCCGCACCGCAAGGGCAGCCGCCCCCGTCAGCAGCAGGAGCAGGAACAGCAGGTACTCGAACGGCCAGGTCATCGGAGCGGCGATCTGCGAGTCCAAGGCACAAGGCCGGCGAGCAGGCCCGCACGGGCAAGCGCATGCGTCGCCGTCGGATTGGCAATGAAAAAGAAGACGGCAATGAGGCCGAACTTCAAGCCCAGCAGCGTGGGGCCCGCCAGG
>JBBIUR010000116.1:0-3534 GCA_037440145.1 Myxococcales bacterium | reverse complement strand
CCGAGCGTTTCCGACTTGCCGATCGCGTGCATGCGCGAGAAGAAATCGGGGAGCCGCAGGTAGCCCACGGTTCCGGCGACCAGGAAAAAAGTGCCCCCGACCAACAGCGCTGCTGCGAGGATGTTCACGGCGCGATCTCCCGGCGGGTGAAGTATTTCGCCACGGCCAGCGTGACGATGAAGTTGAGCAGCGCATACGCAATTGCGATGTCCACGAAGGCGTCGAGGCGATCGAAGAGAAAACCGGTCAGCGCCAGCAGCACCGTGGCCTTCGTGCCCACCACGCCGACGCCGATGATGCGGTCGAAGACCCCCTTCCGCGCCAGCACCGCGGCGAGCGTCGCCAACACAGCGGCCCCCAGAGTGAGCATCAGGATGAGCACGAGAAGCTTCATGAGCCCGCGTCGACGAGGGGTTCCACCGCGCCTTCGATGCGGGGCAGGGCCCGCGCGATCTGGTTTTGCATGCGCGCGATGTCCCTGGTCACTTCGGGGCCGAGCAGGGAATGGACGAGGAACTCGTCCCCGCGGACCTCGACGGTGATCGTTCCTGGCGTGAGCGTGATCGAGTTTGCCAGGATCGTCTTGGCCAAATCGCTCGTGAGATGCGCGCGGAACCGAACCAACACCGGATCGATGGGCAGGCGCGGATGGAGCACGACGCGGAGGACCTGGATATTGGCTTTCGCGACCTCGCGCAGCAGCCACAGGAGATACAGGAACAATCGAGGCCACGGCGCCCGTGCCAGGTGCATGCGCGGGCCGGGCGGTTCCGGTTCGAGAATCTGCAGCCGGTACGTCAGCGCCGCCACCGCTGCCGCCGAGAGGAATCCAGCGGCCAGGTGAAACCAGTCGAAAAGCCCGGAGAGCACGAGCCAGAAGGCGAAGAGGATCGCGAAATGGGTGAGAAAAGCCCGCGACCCTTCTGGCAGGTGGGCGCGCAGCGGCGTCGCGGAGCCCGCGGTGAGCCCGTCCTCCTCTTGCTCGTGCATTGGTTTCCACCCCACCTCGAGTGCAAGCGCGCATAATGATGGACGGCATCCATGCCGTCAAGCCGCGGCGGGCGAAGGGACGTGGCTCGGCGGGCGCATGTGCAGCGAGTCGTTTCCACCGGAGCGCGATCGCCCAGTTTGACGGGCATAGCCTGCCGCCCCGCTTGCGGTCGCGGAGGCAATGAGCTGCCGATCCTCAGTGCCTGGGCGTGAGGGAGGTCGCGCGAGTTCGGATCCCCACTTCGCATCGAGGCACCTTTCGCTACGGCTGGTCCCTACCTCGAAGGTCTAGCCGTTCCTACCCGGCGACCACTTTAGCTTTTGACATCCCGCCGGTGGGGCGGAGGGTAGTGAGCTGGCTGCCGGGGCGTGACGGTTAGCGGAAGCCAACGAGGGCAGTACGCAGGAGGCTTGGGACAAGCAGCGCTTGCCGCGGCGCAAGAGGGCCCCGAGTTGGGGCCGCGGCAGGCTGCCCGCATTGCGCCAAGGTGACACATTGCGTGTCGACCAGGGGTTGTTTGAGGCCCTTCCGCGACCGAGCGGGGCGTTGCGCCAGCCACCAACGATTGGGTCCTCGACGACCGGCCCCGGGGGGCACGCAGCTCGCGGAGTTGTTTGACGGTCAAGTGTTGGACGTTCCTTTTTGGGGCCTTTTCCGGGGATCGATAGTCCTAGAGATGGGGAAATCGTTGACGGCTGCGTTCGCGAGAGCAAGTCGATTCCGGACCCCCACTGCACGCCCAGGGTCCCAGCGTCATTGGGCATTCCGAGGTCTACGTTCTCGCCGAGGACTTGCCACAGGGCAGGATCCTTGTGGTCGATAGAGCAACCGCTCAGCTAAGCCGTTCGTTCGCTATCGAAGGCGCGACAGAAGTAGGGGGGGCCTCAAAGCTCTGGGGAGGGATAGCAGCGAAGTCGAACGGCGACGGTTGGCCAGCAACGGCGACTCCGGAGCGAGGAACTCGCGCTCCACCTGCGGCGGAGCGAGCTGCGGCAAAATGAGAAGGTGCGTCTTTGAGAGGGTGCACCCGGCATGTGTTCCAGAATCGTGCAATCTACCCGCGGAGAAATGGGGTTGAAGATACCGGCATCGTCCTGTGTCCTCAGTGCAGTGTATCAGCAGTACCGAGCAGGCTTCTCGCTCGTGGAGGCACGCCTATTCGTGAGTGTGGAAATACCGCGCGAACTCCAAGGTTGCCGTTGGCGCCGGGCTTGGCAATTTGCCCGATTGTGTTGCAGCCTTTGGTATCCCTCGGGTTCCCTGTTCGGGTTTGCGCTCCGGAGTTTTCCCACTGCCAGTGTTCGCCCAGCCCCACCTATTTATTTTCTTTCCGTCTCTTTGGGCCGGTTCCGAAGTAGCTGGAACGCAGCGGCGAACTTACTGAGAGCAGATATTGCCGCGTTTTCGAGAACGTACCCCGTGGAAACTACATCGACGCCGGCGGTTGCACGCTATTCGGTTGCCTCATTGACACGCCGGTGTCGGTGGCCGACCGAGACGTTGTTGTCCGAGTTGAAATGGTTCCTTTGCTTCCCGAGGCGGGAAACCTCACCCCAACGCCGACACCGACACTCTCAGGCGGTTCCGTGTGTACATGGGGTGAAAACGGTGACCGGCGCGTGACCGCAGATGAGATTTCGCTGTGCATTCTTCACGCGTTCAATCGGTGCCCGGAATGAAAGGAAAAGACGGTGTTCCCTTAGCGGCCCGGAGGTTTCCCGGCGCGGTCCGGGCGCCGGGGGCGAAGGGTCCTGGCGGAGGGTGCCTGGCTGCGCCTTCGGCTTCGGGAGCGAGGACGCTCGCGCTCCATCGGGCCGGGGCGGTCCTGGCGTCCGACGGGCTGGCCTTTACGCTGTGGAAACTCGATGGGGAGAGCGGCGCGGCGCTGTGGAGCTACGACCGGGGGCCGTGCCAGGTGGGGCTTCCCGGGCACGGAGCACAACGACAAAGCCCACGGGCCCTTCGCTGCGTGCCGGGCTCTGCCACCGCATCGCGGAAGCCATCCGGGACGAATCGCAAAGGCCGGGGAGCGCCAACCCAAAGCGGCCCGTGAAGTTGCCATCGGTTCGGGTATTGACAACTGCGTCGGGGGGACGGGTAGTAGCCGCTCTCGGTGGCGGGATGGATGTCGGTGGATGTCACTCCGCTGGTGGCCGACTGCTGACAGAACCGCGGCGGGCAGTGTTCGTGGCAGCTCCGGGGGGTGAACGAGACGGACAATGCGAGTCACTACCTGGAGGTCCGGAGCCGGGAGGGCTCGCCTGCCGAGGAGCGGCTGTATCTGCAAGTGGGCTATGTGGTTCCTTGATTTGATTTGAGAGGCAGAGAAGATGACCTGGCAGCGTGTGCAGCGCGGTTCAGCAAGACCGCTCCGCGTTGCTCCGAAGGGGCTTCCGCGTGCCGAGGACCGCGCTGCCATTGGCCATGCGGCGATTCCGCGATAGGAGGGCAGGACGATGAAACGGCGGAGTTTTCTGCGCGCTGTTCCCCTGCCGGTGGGCGGAGTGCTCGCCTCGCTGAGGATTCCCGGCGCGGTGCGGGCC
>JBBIUR010000115.1:526-11432 GCA_037440145.1 Myxococcales bacterium | reverse complement strand
AAGCGCGCCCTGGAGATGCTGCTCACCGGCGCGCCAATCGACGCGCCCACCGCTGCCGCGTGGGGCTTGGTCAACCGCGTGGTGCCGCGCGAGCGCCTCGAAGCCGAAACGCTCGCGCTGGCACGCACCATCGCGGAGGCGAGCCCCCTGACCGTAGCGCTGGGAAAGCAGGCGTTCTACGCGCAGATCGACCTCGACCAGGAGAAAGCCTACGCGTACGCGCGCGAGGTGATGAGCATGAACGCTGTAGCGGCGGATGCGCAAGAGGGCATGTGTGCCTTTCTGGAAACGCGGCGACTGTTCCCCTGTGCCGCCAGGCCGGTGCTTATGCGGTCTCTGCCGAACTCTGGAGGTGCTTGCCGACCAGTTGCAAGAGCTGCCTTGCGTTGAACGGCTTGGAAATATACCCGTCGCACCCGGCCTTTCCCGCCGCCTGCGCAATTCCGTTCCAGACGTGCGCTGTGACCGCGATCACCGGGATCGGCGCGGTCTCGGGATCGCTCTTGATCGCCGCAATCACGTCCACCCCGCTCACGCCGGGCATTGCCAGGTCGGTCAGTACGAGATTTGGCTTTTGCGCCCGGACCTTCCGGATTGCATCTTCGCCACCGTACGCGGGTACCACCTGATAGCCGGCGGACTCCAACGCATGGCTGATGATCCGCATGATATCGGGGTCGTCTTCCACCACCAAGAT
The DNA here is from genome assembly GCA_037440145.1 of Myxococcales bacterium. Classification (GTDB taxonomy): domain Bacteria; phylum Desulfobacterota; class Binatia; order HRBIN30; family BPIQ01; genus JBBIUR01. The sequence goes on along the minus strand of JBBIUR010000115.1, from coordinate 10,735 downwards.
CCTCGCACCCATTCCCTCACCTCGTCGCGTTCCCGCCTCGCCTCTGGGGGCGAAGCACCCGAAAATTCCCCAACACATTCAAGCTAGCACGCTCGAGGCGCCAGGCAAAACGCTCTCGGGGGAACGCGCCGCTTTCCACCGCACTTGCAGGGCGGGCTTTCCTTGACTCGCAAGCCGTGCAGGGGCAGCCTGCCTGCGTGAACACGGCGGTCGCGGCTTTCGGGGCGCTCGCAATCGGCTTCGCGCAAATCGCCACGGCGGCAGATATCCCGGTGCAGGGCCGGCGCCTGCATCTGCGCGGCAGGGCCGAGTCTCCAGCGGCAGCGTCGCTGCGGATCTCCCTGCAGGGCAATGGCATTGCCCCGCCATTCGGCAGCCCCAGTGCCTCCGACGCGCTCGTGCTCGGCGCTGGTGCGGCCCCCGGGCAGTGCCACGCCGAGCTGTCGTTGGACCCGGCAAAGTGGCACGCCCTCGGCGGCGACGGGAGCCAGGCGGGCTACTTCTACGTCGATCGCAGCTTCCAGGGCGGCGTGCTCTTCGCGGCGGCGCAGCCGGGGCGCATTCGTGTGCGCGTGAAGGGAGCCGCGCTTCCGTGCGCCCCGAGCGCTGTGCCGCAGCGCGAGCCGGTGCGCGCCTGGCTCCGTCTGGGGCGGAGCCGGTATTGCGCCGAGTTCGGTGGCAGCGTCGTGCAGAACGGCGCCGGCGGCTTTCGCGCCAGCGGGGCCCCTGCCCCACGGGAGTGTCCAAAACCGGACCTCACGGTTGCGAACCTCAACTTCCTTCACGGGGCCACCGGCGCCGGTTGCACCTCTACCAAATACTGCCGCCTGGCGGACCGCGCCGAACTGCTGTTTCAATGGATTGCCGGCAGCGGCTGCCCCGACGTGGTAGGCCTCCAGGAGGTATGGGATCGCTCGGAGCCGTTGCTGCGCGCAGGCGCAGCTGGGACATGCCCGTTCCCGTACCGAATCGCATACGCGCGCGCCAACCCGATCGACAACCAGATGATCTTAAGCCGGTTCCTGGTGACCAGCGTCGAGCTGCGCCGGTTGTTTCGGGGCTTTCGCACGGCTCTGTACGCGCGCATCGATCATCCGATTGGCCCACTGGACGTCTTCGTGACCCACCTGGCGTCGGGTAGCGACGGGGCGGGGGATCCGTGCGGAGCTGCCTGTCCCGGAGAGTGCGCCACTGCGGGAGCTGCGACGGTGCGCGAGTGCCAGGCGGTTCAGTTGGCCCTTTTCGTCGCGGAGCGCCACACCGTTTCGACCCCAGCTCTCGTGATGGGCGACTGGAATGCGGAACCCGAGAGCTTCGAGTACCGCCAGTTCACCGGGCGCGGCTGGATTGACGCGTACCTGGAAGCGGGAAATCCCGAGTGCGATCCGCGCTCGGGCACAGGGTGCACCTCGGGGCGGCAAGACCAGGACCTCAGCGATTTGGAAGCACCGGCGATCCGCGAAACAGAGCGCATCGATTACATCTTTCTGGTACCGCCGGCTCCCCGCTCCGCATGCGCCGCCCGCATCGATCCCGCGGGCGACGCCGATGGGGACGGCAGCGAAACGGGTATCTTTGCGGCCTCGCCGAACCCCTTTGTGCCGCAATGCGGAGCGGAGCCCGATTCCATCTGCTGGCCATCGGACCATCGCGGCGTGCTGCTGGACCTGGACTGCGAACCGTGAGGGCGCCGACCATACCGCCGTGCGTCCCGCGCCCGCGAGCAGCGTCGCCGCGCGCAGCAGGTCGTGTGTAAACTTGCGGATCTCATGAACGCCCACCAAATCCTCGAGGCCCTCGCGCCCTTGGAGTTGCGAGGCAACCATCTCGTGGTTCATTCCTCCCTTTCGGCGTTCGGCAAGGTCGAGGGCGGACCGATCACCCTCTGCCGAGCCCTCTGCGACGCGGTCACTCCCATGGGCACGATTCTCATGCCTGCGTTTACCTACGCAACTCTCGCGGCCCCGCAGGCCGGCGAAGAACCCGTTCCCTACCGGCGCGATCTGCCCGTGAGTGCAGAGATCGGGTGCGTACCGGAGGCGTTCCGCAAACTTCCCGGGGTGCGCCGCAGCTCGCACCCCACTCATTCCTTCGCGGCCTGGGGGCGCCTGGCGGAGGAACTCCTCGCCGCGCAGCGAGACAACAATCCATTTGGGCCCCTCAAGAAACTCTACCTCTTGCACGGCCATGTGCTCCTACTGGGAACTTTTCTCTTCTCCGCTACGGCAATCCACCTGGCCGAGGAATGGGTCAAGGCACCGTACCTCGGCCGCTGCTCCGCCTGGCGCATCAACCAAACCGGCAACCGGGAACGGGCTGTCCTGGAGAACGTGCCCGGCTGCAGCGCCGCCTTCGCTCGCCTCGAATCCCGGCTCGATCCCGAACTGCTCCGCACAACTCCGCTCCCCAGCGGGCGCCCGGCGCGCAAGATCCCCATCCGCTACCTCGTCCGCCTCGCCCTCGATGCCTTGCGTGCCAATCCCGCCATCTTCGTCTGCGACAACCCCGCATGCCGTAGCTGCGCCGAAAAAAAACACGCCCTTGGACTCCACGGCGCACAACGCTAACAATCTGCTGACTTGTACCCGAATTCAGGCAAATCTGCCTTGAAATTGAGGCACGGACGCGCAATGAAAGGGGGCGATGGGCTCGGCCGAGGTATTTGGCGAACTCGCGGAACATTTAGAGCGGACGATCGGGCTGAGGCGGAGCGAGGCGCTGCGGGTGATCGAGGAGGTAGTGCACTACTTTTCCGAGACGGTGGATCAATTCGTCATGCGCCGGCAAGCGGAGTTGCGGGCGGAAGGACTGCGGAACGAAGCGATTTACGACCGGATTCGGGAGGAGGCTCGCGAGCGGCGGTTTGCTGCGCCGGCGCTGACGCGCCGGCAGGTTCGCAGGATGATCTACGGCTAGGGCTGGCCCAGTGGAGTTCCGGGCGAGGGAGGGAAGGAGCATGTGCGGGATCGTAGGGTATGTGGGCAAGCAAGATGCGGTGCCGATCTTGATCGAAGGGTTGCGCCGCTTGGAGTACCGCGGTTACGACTCCGCGGGCATAGCGGTCGTCACGCGCAGCGGGTTGCGGGTTCACAAGGCCGCGGGCAAGATCCGGCAGCTCGAGGCGACGCTTCCGAGGCGGCTGCGCGGGAGGCTCGGCATTGCGCACACGCGCTGGGCGACGCACGGGGAGCCGACCGATGCCAACGCGCATCCCCACCTGGACTGCGGCGGAAAGATTGCCGTGGTCCACAACGGGATCATCGAAAACGCGGCCGATCTCCGAGCGCGCCTGGAGGCGCAAGGGCACGTGTTTCGCTCGGAGACTGACACCGAAGTGCTGGCGCATCTCATCGAGGCGGCGCAGGGATCCGATCTAACCGAGGCCGTGCGCGAGGCGCTGCAATCCGTGCAGGGCACCTACGGCCTTGCGGTTGCCGATGCCCGCTTTCCCGATTGCATTGTCGTGGCTCGAAACGGGAGCCCGGTCATCATCGGGCTGGGAGAAAACGAAATGTTCGTTGCCTCCGACATTGCGGCGCTCGTCCGCCACACGCGCCAGGTGGTCTACCTCGACGATCGCGAGGTGGCGACGGTAGAGGCCGGGGGATTTCGGACCTCGACCTTGGATGACCGGCCGACGCGGAAGAGCCCCGCCCACGTGCCGTGGGGCTTCGCAGCCTACGACCGCGGGCCGGACCCCCACTACATGCTGAAGGAAATTCTCGAGCAGCCCGAAGCTTGCGAGCGCACGCTGAAGGGGCGGCTCGATGCCCAGTTCGGCACTGCCCATCTCGGGGGCCTGAACCTCACCGCACGCGATTTTCTCGACATCCGCCGCGTGAAGGTTCTGGGTTGCGGCTCCGCGTACTACGCCGGCATCGCCGGGGCGCACATGATCGAGACGCTCACCCGGATCTCCGCGGACGCAGAACCCGCCTCGGAGTTTCGCTATCGCAATCCGGTGATCGAAAAGGACGCCATCTACATTGCCGTCAGCCAATCCGGGGAAACTGCGGACACCCTGGCTGCGGTGCGCGAGATCAAGCGCAAGGGAGGGCGGGTGCTCGGCATCGTGAACGTGGTCGGGAGTTCGATTGCGCGCGAGTGCGACGGGGGAATTTACATCCACGCCGGGCCGGAGGTTTCCGTCGCCTCGACGAAGGCCTTCACCTGCACGCTGGTAGCCTTCGCCTTGCTCGCCCTCCACATCGGGCGCATTCGCGACCTGTCCCCCGCGGCCGGCAAGCGCCTCGTGGCGGCGCTGCAAGCCATCCCCCAACAGGTGCGCGAGATTCTGCGCGACGGCGAGCGCATCCGTGCGATTGCGAACAAGTACGCCCGCTATGCCCACGCGTTCTACATCGGGCGCGCCAACTGTTACCCGATCGCCCTGGAGGGCGCACAAAAGCTCAAGGAGATTTCGTACATCCACGCCGAGGCATATCCGGCCTCCGAGCTCAAGCACGGCCCGCTTGCCCTGATCTGCCCGGAGATCCCGACGGTCGTCTTGCTGCCCCACGACGAATTGTACGAGAAGACTCTCTCCTCGCTGGAGGAAATTCGGGCCCGCCGTGGCCCCGTGCTGGCCGTTACCCATCCCGGACCGGCGAACGACCACCTGAACGGCAAAGTAGACGACATCCTCTTCGTTCCACCGACGGAGCCCGTGTTCAACCCGATCTTGCTGACGATCCCGCTGCAGCTCTTCGCGTACCAGTGCGCCGTCGCGCTCGGGAGGGACATCGACCAGCCACGCAACCTGGCCAAAAGCGTCACCGTGGAATGAGCGCAGAGAAGCCGCGCGCTGCCGCGGCCATTGCGGAAGGTGCCGCTTACCGCTCTCGGACCTCGCCGAACTCGTTCACGAAGGGGTCCGGTGTGGGCTCGATTCTCGGGTGGAGCCGCTTTTCCCGCTCCCAGCGCGGTCTTGGCTGGGCATCCGGCGCATCGGGTTCCTGGTAGAAAGGCTCGCCCTCTTCAACTGCTGCTTCCAGCTGTTCGCGCACAGCGTCCGTCGTGCGGAACCCGTCGGCAGGGATGCGGCCGTACGACCGCATGCACCGCTCCACCCAGGCGGCGTCGGTGTGCAACTTCTTCGCAACGGCCGCCGCGCCGGGCGAACGGCCCTGGCGCTGGTGAATGTTTCGGTGCACCTCCGACATCACCTGCGCACAGCTGGGTCGCACCTGCCCCGGGGCAGCAGCCGGAACGATGATCGCTCCAGCCGCAGCCCCCAGAAGTACTGCCCATTGCCAGCGCACGCCCCACTCTACACGCCGCTCGCCTTGGAACTCAAATGCAAAAGCAGTGCAGTGCGCCACCCGCATCTGCGGGCACTCCGTTACCCCGGCTCGCGCTTCGCGGCGCGAGGCCCGTGCCGCTCCGCCACGCGAGCCAGCATTGCGATCCCCACCAGCAGGTACAGCACGACTGTGAGGAAGACGACGGAGTAGCCCAGGTTGGGGCGCAGCGCGTTGAACGAATCGAGCAGCAAGCCTCCAATACCGGGCGCGATGACCTGCGGCAGCAAGCCCGCAATGTTCCAGATTCCGAGGTACTTCGCCGCCGTGCCCTCCCGAGGCAAAAGAGCCAGCCCAAGGGCCCAGTCGCTCGTGAAGTACGCCCCATAGCAGAGCCCGAAGAATGCCCCTGCGAGCAGCGCACCCGGGAACCGCTCTACCGCGAGAAAGGCGAGCGCTACCGCGGCGAGCCCGGCGTTCGAAGCGTACACCCAGATCTTCCGGCGCTGCGTGCGGTCGATCCAGTACCCGGCGGCGAGCGAGCTCGGCAGTGTGGTCACCGCGGAGACCGCGAACAAGTACCCGAGCTTTGCGTTGGCCTCCGCGATGTCCTCCACGCCGAGGAAATCGTGGATGTAATAGAGGAGAAATGTGGTCACGGTGTTGATCGCCAAGCTGTTCATGCCGCGCGCCGCAAGCAGCCAGGCGAAGCTGCGCTCCGCACGCACGTCGAAGGCGAACGCGCGCCGGAGCAACGGGAGCCGCGGCGCTGGCTGCCGCGCGGGGCGCAACTCCTCTTGCACCACTGCGGCGGTCAGTGCCGCCGCCGCGAGCAAGACTCCGATGGTCACGGCGATCAGAGGCAGCATCGGGTGCCGCCGCACATGCGGCGGCAGGAATGGCAGGTACGGCGCCATGGCTGCCGCCGCTGCGGGCAGGGAGACCATCAATCCGCCCACAATGGCCCCCGCCAGGCGGCCGAGCACCTCGGAGAAGCCAGCGAACCCCGTGGCTCGACCCTTTTGAAGATCGGGCACTTGGTCGGGAATCAAGGCCACGTACGGGCTGCTGGCCACGTGGGCCCCGAACTGCACCCCGAGCATCGCCAGCAGAGACGTCCCGAACGAGCGCGCGCCGACCACTGCGAGCAGGGCCGCGCAGTTGATGACCACGCCTGCGATCAGTAATGGCCTGCGCCTCCCCCAGCGCAGGCGGGACTCGTCGCTCAGAATCCCGGCAACGGGCCCAGTCAGCATTGCGACCAGCGCTCCTGCTACCGTCACCACGCCAAGGGCCCTGCCCTTTGTCGCCGCGGTCGAGAACTCCAGCACTCGCGTCGGCACGACATTGTTGCCGAGCACGGTCCAGTGAAACGACAGTGCGCCCCACATGACCGTAAGCAAGATCAAGTAGGAGGTAGGCCGATGCTGCACCGCCCCTGCCTACTGCGGGCCTGCGCCGCGCGCGCCGAGAGCGCGCCTCGCCGAGGGCCGGCGCTCCGACCCGCGTTGACTTCGCGCTGCCCTTTGGCAATGATCCGCGCGCACGTCTTCCTCCGCGCTCGGAGGCGGCCGATGGCAATCATCCGGAAACGCAAGGGCAATTTCCTCGAACACTTCACCGTAGGACACGTGTTTCAGCACAAGGTCGGCAAGACCATTACCGAGGGGCTCTTCAACGCCTTCACGGGCTGGGACATGACGGCGAACCCGCTGCACAAGAACCAGCGGTACGCCACGCGATACGGATTCCGCGGGCTCGTGGTGCCTCCGGGCCTCGTGATGAACGTGGTCTTCAGTCAGAGCGTAGAGGATATTTCCGAAAACGCGCGCGCGAACCTCGAGTACATCAACATGCGCTTTGGAGCGCCGGTGTACGTCGGCGACACGATCGAGGTTTCCTCGCTGGTCTTGGGCGTCCGGCCGTCCAGCCGCGAGCCGGATCGGGGCGTGGTGCACGTCCAGACCACGGGCCGCAACCAGGACGGCGAGGTGGTACTGACGTACGAGCGCAAAGTTCAAGTGTGGAAGGAAGACCCGCAAGCCGAGGTCCGCGAAGCTTCCATGCCCGCCCCCGAGGTTCCGTGTACGTTGCTGTTAGGCCCGTACGATCCGGGCCGCCGCTAGGCCGAGCTCCGGCATTTGACCAACCCCGACACCTATTTCGAGGACTTCCAGCCCGGCGACATCATCGAACACTCGCGCGGCCGGGTGGTCACCGCGGAGCACATCGCCCTTGCGGCCATGCTCGACAACACCTCGCAAGTGCACTGCAACCAGCACATGATCGACCAGAGCCCCGAGAAGTACATCGGCGGCCAGCTCATCGTCTACGGCGGAATCCCCTTCAACCTCTGCCTCGGCCTCTCCTGCCCGGACGTCGCGGACAATGCACTGGCCGACGTGGTCTACCCGACCGGCCGCCATACGGGCCCGGTGTTCGCGGGCGACACGGTGTTCGCGTCGACGGAAATCGTGGACAAGCAGGACTTTGCCGGTCGGCCGGACCTCGGCCTGCTGATCACTCGCCTGCGGGGCCACAAGTTCGTGAAGAAAGACAGCAGCTTCGAGAAAGTCGAAGTCTTCTACCTGGAGCGGCACATCGCGGTGAAGCGGCGCAGCCACTACGCGTGCTGAGCGGCGCGCCATTGCCCCGCGCTGCCGCCAGCACGGCGGCGCGACCGGTCTCTCACGCCTCTGCGGCCAGTACCTCCGGGTGATCCAGGACTACCTGGGCCACCAGCTCGCGGTTCCACGTCGCGTCGCCAAAAGTGACCTCGGAACCCTTGGCGCGCTTGAAATACAGGTGCATGTCGTGCTCCCAGGTGAAGCCGATGCCGCCGTGGATCTGGATGCCCTCGGCGCTTACGTACCGGTATGCGTCGGAGCAGTACGCCTTCGCCATGCAGGCGGCTAGGTGTGCCTCCCGCACGTCGTTGGCGACGGCCCAGGCGGCATAGTACGTGGCCGACTTCGCGCTTTCCACTTGCACGAGCATGTTCGCGCACTTGTGCTGGATCGCCTGGAAGCTCCCAATCGGCCGCCCGAACTGTTCCCGCACCTTCGCGTACTCGACGCTCATCTCGAGGACCTTCTGCGCCCCACCACACATTTCCGCACACAGCGCGACTTTTGCACGGTCGACCAGCCGGTCGAGCAGCGGCCAGCCCTTGCCCGCGCGGCCGAGCACGGCCTCTTTGCCCACTACCACGTTCTCGAACCGCACTTCGCACAGCTTGCGCGTCTGGTCCATCGTCTTCAGCAGCGCGATCGAAACACCCGGAGCTTTCGCCGGCACGAGAAACAGCGTGATGCCTTTCTCTCCTTTGCCCGACGTGCGCGCCGCGACGATCATCAGGTCGGCGACATGCGCGTCGGGGACAAACAGTTTGACTCCCGACAGCACGTACCCGTCACCCTCCTTCCTCGCGGGCAGTTGAATCCCCCCGGCGTCCCACCGCCCGCTCTCTTCCACTTGAGCGAGGGTCGCCTTTGTCGTTCCCGCGGCGATGCCCGGCAGGTACTCCTTCTTCTGGCTCGCCGAGCCGCCTAGGAGAATGCCCAAGCCCCCCAGGATGACCGAGGAGAAAAACGGGCCGGGCATGACCACGCGCCCCATCTCCTCGAGGATCACGACCAGGTCGACCATCGTCAATCCCGAGCCGCCGTACTCCTCGGGGAAGACGAGGCCCTGCCACCCCAGCTCGGCCATCTTCCGCCACTGCTCCTCGGAGTAGCCGACTTCGTCCTCCATCATCTTGCGCACGTAGCTCATCGGGCACTCGCGCGCTAGGAAGTCGCGCGCGCTTTGCCGCAACATTTCCTGTTCCTCGCTGAATCCGAAATCCATGCTTTCCTCCGCTCGCACCGAAACTTCGCCCGCCCTTCAGAGAAGCGCTCACGTCGCGCGCAACGGCCGGGCTTTCCAAAAGTAATTGTTGATTCCCGATCCCTCGTGGTACTTGCGGAATGTCAGCTCGACCGGCATCCCGATCTCCACCTGTCCCGGCTCGCAGTCGGTCACCTGCGCGTACAAGCGCCCCCCACCTTCCAATTCGACCACCGCCAGCACGGCTGGCGACTCCCCCGCCTCGACGAGATGATCCAGGGTGTACGTGTAGACCGTCCCGCGTCGCCCCAGCCGCTGCTCGGTCAGCCCATCCCGGCAGCCGCACTCGATGCAAACGGGCCGACTCGGAAACTGAACCACTCCGCAGCGCGGGCACTTGCCGCCGTACAGCGGGAGAACGCTCTTGCGGTCGCGAAAGAGGGCCACCGGCGAGGAGAGATCGTCGCCCTGAGTTTCCTTGCGCACGAGCTTGCGGAAGCGAGCGTACCTTCCGTACGATGCGAGGATCCTCTTGCCCTCGATCTGCCGGTACACGCTGTGGGGCGGGCGATATGCGGCACTCTGCGGCTCGACGCGGAACACGATCGCGTCGGCGCCGTCGCCGTAACTGCCCAGCACGACCGTTGCGCCGGGTTTCGCCTGCTCCAGCACCGAAGCGAGCAGCAGGAGAGGCTGCACAGCCCCGGTGTCTCCCACGGTAGCCCACAGTGTGTCGGCAAGCACGCGCGCCGGGTCGAACCCGAGCCGAGCTGCCGCAGCGGCGGCCGCCCGCGGATTCGGCCCAGCGAGCACCAGGTGGTCCACTTGCGCCGGGGCGATCCCGGCCTTTTGCATCGCCGCGCTTACAGCCTCCGTCACCGCCCGCACATACCCGTGCTTCAGCTCGAAGGCGCCGGGAAAACTGTGCAGGAACGCCTGATCCTCCTTCCGCCAGGTTCCGAGAAACTCCTCGCTGATACTCGACGTGGCCACCACCTCTGCGAGCACGCGCTCGGTGCCCAGGACAACCGCAGCTCCGGCGTCCCCGTAATTTTGCTCCGCGGGGGAATCCGGCTCCCCCATGCGGCACTCGCCGGCGCACACCAGTACCGGGCCGGCACCCGCCCCCACCGCGTCCAGG
>JBBIUR010000115.1:0-516 GCA_037440145.1 Myxococcales bacterium | reverse complement strand
GGCCGCCCGCAGCGAATCCGCAAAATCCGCAGCGCGCACCTGCACCCTCGCATCGAGCACGGCAGCAACGGTAGCCGCTGCTTGCTTCTCTCGGTACGGGGGGGTCGTGGAAGCGAAGTAGACCGCCCCCAGAGCCCGCGCATCCCATTCGGCAAAACAATCCAGCGCCGCGTTGACCGCCAGCGTCAGGCTGTCTTCGTCTGGTCCCGCCACCGCGCGTTCCCCCGGAAGGGCGGCATGACCCCACTCCCGCGCGATTTCCGCGCGCGGCAGCCGATACGCTGGGACGTAGCTGCCGTATGCCACGACTCCGGGCATTTGCTTCAGCGCACTCCCCTTGCCGCAACTGTTGTGGTTTGCTCCCCGGCTACCATACGCAGCCTGCACGTGCAATTCGCACGAGCCTCATACCACGCCTTGCTCGCGGAGCTCGGCGCACTCGCGCGCCGTGAAGCCCAGAGACTGCAGCACTTCGTCCGTGTGCTCGCCAAAGCACGGCGGGGGTTTGGGGCGCTC
>JBBIUR010000114.1:0-11678 GCA_037440145.1 Myxococcales bacterium | reverse complement strand
CTCTGCCCGGGCTGAACATCTCCGCGGGTGTGACCTTGCAGATGACGGACAACACCACGTTCTTCACCGGCACCGCAACGCACGCAAACGGTACGGGCAAGGTCTTCAGTTGGGATAGCTCCGCTGGCGGCATGCAGAACTGATCCGGTCGGACCGCCCACCCCCCAGGAGAAAGGGGATCTGGCCCTACGCCAGGTCCCCTTTCTTTTTGCCCTTTTGCACGCGCCCTCCCCGGCGACGGCCCAGCCACCCGGGATCCGCTTGACCGCGTGTGCCGGGTGGCATACGAAAAAGCGCGTTGAAAGACTCGCCTTTCCTGCGCGCCTGCCGGCGGCAACCGGTTCCCTACACACCTGTTTGGCTCATGCGCCAAGCTGGGCGATACATGCCCGAGTACCGAGCGGCGCGAAGCCGGTTGTCTTTCCTGGAACTCTGCAAGGATCCCGACGCCGCGGCCGAGGTCACCGTGGGCGCCGCGCAGCGACTCGGGGTCGATGCGGCGATCCTGTTTGCCGACATCCTGCTTATTCTGGAGCCCCTGGACATCGGGCTGGACTTTCGCAAGGGCGACGGTCCGATCATCCGCAAACCCGTGCGCAGCCGGCAGGACGTTGCAGCGCTGCCCGCCGTCAAGCCCCGCGAATGCCTGCCCTTTGTTTTCGATGCTGTGCGGAAGGCGCGGGCGGCCCTGCCGCCCGACGTCCCCCTGATCGGCTTTGCGGGCGCCCCGTTCACGGTGGCGTCCTACTTGATCGAAGGGCGCACTTCGCGGAACTACGTCCACACCAAGAGTCTCATGTACCGCGATCCCGAAGCATGGCACGAGCTCCTGCGCGTCCTTGCCGCCTCGATTACAGACTACCTGATCGGCCAGATCGAAGCGGGGGCACAAGCAGTGCAACTCTTCGACAGCTGGGCCGGCTGTCTGGCTCCGTCCGACTACCGCGAGTACGTGCTCCCGCACACGCGCGCCGTGGTCGATGCCTTGCCGCCCGATGTGCCGCTCATTCACTTCGCCACGGGCACGGCCGGGATCCTGGAGCTGGTGCGTGCGGCGGGAGGCCATGTGATTGGCATCGATTGGCGCATCGACCTGGGCGCGGCTTGGAAACGGATCGGGTACGACGTAGCGATTCAAGGCAACCTGGACCCTGCAGCCTTGCTCGCGCCACCTGCCGAGATCCGAAAGCGGGTGCGGGAGATCCTCGATGCGGCGGCCGGGCGCCCCGGCCACGTATTCAACCTGGGCCACGGCATTCTGCCCGAGACGCCGATCGACCATGTGCGCTTCCTCGTCGACACCGTACACGAGCTCAGCGCTCGGTGAGGGGCACGACCGAGCCGATTCGGTTCTCCTGGTCGCGTTCGGCGGCCCCACGCAGCCGGAAGAGATCGATCCGTTCCTGCAGCGGGTCGCAAGCGGGCGCGGGGTGTCGGCCGCACGACTCGCCGAAGTTGCCGACCATTACCGGGAGATCGGCGGTAGTTCCCCGCTGAACCGGATCACCTTCCGACAAGCGGCAGCACTGCAAGCGCTGATGGAGCGGCTCGGGCGCGCGTTGCCCGTGTTCGTAGGGATGCGGAACTGGCATCCGCTGCTGGCGGAGACGCTTCGGGCCATGGCCGAGGCGGGGTACCGCCAGGCGGTCGCGGTGATCCTCTCCGCATACCAGAGCGAGGCGAGCTGGGATCGCTACATGGCCGACGTGGCAGCGGCTCGGCAACGGGTCGGCCCGCGCGCTCCGCACGTCGCCTTTGCAAGCCCGTGGCAGGACCGGGAGCTTTTCCTGCGCGCCGTTGCCGATCAGGCGCGGATAGCGCTCCGCGAATTGCCTCCCGACGCGGCGGGTCGGACCCACATCCTGTTCACCGCGCACAGCATTCCCGCGCGCATGGCCACCGCTTCCGGTTACGCCGCCCAAGTCGAGCGCAGCGCGCGTGCGGTGGCCGAGGCTTTGCGCGCTGCAACTTGGTCCGTCGCGTACCAGAGCCGCAGCGGGGATGCCGCGGATCCCTGGCTCGGGCCCAGCCTGGAAGAGGCCATCCGCGACATTGCGCGAAATGGATCGCGATGTGTCCTGGCAGTCCCCATAGGGTTCGTGTCCGACCACGTGGAGGTACTCTACGACCTCGACGTCGCAGCTCGCTCTCTGGCCGCCGGATGCGGATTGCACTTCGCGCGGGCGCGCGCGGTAAACGACCATCCGCTCTTCATCCGCGCACTCGCAGATGCCGTTCTGGAGGCGGAGGGATCTTCGACGCAGCGCGCATGACCTTCCCACCCGCCGGAACGCCTCGCATTGCGATCGTGGGGGCCGGCATCGCCGGCCTGGCCGCGGCCAACCGCGTCTTGGAGCTCAGCCGCGAACGCCAATCGCCCGTCGAGGTCACGGTCTTCGAAGCAGCCACACGCCCGGGGGGATGCATTGCCACCGAGTGCACGGACGGGTTTGTGATCGAGAGCGGACCCGACGCTTTCCTCTCGGAGAAGCCGTGGGCGCTGCAGCTCTGCCAGCGACTTGGCCTCGCCCGGCGGCTCGTACAGACGCGGGAGGAAAACCGCCGCACGCACGTCGTTCGCAACGGCCGGTTGCACCCGTTGCCGGAAGGGTTTCTCCTCCTGGCACCGACCCGGCTGCTTCCCTTCGCCGCGTCGGGCTTGTTCAGCTGGCGGGGCAAGCTCCGAATCGCTCTGGACCTCGTCCTGCCCCGGGGCAAGCCGCGACCCGACGAGAGCCTCGCCTCGTTCGTGACCCGCCGCCTCGGCCGGGAAGCGCTGGAGCGGGTGGCACAGCCGCTGGTGGGCGGAATTTACGCCGCCGACCCGGAGGACCTGAGCCTTGCCGCGACCATGCCTCGGTTTCTCGAAATGGAACGGCAGCACCGCAGTGTCATCCTCGCCATGTGGCGCGCCCAGCGCCGGCAAGCTCGGGCTGCCCGACCGGAGAGCGGGGCTCGCTGGAGCCTGTTCGTCAGCCTGGACACCGGAATGCAGTCACTCGTCGAGGCCTTGGTGGCGCGACTCCCCGAGGGCGCCCTGCAATGCGGCCGCTCCGTGGTGGACGTCCGTCCAGCGGGCCGCCGCTGGCGCATCGCCACCCGCGAGGGCGGCGCTGCGGAAGCAGACGCGGTGGTGCTCGCAACGCCGGCGTACATGAGCGCAGAACTCCTCCGGCCCACCGATGCCGAACTCGCCCGCGAACTCGCCGCGATTCCATACACTTCGTCTGCCACAGTGACCCTGGCCTACCGGCAGGCGGACTTTCCGCGGGCGCTCGACGGGTCGGGATTCGTCGTCCCAGCCATCGAAGGCCGGCCCGTCATCGCGTGCACGTACAGCAGCCTCAAGTACCCAGGACGTGCCCCAGACGGCTACACCCTACTGCGCGTCTTCTTCGGCGGCTCGGCCGGACGAGAATGGCTCACGGAAGACGACGGCGCGCTCGCCGCGTGCGCCCAACGGGAAATCCGCGCACTGCTCGGGCCAGACTCGCCGCCAGTGCTCGTGCGGGTGAAGCGCCACCCGAAGGCGCTGCCACAGTACCGAGTCGGCCACCTCGACCGCATGGCGCGCATCGACGCGCGGCGAAAAGCTCTGCCTCCGCTCGCGCTGGCGGGGAGCGCCTATCGAGGCGTGGGCATCCCCGATTGCGTGCGCGGGGGGGAGCAAGCTGCGGAGGCGCTGCTGGAGCTGCTCGCCGCGAGCTGAGCGCCGGTGCGCGGGGTCACGCCGCGCGGCTCAACAGGATCGGAGCGAGAAAGCGGCCCGTGTGCGACGCGGGCACGCGCGCAACGTCTTCGGGAGTCCCGGCCGCCACCACCTGCCCCCCTCGGTCTCCTCCCTCCGGACCCAGGTCGATAACGTAATCCGCGGCTTTGATGACGTCCAGGTTATGCTCGATGACTACCACGGTGTTGCCCGCGTCCACCAGGCGGTTCAACACCTCGAGCAACCTTTCCGTGTCCGCGAAATGCAAGCCCGTGGTGGGTTCGTCCAAGATATACAGCGTTCTGCCGGAAGCTTTCCGGCCGAGCTCTTTCGCGAGTTTCACGCGCTGGGCTTCGCCACCCGAAAGCGTCGTGGCCGGCTGTCCGAGGCGGATGTAATCGAGGCCGACGTCGCGCAAGGTCTCGAGCTTCTGGCGAATCGGCGGCACGTTCCCCAGAAGCTGCAGTGCCTCCGCGACCGTCATCTCCAGGATGTCGGCAATGCTCTTGCCGCGGTAACGCACTTCGAGGGTCTCGCGGTTGTACCGCTTGCCCCGGCAGACATCGCACGCGACGTACACGTCCGGCAGAAAGTGCATCTCGATCGTGATCACGCCCTCGCCGGCGCATGCTTCGCAGCGACCGCCGCGCACGTTGAACGAAAACCGGCCCGGGCCGTAGCCGCGAACGCGGGCCTCGGGCAACTGCGCGAAAAGTTCCCGGATCAAGGTGAACACCCCGGTATAGGTCGCCGGGTTCGACCGCGGCGTCCTCCCGATCGGCGCTTGGTCCACGTCGACCACCTTGTCGAGCAGCTGCCATCCCTTCAGTTCCCGGTACTCCCCCGGTTTCTCTCGCGCCCCGCACAATTTCTGCGCCAGCGCCCGATACAATGTGTCCAGAATCAACGAGCTTTTCCCGGAGCCGGACACGCCCGTAACGCAGGTGAGCTTCCCCAGTGGTATTTCCACTGTCACGTCCCGCAAGTTGTTGTGCCGCACCCCTGCGAGCACCAGTTTCCACCCGCTGCCTTCCCGGCGCCGAGCGGGGACTGGGATCGCGCGGCGCCCGGACAGGTACTGCCCGGTGAGCGAAGCCGGGTGCTGCTGGATTTCGCCCGGCGTTCCCTGCGCCACCACCCAGCCTCCCTGCACTCCCGCGCCCGGTCCCATGTCGATCACGTGGTCCGCGGCGAGGATCGTCTCGCGGTCGTGCTCGACCACGATCACGGTGTTGCCGAGGTCGCGCAGCCGGCGCAGCGTGGCGAGCAACCGCTCGTTGTCCCGCTGATGCAACCCAATCGAAGGCTCGTCGAGAATGTAGAGGACACCGCTCAGGCCCGAGCCAATCTGCGTCGCGAGCCGGATGCGCTGGCTTTCTCCGCCCGATAGCGTCGCCGCCGCGCGGTCGAGTGTGAGGTAGTCGAGGCCCACGTCGATCAGAAAGCCGAGCCGACCGGAGATCTCGCGCAGGACGAGGTTTGCGATTTGCTGGTCGAGCGGGCTCAGCTCCAACGCGGAAAAGAATTTCCTCGCCTGTCGCACAGACATAGCGGTCACCTCGGCAATCGTCCGGCCGCCCACTCGCACGGCGAGCGCCTCTCGCTTCAGGCGCGCTCCGTTACAGGTCCCGCATACCCGGGCACTCATCAAACCCTCCAGCTCTTGTCGCATCCATGACGACTCGGCGGAGCGGTAGCGCCGCTCGAGCAGCGGCACGATCCCCGGGAATGGCTGGAAGTACTCGGATCGCCGCCCACTGCGCTGGAAGCGGAACGCGAGCTTTTGCTCCCCGGTGCCGTACAACAGCGCCTGCTGCACCTCCGGCGGGAGCTGCCGGTAGGGCGTGTCGAGGTCGAGGCCGTAGTGCCGCGCGAAGGCTTCGAGCACGCGGTCGCGGATGTTTCCCAGGAGCTTTCGCTCCAAGGGAACCACAGCGCCCCCGCCCAGCGGCAGGTCTCCGTTGGGCACGATGCGCTCAGGGTCGAAGTACACCTGCGTCCCCAACCCGGCACAGGTGGGGCAGGCGCCGTAGGGGCTATTGAACGAAAACAGCCGGGGCGTGAGCTCCGGATAGGAGACACCGCAGTGCACGCAAGCGAACTTCTGGCTGTACAGCCACTCGTTTCGGACCGCGTCGCCCTCGCCCAGCTCCTCCACCTTGACCACGTCATCTCCGTAGCGAAGTGCCACCTCGATCGAATCTGCCACCCGTCTCTCAACTCCCTCGCGCAGGACGATGCGGTCCACGAGCACCTCGATCGCGTGTGGCTGATTCCTCGCCAACGCACTAACCTCAGCGAGTGCGCGCACAGCACCATCGATTCGGGCGCGCACGAACCCGGCGCGCCGCAGCTCTTCCAGGTCCTTGCGAAACTCTCCCTTGCGGCCGCGAGCGATCGGGGCCAGAACCTGGAGCCGCGTCCCCGGCGGCAGTGCGAGCACCTGATCCACGATTTGCTCCACCGCCTGCGGGGCGATCGGCCGGCCGCACGAGCAGCAAAAGGGCTTTCCCACGCGGGCGTAGAGCAGCCGCAGGTAGTCGTAGATTTCGGTGACCGTGCCAACCGTCGAGCGCGGATTGCGGCTCGCCGACTTCTGCTCGATGGCAATGGCCGGCGACAGCCCCTCGATCGAATCGACATCCGGCTTTTCCATCTGCTCGAGGAACTGCCGGGCGTACGCCGAAAGCGACTCGACGTACCGCCGCTGCCCCTCTGCGTAGAGGGTGTCGAAAGCGAGCGAGGATTTCCCCGACCCGGAGAGCCCCGTGATCACCACCAGGCGGTTGCGCGGTATGGCGACCGTGATGTTCTTCAGGTTGTGCTCGCGGGCGCCGGTGACCACGATCTGGTCGGCCATGGCGGCTCCGCGCTTATGCCGGGGCACCCGATGGTGGCAGGGAGCCGGCCTCGCGGGCCTGCAGCAGCGAGAGGATCGCACCAACCACCTGTTCGCCGTCGTGCCGCAGGACGCGCTTGGCGATGCCACCTTCTCGGATCTGGACCTCCCGGACCGCATCGATTTCCACCACCCGCACGCCTGCCAGCGATTCCCCCTCGCGCTGCAGCACCACCTGGCTCCGGTCCGCTTCTGGGCGGCTCAGCCCGTGCAGCAAGATCTGCATGCGCGCCACGCGTTGCGCCACGGCCTCCTCGTCCGGCGCATTGCCCGTCCGCACTGCTTCCTCCAGCGACCGCTGCAAGATATCCAGCTCGCGCTGCACGCGCTCGGCGGCGTACAGCCGCGCATACGAGGGATCGACCCGCCTGCGGTTGGCAAGGACCACATCGATCTCGATGTGGCCATGCTCGCGGATCGCCTGCAGGTGCTGCGCGACGGACAAGTCGTCTGTTTCGCCGGGTTCGACCATGAGGTTCGCCACATAGACTTTAAGGCCTTTGGCGCGCCGCGCGGCCGCGGCGATCTCGGGCACGAGCAAGTTGGCGATGACGCTCGAGTAGAGACTGCCGGGGCCCAGCACAACGGCATCGGCGTCGAGGATTGCGCGCACGGCTTCCGGCATCGCCGGCAAGAGCGGCGTCCGCTCGGGGCGCGGATCGGGGTCGCCGCGCCGCGCTAGGAAGACGCGCGCAATCGGGCTCGGGTTGTCGCGCAACGGGATATTCGACTCGCCCACCACCACGGTGCCGTCGGCCAGCTCGGCGCACAGCACCGCAGGAGCCAGCGTGGGGAACATGATTTTGCCTTCGATCCCCAATAGCCGACCGGCATCGAGGATGGCCTTGCGCACGTCGCCCTCGTGCAACTGGGTGAGCGCCACGATCAGCAGGTTTCCGGCGCTGTGTCCCGCCAGCGTGTCCCCCTCGCTCTGGTCGAAGCGGTGATCGAAAAACTGCCGCATTAGCGGCACGACCTCGGGATCCGCCAGCGCCAGCAGGCAGTTCCGGAGATCTCCAGGAGGCAAGGTGTCGTACTCGCGAATCAGCCGCCCCGAGCTCCCGCCGTCGTCCGAGAACGCCACGATGGCAGTGACCGCCGACAGGTCGAGGCGCTCCCAGCCCGGAAGCCGCCGTGCCCGGTACTGGCGCAGGCCGCTCAGCATCACGGGCAACCCGGTGCCCCCACCGATGCAGACGATCCGGTACGGCCGCGCGGTCACGCCGGCACCTCCGCTTCCCCCTCGAGCAAGAACAGCCGCCGGAGCTCTGCGCCGTGGGGCCGGAACGCAGGGTCGTCGAGCAGAGCGGCAATTCCCGGGGCCACAAGGCGGCGCGGGTCGCGCCCATATCCGCGCAACCGCTCCTCGATCCACTCGGCGGACGCCGTGCCAGCCACCAGCCGCGCGCGCAACTCGGGGACAAAGCGGCAATCGAAGTCGAGTCGGTTTTCCACCGAGACGAGTTGGGAGAGGCGCAGCGCCGGCCGCGAAAGGCGCAGGCCCAAAAAGCCGAGCAGATGTTCGGCGAACGCGACGGTGGCCTCGGAAACGCGCTGCTGGGCTACGCGCCGCGCTTCCCGGCCCCCGCGCGTCCCGCTCTCGACGTAGATCTTCAGCTTGGGCTCTGTCCCGGAGGGCCGAGCCGTCACTTTCAGATCCGGCTCGTATCGCAGCGCCACCACGTTCCGAGAAGCGCGGTCGGTGGCGGAGAGAACCGGGCCGAACCGCGCCTCGTCCCAGTAGTCCGTCACGCGCGCCAGGCGCCGCCCGAGCAAGTGGGCCGGAGGCTGGCGTCGCAGCTCCGCCATCATCTGCTCGATGCGTTGCAACCCGAGGACGCCTTCCATCACGAGGGAGTACCCCATCGTCGCGAAGAAACCGTAGCGATCGTGAACCTCGTCCAGATAATCGAGCAGTGTCTTGCCCTGCCGCTTCAGGCTCGCGATCAGCTCCGCCAGCAGTAGCGCCGCCCCCGCCGCGTCTTTGTCGCGGAGCGCCGGGGTAATCAGAATGCCGTGGCTCTCCTCGGCAGCCAGAAGGAAATCCGCCGGGGTGGCCACCACGGCCCCGTAGCGCCCCTCCGCCGCGATCGCGTCGAGTACGCGCGCCACGTACTTGAACCCCACCAGCAAGTCGCCGATCACCGCCACCCCGTTTTGGCGTGCGATCTCCGCAATGAGTTCCGTAGTGACCGCGGTTTTCACCACAAACGCCCGGGCGGGCAACAATCCGCGCTCGGCGCGCGTCTCGATGATGTAGGCAGCCAGCAACGCGGCGATCTCGTTGCCCGTCAAGAACCGGCTTCCGCCCGCCGTCGGTACCGCCAGGCCGATCCGATCGGCATCAGGATCGCTCGCCATCGCGGCGTCCGCCCCGCGCTCCCGGGCCAAAGACGCCGCTGCTTCCATGGCCTCGGGGACTTCGGGGTTGGGAATCCGAAAGGGCACGTTCGGAAACTCGCCGTCGGGCTCGGCCTGGCTTGGCACCAGCGCGACCTCGAAGCCAGCGCGCTGCAGGACCTCGTACACGGTCTGCCGCCCCGTCCCGTGGAGCGGGCTATAGACCACCGAGGCGTGGCGCGCCGCGGGGTCGACGGATCGTTCCAGGTTCTCCCGCAGGTACGCCTCGTGGCCGACGGCGTCCCACCAGCGCACGCGGCCCTGCCGCACGGCATCATCGAACGGCATCGAGCGCACCTCGGCCACCGCGTCGACGGCTTCGGCCATGCGCTCGTCCTCCGGCGGTACGGGCTGTCCCCCGCTCTCTGTGTAAAACTTCGCGCCGTTGTCGTCCGGATGGTTGTGCGACGCCGAGATGTTCAGCCCCCCGGCAGCACCCAAGTAACGGATGGCGAAAGAGAGTTCCGTAGTGGAAAGAAAAAACCCGTTGTCGGGCACCGTGATCACCTCGATGCCGTTGCCCGCGTACACCTCGGCGGCCAAACGCGCAAAATCTCTCGAGCGCAGTCCCAGCAGCGGGTTGGGAAGGCTGCGGTCGTACAGACCTCGCAGATCGCGAAACACGCGGGAATCGAATGCGACCACCACGCGCAGGTCGCCGGTTCCGAATTTCGCCCGCAGGTACTCAACGTGTCCCTGCACCGACGTGGCGACCGTGTGGGGGTTGATGCGGTTCGTCCCGATGCCCACCGGGCCGCGCCGCCCCCCGGTGCCGAAGGGAATCGTGCGGTAAAACGAGTCGAGCAAAAATGCCCAGCGCTCGGCCTCGATCAAGCGCTGCAGCTGCGGCCGATAGGCAGCAAACGCCTCCGCCGCGAGCCATTCGCACAGCGCCCGCGCTGCGGCGGCACGCACCTCCGGGCCCACTGCCAGCGCAGAAAAGCCGGCCTCGATCCGCGCCCGCATGGCCCGATGCTACATGCGAACGCGCGAGTCCATCAATCCCCGCGCGCCCCTCGCCGCTCCCGGGCGCTGTTATGGCGCGCGAGGGCTGCCGCCATGCGGATTGCGGCAACCATACTACCCGCGTCCGCCACTGCGCGGGGAGCAATGTCATAGGCGGTGCCGTGATCCGGCGATGTGCGCACGAAGGGCAACCCCAGCGTCACGTTCACCCCGTCGCGAAAGTGCATCAGCTTGAAAGCCCCCAGCCCTTGGTCGTGGTACATGCACACGACAGCATCGTAGCGGCCTGCCGCAGCGAGGGCGAAGACGCTGTCCGCGGCAAGCGGCCCCGCGACGCGAATCCCCTGCCGCCGCGCGGTCTCCACCGCGGGCCCGATTGCCTCCTGCTCCTCGCGGCCGAAAAGTCCCCCTTCTCCCGCGTGCGGGTTGAGCCCGCAGACGGCGATGCGGGGCCGGTCGATCGCAAACCATTCTCGCAGAGCGCGCTCGGCCATCGCGATCGTGCGGGCCACCGCGCTCCGGCTCAACAATGCGGGCACACTGCCCAGCGGCACGTGCGTCGTCACCAGGACTACTCGCAACCGCGTCCCGGCCATCATCATGCGGACCGTGCGCGCCCCGGTCAGCCGGGCGAGCAGCTCGGTATGTCCCGGCACCCTGTGGCCAGCAACGGCCAGCCCTTCCTTGCTCACCGGTGCCGTCACCACGGCATCCAGGCGGCCCGCGAGCGCCGCGCTCACTGCTCCGACGATGGCGCGATAGGCCACCTCCGCACCGGCGCGGGTCGGCCTGCCCGGTGTGCGCTGCCCTGGCGTGAGCGCGCCGCACTGGCAGACGCCCACCGCCCCCGCCGGCGCGGGAAGCCCCGGAGCCGTCTCCGCGAATTCGAGTGCAACCCCAGTGACCCGCGCGCGCTCTGCAAAGACCACCGGATCGCCGAACAGCAGGCAATCGGCTAGGTTCCGGACCGCCGGGTCCTGCAGAGCGCGGACCACCACTTCGGGACCCACGCCGGCCGGGTCGCCCATGGTGATCGCGAGCCGAGCGCGCCTCACGGCCGCATCTCGACGTGATGGCGCCGGCGCAGATCTTCCCTGAGCCAGCGCTGGTACCGCTCTTCCAATGTGGCGTCGTACAGCCTTTTCTTGATCTCCTCCGCCAACTCCGCGAGCGGCTTCTGCGAGGCTCCCGCCTTTCGCTCCAGACGGATCAAGTGCACCCCGACGCGCGTGCGCACGGGCTGGCTCACCTCGCCCGGCTTCAGCTTGCGCACTGCGGTTTCGAACTCTTCCAGCATTTCTCCGGGCCGCAGGGTCCCCAGATCTCCGCCGCTGCTCGCCGCCGCGTCTTCGGAATACTGCCGCGCCAACTCCGCGAAGTCTTCGCCGCGCTCGATCCGCGCTCGCAGTTCCCGCGCGCGCCCCAGCACGCGCGCCACCTGGTCTTCCGAGGCATCCGGCGGAAGGAGCAGCACGATGTGCCGCACTTGCAGCTCCTCTGGCGTTGCATACTCGTCCTTGTGAGCCTGGTAGTAGCGCTGCACGTCCTCCGGCGTCACGTTGACCTTGCCCCGGATCTCCCGGTTGATGAGCTGTGCCTTTTCGATCTCTTCCCGCACCCTCTGCCGGTAGCCCTCCCAGGTGAGCCCCTTCAGCTCCACCGCACGGCGCAACTGCTCCTCGTTGAGCCCGTTCAGCACCCGGA
>JBBIUR010000113.1:0-11693 GCA_037440145.1 Myxococcales bacterium | reverse complement strand
ACGCGCGAGTTCGAAGAAGAGTTTGCTCGCGCGATCGGTGCTCCGCACGCGGTCGCAGTGAATTCGTGCACGGCCGCCCTCCACCTGGCCCTGGATAGCCTAGAACTGAAACCCGGAGACGAAGTGATCACCAGTACCTTTACTTTCGCGGCAACGGGGGCGGCGATTGTGCATGCCGGAGGCACGCCGGTGCTCGCGGATTGCACGGGAGACACCCTGAACCTGGACCCTCGTGACGTCGAGCGGCGGTTGACACCGCGGACCCGGGCCATCGTACCCGTGCACTTCGCCGGCCACCCGGCGCCCATGGACGAGATCCTGCAGATCGCGGAGAGTCGCAAGCTGACGGTGATCGAAGATGCAGCCCACGCTTTGCCGGCCAGCTATCGGGGGCGGCGAATCGGAACGCTGGGGCGGCTGACCTGCTTCAGTTTTTACGCCACGAAGAACATCACCACGGGCGAGGGCGGGATGATCACCACTCGCGACCCGGACTTGGCTGCGACGCTGCGAGTGAGGAGGTTGCACGGGCTCAGCGCAGATGCGTGGAAGCGGTATACGGCGGCAGGATCCTGGCGCTACGAGATCCTGTACCCGGGCTTCAAGTACAACACGACCGACATCAACGCTGCCTTGGGCTTGGTGCAACTGCGACGGCTGCACGAGCTTCGGGCTGCGCGTACCGCGCATGCGAGCCGGTACACGGAGCTGCTGCGCGATGTTCCTGGGCTGGTGCTGCCCTCGGTGCGGACCGACGTCGAACACGCGTGGCATTTGTACGTCGTGCGCGTCGACCCGCAGCAGTTTCGGATCCGCAGAGACCAGTGGATCGAAGAGCTGAAGGCAATGGGTATCGGCACGAGCGTTCACTTCATACCGTTGCACCTGCACCCCTACTATCGCGACACGTTCGGCTTGCGCCCCGAGGACTATCCGGTTGCCTCGAGAGCGGGGGAACAAGTGCTTTCCCTCCCGCTGTTCCCCGGGATGGAGAGGGAGGACGTGGAGTATGTGGCCGAGGCGCTGCGGACGATCGCGATGCGATCGAGGCGCTGAGGCATGGCGAAGCGAATTCTCGATTTCACGCTGGCCCTGGCGGGGCTGATCGTTCTCGCGCCGCTGTTTGCGGTAGTGGCAGTGCTGATCCGCTTGGATTCGAAGGGTCCTGTTTTCATCCGGCAGACTCGGGTGGGCCTGGATGGCAAGCCGTTCCGCATTCTCAAGTTCCGGACGATGGTGGACGGGGCGTACCAGATGGGATCGCGGCTCACGGTAAAGCGCGATCCTCGAGTCACCCGCGTGGGCCAGGTGTTGCGCTGGTTTAAGATCGACGAGTTGCCACAGCTCATCAACGTGCTGCGCGGCGAGATGAGCTTGATCGGTCCGCGCCCAGAGGATCCGTACTTCGTCCGCTACTACTCGCCCCGCCACCGTCAGGTCCTCTCCGTTCGCCCCGGCATGGTCGGGCCGAGCCAGATCGAAGGCCGGGATGAGCTGGAGTGTTACCCAGAGGGCATTCGGGATCCGGAGCGCTACTACATAGAGCACATCTTGCCCGCCAAGCTGGAGCGCGACCTCCAGTACGTCGAGCACGCCACCTTGCTCGGTGACCTGCGGCTGTTGCTCCACGGGATCTGGGTGACGGTGGTCGGAGCCGTGAAGACGAAGTACCTCTGGAGACGCCGGAGGAAAATCGCGCTCATGGCAGCGGACCTCGTGCTGTGCATGGTCTCGTTCGTGGTTGCGTACCTGGTCCGGTTCGAGGGCGAGCTTCCCGCCAATCTCAGCTTTTTCTTCCAGCCTCTCGCTTTGATCGCGATCATTCGGCCTGTGGCGTTGATGTACTTTGGAATGTACCAGGTGATCGCGGCATACTTCGGCCTGTGGGACTTGGTAGCGCTGTTTCGCGCCGTCACAGTCGGGTCAATCCTCGTGGCAGGGATGACGTTCTTTACGGGCCTGCAACGCTTCCCGCGCTCGGTGCTGCTCATCGACTGGGCCTTGCTCCTGTTGCTGTTGGGAAGCCTGCGGTACGGATTGCGGCTGTGGGTTCGTGCGCACCCGCGCCAGCCCAAGGTGGCAAAGGAAAACGTGCTCATCGTCGGCGCCGGGCTGGGTGGCGAGCAGATTAGCCGCGCTCTGCTGGAAGACCCTTCTTCCCCGTACCGCCCGATCGGGTTCATCGACTCATCTCCAGAGCGATGGGGATCGTTGATCCATGGAGTCCGAGTCCTGGGCGGAAGCACGGAGCTTCCCCTTGTGGTAAAGGCCAACGGAGTAAAAACGGTTTTTGTGTGTCTTTCCGACCTCGAGGACGCAGAGATCAGAGAAGTGAACGCACTTTGCGCCGGGCTTGGGGTAGAATGCCGTTTCCTGCCGACGCTTACCGACTTGTTGAGCGCCGATGCCTTTGGGGCACACCGGTGGGCCGTGCAGCAAGGGGCCCGGGGTGGGGGCGGGCCCTTCCCCTTTTGTTCGGCCCGTTGGCGGTGGGGGCCCCGGGGGGGGGGGGCCTGCCGGGGGCCGGGGGGGGGGGGGCGCTCTTCCAGTAAGGGGGATCGCTGTGCCTGGGGTTTGACGGGCGCAGCAAAAACAAATTCCCTTTGTCACAGTTCGGCGCTAGGTTAGGGGACGTCCGCGGCGCAAATACTTAGGCGGCGGGGCGTTGTGGCGCGGTTGGTATCTCAGAAGCGGCCGGGGACACAGCCGGACAATCGAGACACGGGGGATGAGAAAACATGTCTGAGGATACGGTATTGGTAACCGGAGGCGCTGGCTACGTGGGATCGCATCTGGTGCGGAAGCTGCTCGATCGCGGTTGGCGCGTGCGCATCCTGGACAGTTTTCTCTACGGTGATCGCGGAATCAGGGAACTGCGAGAGCACCCTCGGCTCGAAGTCCGAAAGGGGGACATCCGGAGTCGGGGCGCCGTCGAAAGTGCCGTCCGCGGTTGCCGCGCGGTGGTGGCCTTGGCTGCCCTGGTCGGGGACGCGACCTGCGATTTGGATCCGCAAGAATCTATGGCAGTGAACTTCGAGGCGACGCGGCTGCTCGTGGAAGCTTGCCGGAGAAGTGGGGTGGAGCGCCTGGTGTTCGCCTCGTCTTGCAGCGTGTACGGTGCGAACGGCGACCACCTGCTCACGGAGGAGTCCGAGCTCAATCCGGTCTCGCTCTATGCCCGCACGCGGATCCTCTCCGAGCAGGTGCTGGCACAAGAGTGCGGCAGCATGGATGTCATCATCTTCCGCCTGGCCACTGTGTGCGGCCTCTCGCCAAGGATGCGGTTTGATCTCATGGTCAACACGATCACGGCGCACGCGGTGGTAGAGCGGAAGGTGAAGGTCATCGGGGCACGCCAGTGGCGGCCCCACATTCACGTGCAAGACGCAGCAGAGGCCTTCGCGCGCGCCGCGGAGGTGTCGCGACGCTCGGCGGTTCGCATCTTCAATGTGGGCTCGAATCACCAAAATTTCACGGTCGCCGACATCGCCGCACGCGTGGTCGCGCAGGTGCCCGGGATAACGGTCGAGTACGCCGAGAGCGCTCGAGACCAGAGGAGCTACCGCGTGGATTTCTCGCGGATCCAAAGGGAGCTGGGCTTTGCGGCTAGCCGGACGGTCGACGACGCGGTGAAGGAAATCAGCGCGGCGCTTCGCGCGGGGGCGCATCGGGATTTCCGCGCGCCCGTGTACCACAACGTGAAGTATCTCCAGGCGAACGGCCTGCGCCGGCCGGCAGCGTGAGCGAGCAAGTCGCGGCAAACCGATGAGCGGCCGGCGCCTGCGAGTAGCACTCGCGGGATGTGGGCGGATCGCACCGGTTCACTGTGCGTACGTGCAGCGCCTTCGGTCTGCGGAGCTGGTTGCCGCCTGCGATCCCGTGCCCGAGAGCGCGCAGCGGCTCGCGGCGCGGTTTCGGATTCCCCGCGTGTACTCCGATCTCGGGGCAATGCTGCGCGACATCAAGCCGGACGTTGTCCACGTGTTAACGCCTCCTGCAACCCATGCGGCAGTAGCGATTGCAGCTTTGGAAGGGGGAGCGCACGTGCTGGTCGAGAAGCCGTTGGCCGTGACAAGCCAGGAGGCCGAGGCGATGATCGCGGCAGCGACGCGGGCGGGCCGGGCTTTGTGCGTTGACCACAACCGCTGGTTCGATCCGGTTGTGCAGCGCGCTCGGGCGCTGCTGGAGCGAGGCGAGCTGGGGGATCTAGTCGGGGTCGAGGTTTTCCAGGGAGCGGCAGTGGAGGAGGTGCAGGCGGTGATTGCAGGTGCCGGCCAGCACTGGGCGGCAAGTCTGCCGGGAGGGCTGATGCACAACCTGGCGCCCCACCCGGTGTATTTGCTGCGGAATTTTGCCGGCCCGTTGCGGGAGATCCGGGCGATCGGGTTTCGAGTCGGGGGTTCGCTACAGGAGGTGCGGGTGGCAGCGGAAGGCGCGCGCTGCCCTGGCGCCATCTGCATCTCGCTCAGAGCACGGCCCTTTATGAACTTTGTCCGGCTCTTCGGCTCTCGCATGAGCGTCGAGCTGAACCTCAACAACATGACCATGATCGCGAGGCGGAGTTATCGGGTCCCGAAGGTACTGGGAAAAGTCTTGCCAAACCTATCCGAGGCGAGCCAGTTGATCTGGTCGACGATCGGAAACGGTATGCGCTTCGTTACCGGCCGGCAACGCTATTTTCCAGGCTTGGGCGTGCTCATCGAGCGGTTTTACGAGCACCTGCGGAACGGGTCGCCTCCGCCTACGACAGGCGAGGACGGGCGGGAGGTAGCGCGCATTCTCGAAGCCATCTGGGACCAGACTGCGCCTAGTGCGACGGCACGCGTAGCATGAAGGTGCTCGTGACTGGGGCCACCGGATTTCTGGGCCGCCTGGTCGCCCGGCGCCTTCAGGCGGAAGGGGACCGAGTCCGGGTTCTGGTGCGCCGCGAGCTCCACGAGGTGGAAGGGGCAGAGATCTTTCGGGGCGACCTGCGCCGCGCTCAGGACATACGCGCGGCGGTGAGCGGCATGGATGCGGTCATTCACTGCGGCGCGAAAGTCGATACCTCGGGGCCGTGGTCCGAGTTTGCGGCGACAAACGTAGACGCGACCGCGCTGCTGATTGACGCGGCGGCTCGAGCGCAGGGGTGCCGCGTGGTGCACGTGAGCTCGCTGAGTGTGTACGGAGTACCCAGGGATGGCTTCGTGGTGACAGAGGAGACGCCCTACGACGAGGAGGTGGAAGAGCGCGGGTTCTATGCGCGATCGAAACTCGAAGCGGACCGCCTGGCGATGGAGGCTGCCCGGAGCGGTGCGCCGGTAACCGTGATCCGGCCAGGGTTGTTGTACGGCCCCGGCCGCCCACCTCCCCTCGCTAGAAAATGGCTTCGGACAGGTCCGGTGTGCTTCCTCCTCGGCAGTCCGGATTATCTCCTTCCGCTGACGTACGGGGAGCATGCAGCGGACGCGCTAGTGAGAGCCCTGCGCTCCCCGCACGCAGTGGGGAAGGCCTTCACGGTCGTCGACCCGCAGGTGCCACTCAAGCGCTACCTGCGTCTGTATCGGCAGGCGTATCGCTGTCGCTGGATCCCGGTGTTCATACGCGGCCCGTGGCTGGCTGGGCCGCTTTCGGCGCTGGAGCGTGTCAGCCGCGCGGCGGGCTGGAGGGTGCCCGTCAGGGCACATCAAGTCCTTCGCGCGACTCGGAATGCGCGCTACGACTGCCGGCGCGCGCAGGAGCTTTTGGGCTGGTCTGCGCAGGTGCCGCTGCACGAGGCCCTGCGGCGCAGTTGCCCCCAGGCCGCTGGCGGAGGGGCGGAGGGGCGCGCCCCTGACCGGAGATGAAGTCGATTCAACACCCGGCAGAGCTAAGGAGCTATTACCGCGAGCGGCAAGTAGTCGCTGAGTACCTGCCGCGCCGTACGGGTCAGCCGCGAAACGGCTTCCTGCACGAGAGGCAGGTGCGGTTTCTCGACCGCGTGATCGCGGAGCGACGGCCGCGAGCGGTGCTCGAGGTCGCTCCGGGCCCCGCGCGCCTGACCGCCGAGATCGCCCAGGTACCGCTGGGCCTTGCGGTGGATTTCAGCCCGGAGATGCTCGAGATGGCTCGACGGCGCGTGGCGGCGGCCGGGAAAAGCTGGTTTTTCGTGCGGGGCGACGCGTTCGCCTTGCCGGTCGCGGCGGGGGGATTCGATTTGATCTTCAGCTTGCGGTTCGTGCGGCATTTTTCCGCTCCGGATCGCGCTCGGCTATACCGGGAGTTCGCGGAATTGCTGCGCCCGCGCGGAGCGCTCGTGCTCGACGCGCCGAGCGAAGCGGGGCGGGATCCTGCTCGGCGCGCATCGCACGCGGTATACGATGAGCTCTACACCCCCGCGAAGTTGCAGCGCGAACTCGGGGAGCACGGCTTTCACGTCGTTCGTCTGGAAGGAGTGATCCGCCACTGGCGGGTGCAGCGATTTTTGAACCGGTTGCGCCTGCTCGGCTTGGCGGAGGCGGCGCGGCATCTGATCCGTGCCGTCGAGCACCTGCCCGGCTGGCATCCTTCGTTCTGGATGGTGCTGGCAGAGCGCGAGTGAGGTGGTTCCCGAGCAGAGCGCGATGAGCACTAGGCGCCTTTGGCTCCGGTTGGCCGGAATCGGGATCGAATTCGCGTGCGATCATGTGGAGCTCATGGAATACGCGGCGGCGCATTTGCACCCGCTACTGGCCGAGGGCGGCGGCGCGCCGAACGTGCGTGCCGTGCTGCGCTGGCGGGAGGGCCAGCCGCCTCCGGATCGGCGCGAGCTGTTTCCCCAAATTTCGCGGCTGCAGCGGCTGGATCGGGATCTCTACCTCGGGGCCGACGAGGCCGTGTGGCTTCGCATCGACGATGCGCGCGATTTGCTGTTGCGATTTGTGTGGAGGCGCCCGCGTCTGGATATCGAGGGGGTGTTTTTCCACCGCCTGAGCAAGAGGGCCGCGGGGGACTTGGCTCGGCGCCTGCTGTACCGGGCACGCCTGGGGACTTTGCGGCGCAAGTGGTTCACCCGCCTCCTCTACTATCTCGTCTACTATCCGGCTTTTTGGTGGGCTGAACACATGCGGCGCATCCATCCTGTGCATGCGGCGGCAGTCGCTGTGGGGGACCGCGCAGTATTGCTGCCCGGGCCAAGCGGGGTGGGCAAGTCGACCCTCACGGTGGCGCTCTCGGCGCTGCCCGGAGCGCGCGTGCTTTCGGACACGTTCGTGCTTCACGATGGGCCCGAGTTGTGGGCGGTCCCGGAACCATTGCTGCTGGATTCGTGGAGCCGCAATTGGCTCGGCGAGGATGCCAACCGGCTCGCACCGATGCCGGAGCATCGATACGCGTTGCACCGCGACGGTTTCGTAATACCACGAGCGCTCGCTGCGGAACGCGCGCTCGCCGCCGTGGCAATCTTCCCGTACCGGTCTTCCTCGCCGGGCGTGCGCTCGCTGTCGGCAGCGGAGGCGGCTGCGCGGCTGGACGCCTGCAACGACATCGTGAACGACTTGCGGCGGTACCGCGCGCTCGCCGCAGTGCTGGAGCTACTGGAGCCGTCCGACCTGCCGCATGCCAGGCTGCGGAGCCTGGAGGCGCTAGCCGCTGCAGTGCATTGGTACGAGTTGCGGCTGACCGCTGACCAGTCCCGCGCGGAGGTGGTGCGGCAGATTCGCGAGATCTTGGAACGACATGACTCCGGGCATTCCTGTCCGCAGCGCACCGACTGAGCCGCGGGAATGCGCGGTTGCCGAGGCCGCGAGAAGCGTGCTCATCGTCGAGGCCTCGAGCGGCGGCATCATTGGGGGTTCTCTGACGGGGCTGTTGCATCAAATCCGAGGCATGGACCGGGACTGGAGAATCGCCCTCGCACTGTACGAACCGAAAGGAATCGAAGAGGAATTGCGCCGCGACGGCGTGCGCGTGTACCGGGTGCACAGGTGGCGGGTTCCGAAGACGCACCCGCTGCAAGGGCGAGCTGGATACCGTGCGGCGCGGAGGATCGCGCCGGTCCGCACGGCTCTGCAGTGGGCGCGGCTGGCGGCGAGGACGCTCGCAGAGGAGCTGCCAGCGGCGCTGTCGCTGGCGCGCGTGATCCGCGCGGAGCGCCCGAGCGTGGTGCATCTGGGAAACGGGGTGCGCGCGAATTTCGATGGCATCTTGGCGTGCTGGCTGACGCGCACTCCCTGCGTGTGCCATGTGAAGGGCTTCGAGAAGTACAGCGCGCGGGAGCGATGGGCGGCGCGCCGCGTCGACGCGATGGTTTGCATGACCGAGGCGCTGCGCCGTCACTGCGAGCGCAGCGGTGTGCTCGCGCCTCGCGTCGAGGTGATTTACGATGCGGTCGACCTGGAGCATTTCCGACCGAGCCGGCCGCGAGATGAGGTGCGCAGGGAGTTGGGCGTGGGGCCCGAGCAGTGCGCGCTGGGCATCGTGGGCGGCATCCAGGAGTGGAAGGGGCAGGCCGTCGTGGTCGAGGCCTTTGCCAGGCTGCGGCCGCGCCTGCCAAACCTCCGCTGTTTTATCGTTGGCGGAGTGCACCGGGCGGGGAGGGAATATGCAGCCCGGCTGGAGCAGCGCGTGGCGGAGCTGGGACTCTCGGACGGAATTGCGTTTCTCGGCTTTCGGCGGGACGTGCCTGACATCGTCAACGCTCTGGACATTGTGGTCCACGCGTCCGTGCGGCCTGAGCCCTTCGGGCGGGTGATCTTGGAGGGAATGCTTTTGGGCCGGCCCGTGATCGCGGCAGCCGATGGCGGGGTGTTGGAACTCGTCGAAGACGGCCGCACCGGGTGCCTCGTCCCCCCGGGGGATGTGGCAGCGCTGGCGGAGAAGATTTTTGTGCTGGCAACCCAGCCCGAGCTGCGCGCCAGGATCGGCCGCTGCGGGCAATCGTGGGCGGTCCGCCGTTTCTCTTTGCAAGCCCACGTCGAAGCCATGACCGGCCTCTACCTGTCGGTGACCGGAGGGAGAACCCCATGAGGATCCTGGGTATTTCGTGTTTCTACCACGACGCAGCGGCGGCTCTGCTGGAAAACGGGGAGCTCGTGGCCGCGGCAGAAGAGGAGCGGTTTTCGCGCAAGAAACACGACTACGGGTTTCCGCGAGCGGCGATCCAATTCTGCCTTGCGCAAGCTGGGATGCGCGGCTCGGATTTGGATTACGTCGTCTTTTACGAGAAGCCCTTCGTGAAGTTCGAGCGAATCCTGAAGACGGCGTTGCAGGTCGTGCCGAAGTCGTGGCGCGTGTTCGGCGACGCCATGGCCACCTGGTTGCTGGACAAGCTCTGGATCAAAAATCTCATCCGCGCGGAAGTCGGAGTGCCTTTGGACCGAATTCTTTTCAGCGAACACCACCTCTCCCACGCAGCGAGCGCGTTCTTCTGCTCGCCGTTCGACGAAGCCGCAGTGCTCACGATCGACGGGGTCGGGGAGTGGGCCACGGCCACGATGGGTCGAGGAAATGGGACCTCGTTGGAGCTCCTGGACGAAATTCGGTTTCCGCATTCCCTTGGCTTGCTCTACAGCGCGTTCACGGCGTTTCTCGGCTTCGAGGTGAACGAGGGGGAGTACAAGGTCATGGGAATGGCGCCCTATGGGGAACCGAGGTACGTGGACAAGGTCTACCGGCTCATCGATGTCCACGAGGACGGCAGCTTCTGGCTGAACATGGACTACTTTTGTTTTCACCACTCTTCGAGCCAGACCTTCAACGGGCGCTTCGCGGCGCTGTTCGGCGAGCCGCGAGACCCGTCCTGGCATTTTTTCACGCCCACATCCGGGTACCCCTCGTACTTCGGGCCACGGCCGGCGAACTTCGACGCCATGGCCCGGCGGAACCAGTACTACGCGGACGTTGCGGCGAGCATCCAGCGCGTGACGGAAGAGGTGATTCTGAAAATGGCCCGCGCGCTGCACCGCCGCACGGGCCTTCGCAAGCTTTGCATGGCAGGCGGGGTTGCGCTCAACAGCGTCGCGAACGGTCGGGTCTTGCGGGAGACTCCGTTCGAGGAACTGTACGTGCAGCCTGCTGCCGGTGACGGCGGGGGGGCGTTGGGAGCGGCCCTGTACGCGTATCACTGTGTTCTCGGGCGACCCCGCCGGTTGGTCTTAAAGCACGCTTACTGGGGCGCGGCGTATTCGGATGCCGAGATCCAGAGCTACTTGGAGGCCAACGGGTTTCCGTACGAGGCTTGCTCAGCAGAGGATACACTGATCGCCCGCGTCGTGGAGGAGTTGCTGGAAGGCAACGTCGTCGGATGGTTTCAGGACCGCTTCGAGTGGGGTCCGCGAGCCCTGGGGGCGAGGAGCATTCTGGCCGATCCGCGAAGGCCCGAAATGAAAGAAATCGTGAATAGCAGGATTAAGTTTCGCGAGCCGTTCCGGCCTTTCGCGCCGTCCGTGCTCGCCGAGGCAGCCGAGCGTTACTTCGATCTGCCGGAAGCGCCACGCCACTATCCCGCGAGGTTCATGCTGTATGTCGTCGACGTCAAACCGGGGCAGGACAAAGTGGTTCCCGCAATTACCCATGTCGACGGGACGGCACGGCTCCAGACGGTGCACGAGAGCGAAAGTCGCTTGTATTACGCTTTGATCCGGGCATTCGGGGAGGCGACCGGCGTGCCGGTAGTGCTGAATACCTCGTTCAACTTGAAGGGCGAGCCCATCGTCGCGTCGCCTGCGGACGCGATGCGCACGTTTCTGCGCAGCGAAATGGACGTGCTCGTCCTCGGACGATACGTGGTGCGCAAAAGGCAACTTCGCAGTGCGGCGCTTGCGTGAAGCGGCAACGGCAGTCGGTCTTTCTTTGACAGGCGCGCTCCTGGCGGGGCTCGTGCTGGAGCTGGCGGTGCGGGCGCTCCACCTGGAGCCGGATCGGTTTTGGCGGGCGGACCCGATCCTCGGGGTGCGCCTGATTCCGGAAAAGGCTGGCTGGTGGACGCAGGAGGAGCGCGAGTTCGCGACGCGCGTGCGAATCAATCGGCAGGGCCTCCGGGATGTGGATCATGCCTACGCGAAGCAGCCCGGGACGCTCCGAATCCTGGTGCTCGGCGACTCCTTCGCCGAGGCGCTGCAGGTGCCGCTCGAGCGATCGTTTCCGAAGCTTCTTGAAGGCGAACTCAGGCGAGTGGCGAGCGTTCCCATCGAGGTGATCAACGGCGGGGTGAGTGGCTACGGCACTGCTGCGGAGCTTCTTTTCTTTCGCACGGAAGGGATCCGGTACCAGCCGGACCTCGTCTTGCTCGCTTTTTTTCCCGGGAACGACGTGATGAATAACAGCCCGGAGCTCGAGGACACGCTGGTTCCCGTCTTCCGGGAGGATGGGGAGCTGGTCCGAATGCGGGCGGTTGGGAAGCCCCGCAGAGCGCCGCGGGGAGTGAAGCGGTTGCTGGCTCGGTCTCATGCCTACCGATTCCTCCGGAGGGCAGTGGTCAACGGGCACCCGGAGATTGCGGCGGGCTTGGTGCGCCGTGGGTTGGGCGACCCGCAGGCGATTCGGAGGAAGGCCGCTCCGGACGGGATGCCGACGGCGTATGGGGTGTACGGACCGCCGGAAGCCAAGTGGGAAGACGCATGGCACCGCACAGCGCTCCTGGTCGGGGAGTTGCGGCGCGCCGCAGAGCACGCCGGGGCGCGGCTCGCCGTTGCGATCGTGCCGAGCAAGGAGGAAGTGTACCCGGAGTGGTGGGAGGACGTTCTGGATGCCTATCC
>JBBIUR010000112.1:0-11806 GCA_037440145.1 Myxococcales bacterium | reverse complement strand
GCCTCAATTTCGGGCGTTTTCGTGGCCGCGCTGGCTTGGTTCGACGAGCAAGCTACATCGCTCGCAAAGCCGTTGGTCGTTAACATTAGCTGCGGCGGGCATGTCGGCCCGCACGACGGCACAACGCCAGAGGAAATCGCCATTGACGAGTTCGCGCGCCGGCCGGGCAGAGCTGTCGTCGCTTCGGCGGGAAACGAAGGCAGGCTCAATGTCCATGCGAGCGGTTCGGCGAAGGGCTCTCACACGCTGAAGATCTATCAGGCCGGCGAGGCCGAGGTCCTGTTGGTCGATTGCTGGCTCAGCGGATCGGACCTTGTCGACCTGGGATTTCGGGATCCGTCGCGCAGTGCGGGTTCTTGGGTGGTCGATGCAAACGTGCGCGAAAACACGTGCGAGGCCTATGGCGGGTCGGTGAACTTGATCACCTTGTGTAAGTTCGGCCCCGAGCGGGCCGCCGGGAAAAGCGAGGTAGTTTTTGTCGTCGAGCCTGTCGGTCCCGCAGCCCCGATCTCGGCCGGGAAGTGGGAGTTTACGCTGCGAGACGAGGGCGGTGTGGTCGACGGCCGGTTCGATTGCTGGTCGGCCTTTGGGCAGCAGTTCGGGGCTGACGTGGACCGATCGATCACGGTGGCCCAACCGGGAACTGCCGCTGGCGCAATTACCGTGGGAGCCCTGGCAGCTCGCAACCAGTGGCCGAGCCTTGCGGGAGCAGCGACGGACGCGACGATTGTCGTGGGCGATCTGGCGCCTTTCTCGTCCGCAGGTCCCACGGCGGACGGCCGCACGAAGCCCGACCTCGTCACCGGCGGGCAGGTCGTCGTGGGGGCGTGGGCCACAGGCGACGGCAGCGGATCGGCGATCGCGGGTATCCCGCCCAATTCCTTCAGAGTGGCAGCGGACGGCCTGCACGTGGCGGCCTCTGGCACCAGTTTTTCCGCACCCCAAGTTGCCGGCGCCGTGGCCCTCCTTATGGAGCGGGATCCTTTTCTGGAGGGAGCATCGGCGCGGGCGATCCTAGCGGGTGCCGCGCGAACAGACGGGTTTACCGGATCGGTGCCGAACAATCGCTGGGGCTACGGCAAGCTCGACGTTGCGGCCGCACTGGAGGCGCTTCCTGCGCTCGCCACGGCCACGCCTACAGCGAGCGCCTCTCCCTCGCCTTCCGCCACGCCGAGCGCAACGCCGACCTTTGCGCCGCATCCGACGCCAACTCCGACGCCCCCCGAGCGCTTCACGTTTTCGGGGGACGCCAACTGCGATGGGGTGCTGACCGCACAGGATGTCGCCGCCACCGTGCGGGCGATCTTCGAGGGACCCGATGGGTGCCGGGCGGACTGCAGCGGCGACGGGGATGTGGGTGCGGCCGACATTGCGTGCGCTGCCACTGCGATCCAGCGCGACCGCGCGCAAGCGCAGCGCGAAAGGAATCGCCTTTGATGCCCCTGGTTCGCAGCGCCGCGGATTCATCGAGCGGCTTGCGGGCTGGGGTCCCGCCGTCCGTCGCGGCCCGCACGGATGAAGCAGTCGGAGCCCCACACGAGCGCTGGTGACGCGGTTCTTTCCCGGTGCCGGTGGAAATGTGGGCTCTTCCTTCGCTGCCAGCAGTGCGGCGGAAGTCGGACGGGCCGTGATCTTGACGGTCCCGAGGGACTCGAATAAGAGCCCCGCATATGCGCC
Organism: Myxococcales bacterium; assembly: GCA_037440145.1. Classification (GTDB taxonomy): domain Bacteria; phylum Desulfobacterota; class Binatia; order HRBIN30; family BPIQ01; genus JBBIUR01. Next base: position 10,129 of record JBBIUR010000112.1, on the reverse strand, counting down.
GTGACGGACGCCGGGTAGTGATCACCGGCATCGGACTGGTCACGCCCCTAGGCACCGGTGTGGAGGAGAACTGGGAAGGTCTGCTCTCCGGCCGGTCCGGGATCGGACCGATTACTCGCTTTGACGCCTCCGAGTTTCCCGTGCGTATCGCCGGCGAGGTCAAGTCATTTGACGCTGCTCGGTACGTGGAGCGCCGGGACCTGAGGAAAATGGACCGCTTCATTCACTACGCCCTCGGGGCGGCGCAGATCGCCGTCGAAGATGCGGCCCTTTCGATCGGGGATCAGGAAGATCGCATCGGGGTGATCGTGGGCGTCGGGCTTGGCGGCATCGAGACGATCGAAGAATACCTGAAGATGTTCTTCGAATCCGGCCTGAAGAAGGTGACGCCCTTTTTCGTGCCCCGCTTGATCGCTAACATGGCCTCCGCCCACATCGCCATGCGCTTTGGACTGCGCGGTCCGAATTTCGCGGCGGTAAGTGCGTGCGCGTCGGGTGCACACGCGGTGGGCGAGGCGTTTCGCATGATCCGCGACGGCTACCAGGACGTGATGATCACGGGCGGTGCGGAGGCCTGCGTGACACCGATGGGGATCGGGGGTTTCGCCGTGATGCGCGCTCTTTCCACGCGGAACGATGAGCCGGAGAGGGCGAGTCGTCCCTTTGACAGGGGGCGGGATGGGTTCGTCGTGGGCGAGGGTGCGGGAGTTCTCGTCCTGGAGACGGCGAGCGCGGCGCTGGCGCGGGGGGCAAAAATCTATGCCGAAGTGATCGGGTACGGCGCGACTGCCGACGCCTATCACATCACGGCTCCCGCGCCCGAAGGCGAAGGGGCAGCACGTTGCATGCGGCTGGCCCTGGAAGACGCGGGCTTGCAGCCAGAAGACGTCGAGTATATCAACGCGCACGGCACGTCCACCCCGTACAACGACGTGAACGAGACGCAGGCGATCAAGAAGGTCTTTGGCGAGCACGCCTATCGTCTCGCTGTCAGTTCCACCAAGTCGCAGATCGGTCACCTGCTCGGTGCTGCCGGAGGCGTGGAGGCAGCGTACACGGCCCTGAGCCTGCAGCGAGGAGTCATTCCCCCGACGATCAACTACGAGGAACCCGATCCGGAGTGCGACTTGGACTACGTGCCGAACCGGGCGCGCGTCGCTCCCATCCGCATCGCGCTCTCGAATTCTTTTGGATTTGGCGGTACCAACGCGTGCCTAGCCCTGCGCCGCTGGGAGTGATGCCTCTGGACGTAGGGGCTTTGCTCCGCAAGCGCCTCCTCATGGTGGTGGGAAAGGGGGGGGTGGGAAAGACCACGGTGGCGTGCGCGCTGGCTCTTGAAGCGTCGCACGCAGGCTTGCGGACGCTGCTCGTCGAGGTCGACGGCGTGGGGCGAGCGGCGCAGTTTTTCGACCTGCCCCCAGGGCCAGCCGGGCAAGCGCGCGAGGTCGCTCCTCGCTTGTTTCTCATGGATGTCGAGGGAGCAGCCGCGCTGGCCGAATACCTGATGCTGATCATTCCCGTCAAGCGCGTGATCCAGGCCGTTTTGCACAGCCGCATCTACCAGTACTTCGTTGCCGCCGCACCGGGCCTGAAGGAACTCATGACCGTCGGCAAGATCTGGTACGAGGCGGAGCGAGTGGACGAGACCACGGGGCAGAGGCGGTGGGATCTGCTGGTCGTCGATGCTCCCGCGACGGGCCACTCCCTCCAGTACTTAGGAATGCCGCAAGCTGCGTGGGAAGCGTTTCCTACCGGCCTGGTCCACCGGGAGGCGGAGCGCGTGATGGGGTTGTTGCGGGATCCGAATCGCACGGCAGTGCTCTACGTGACTGCGGCGGAGGAGATGCCGGTGAACGAAACCGTGGAGCTGCACCGGCGTGTCCGCGACTCCCTGAAGCTCCCGGCTGCAGGGTTGATCGTGAACCGGGTGCACCAGTCCGATCTGAGGCCCGAGGACGTGGAGCGGCTCGGGAAGGCTTTACACGGGCAGTGCTCAGCGCGGCAGCGGGCCCTTTTTGAAGCCGTCTTGGAACGGGCCCGGGAAGAAGTGGGCTGGATTGCGATCAACCAGCGCTATCTCGCGCGGCTCGCGCAGGAGGTTCCGCTGCCCTCCCTGACGCTGCCGTACCTGCCGGTGGAAGAGTTCGGACTGCGCGAGGTCAAGATTCTAGCGTCGTGGATGCGGAAGGCAGGGGAGAAGGAAGCGGTGGAGGGTCTCGGTTGACCCGGAGCTTGCGAGAGCTGCTGGAGCACCACAGGGTAGTGGTATGTGCGGGCAGCGGTGGGGTGGGGAAAACAACCACCGCAGCGGCGATCGGGGTGTTTGCGGGCAGGGCGCCGCGTGGCTGTGGTGACCATCGACCCGGCGCGGCGGCTGGCGGACGCCATGGGCCTGAGCGGGTTGCGGCCTGGAGAGGAGTCGCAGATCGACGTGGGCGGCGCAGGAATGTTGACGGCGCTTCTGCTGGACCAGAAGAGTGCCTGGGACGCGCTCGTGCGGCGGCACGCCCCGAGCCCGGAAACGCGCGATCGGATTCTGGCCAATCGCTTTTACCAGCACCTGTCGCAGACGTTTGCCGGGTCGCACGAGTACATGGCCATCGAGCAGCTGTGCGAACTTGAAGAAAGCGGGCGATACGACCTCGTGGTGGTGGATACGCCTCCTTCCCGCCACGCCCTCGACTTTCTGGAGGCCCCTCGGCGCTTGGCGGATTTTCTCGATCGCCGTGTGATTCGGTGGTTCGTACGGCCCTACCTGGCCGCTGGGTGGACAACCTTTCGCGCGGTAAATCGCACGGCGGGCTTTCTGTTGCGGAAGCTGGAAGAGGCGACGGGAGTCGCGGCGCTGGTCGAGATCTCGGACTTCTTCACCAGCATGGCGGGGCTGTTCGAAGGGTTCGAGCGCAGAGTCCAAAGGGTGTACGCGCTGCTGCGCGACGAGCAAACCGCATTCATCCTCATTGCGAGCCCGGAGGAGCAGGTTCTCTCCGAGGCAGAGTACTTCTGCCGCAAGATCGCAGAGCTGAAGATGCCCTTGCGCGCCGTGGTCTTCAACCGCGTGCACAGGGAATTCGACGGGCGGCGGCATTGGCCGAGGGCCGACGCGCTCGCCGAACTGGCTGTGCGGATCGGAGATGAGCACGCGGCACGCCGGCTGTGGGAGAACTTCGAGCGCTACGAGGCAATCGCGCGCGGCGACGCCGTGCGCATCGAGTCCTTTCAGCGCCAGCTACCCCGCCGCATTGCCATCGTCGAAGTGCCTAACTTCGAAACCGACTTGCACGACATGGCGGGTTTGGAGCGGATGCACCCGTACCTGTTCGCGACGTGAACCGAGGCAGCGCCGGGAAAGCGAGGGCGGGGTTCAGGTGGGGGTTTCGCGCTCGATTTCCACTTGCGCGCGAAAGGTGTCCCAGCGCCGGCAGGTGCTGCAGAACGGTTGCCAGTGTTCTGCGCCCCGCAGGCACACGGCGCACCGATAGTGCGGCACGCTGTCCGCCGCCGCGCGATAGGCCTGCGCCGCCAGCTCGTGCTGGCCCCGGAGTTCGCGGAGTCGGGCGTGGGACCGCTGGAAAGCGATGGAGCTGCGGGCCGGTGGCGCAACGGCTTCGAGTTCCCGCTCGGCGGCCTCCGCATCGCCGTCTTCGAGCCACAATTGCGCCAGCCAGAGACGCACGGCGTTCTCGTCCGCATTGCGCCCCCGAGCCTTTTTGAGCAGGCCGCGCAAGCGCTCGCGCTCAGTGCGATCGCGCGCGAGCGCAGCCAGCCGTTCGACGAGAACCGTGCGGGGCCGCTGGCGCAGCGCGTGCTCCCAGAGGCGAGTGGCATCGTCGCGGCGGCCCGCGGCGACCAACTCGTCCCCGAGGCTGACGACCCCAGGAAGAAAGTGCGGGGACCGGGAGACAAGCTCCTCCAGAGCACGGCGGCGTGCCTCGCGGCCCGGTATCGCTAACGCCGCGGCATACTGCGCACCCACGAGGATGGCTTCTTGAGCGGGAGACCGGCGCGCATCGAGTTCAGCGAGGGACTTCTGCACCGCGGCGACCTCTTGCCAGCGCTCGGCCTCCATGTAGAGGTCGCGCAGCTCGCGGAGCACGGGCGTGAAGCGCGGGAATTTGCCCCGCAGCCGCTCGAGCGAGGTGATCGCTGCCGCGGTGTCGCCCACGCGCCGCGCAATGCGAGCCTGGAGGCGCAGGATTTCTGGATCCTCCGCGGCGTCGCCGCCTGCGCCTTGCAAGATCCGGAGCGCGTCCTCGGGGCGATCGGCCGCCAGGCAGGACTCGACGAGCAGCAGCAGCGCCCGGGGATCGGCGCTCTGCCGCCAGGCCCGCGCGAGCACGCGGCGCGCGCGCTCGGGATCCCCAGCCCACAGGAGTCGCTTTCCTTCGGCGATCAGCGCCTCCAGTCGCGCGGCCCTCATTTCCTGCCGGCGGCGCTGCAAGCGATGAAGGGCGAGGCCGCTGCTGCGCCTTGCCGTGGCGAGAAGCACTGTGAACGCGCCAGCTAGGAATGCGGCGGTGAGCTCTGCGGCGAGGGGAGCCTGAAGCCGCCAGTCGCGGCTGAGCCATAGTTCCGCGGGCTGGGGGTTCAACCAGGTCAGATACGCCACCCCGATGACAGATAAAATCGCGAGGGTGAGGTAGGGAAGCCTGCGCATGGCGGCGCGGACTCTAGCCCAAACCCGCCGCGACTGCGAGTTAGGCGGAGCCTGTGCTCTCTGCGGCGCGGGCCGTCGCGAGCTGGCGGGCCTGTGTGCGGTAAGGCTCGGGCAAAGGAAGCCGCGGGGCGTGATTCCAGAGCCGCTCGATGTCGTAGTACTCGCGGACGGGCTCGAAAAAGATGTGCACGATCACGTCGCCGTAGTCCATGACCACCCAGTGCCCGTGTGGAAACCCCTCGATGCCGAGCGGCCGCAAGCCGAATCGGATCAGGTTTTCCTCGATCGCCTGCGCGATGGCCTGTACCTGGGTGTCCGACCGGCCGCTGCAGATCACGAAATAGTCCGCCAGCGAGGTGTGGCCAGATACGTCCAGAACGCAGAGATCATAGGCTTTCTTTTCGAGGGCAAAGCGAACGCAAAGAAGGGCGCTCTCGCGCGCGTCGAGGCCTCTCAACTCAGATGTGCTCCTCAACGGTAAAGCCGGTGCCGGGCAATGTAGTCTCTCACACCGGGAGGCACGAGGTAGCGGATCGACGCGCCGCGCGCTGCGCGGGCCCGAATATCGGACGACGAAATATCCAGTGCCGTGACGTCGTAAAAGTGTATCCGGTATCCGCGGTCGTTAACAAAGCCTCGTCGCCCGGGAAGGTAGCAAAAACGCGAGCGCACAGCAACCGGAAGCAACGACTTTTCGGCCTTCGCGCCATGAGGTGGCCGCGAGGTGACGACAAAGTGGGCAAGCCAGAAGAGCTGCTCGTATTCGTGCCAGGTGTCGATCTCTCGAAACGCATCCTGCCCGAGAATGAAGTACAGGTCCGCCCTCGGTCCGAGGCGCTGGCGCAGGGCGCGAAGGGTGTCGACCGAATACGACCACCCGCGGCGGCGCAGTTCGAGACTGGAGGCACGAAAGCGCGGATTGCCGGCGATGGCCATGCGCACCATGGCAAGCCGCTGAGATGCAGGGGCCAGGTCGCGCGCGGTTTTGTGAGGGGGATTGGCAGACGGCACGAAGAGCACCCGGTCCAGGCGGAAGTGCTCGGCCACCTCTTCGGCGGCACGGAGATGGGCGATGTGAATCGGGTTGAACGTCCCGCCGAAGACGCCGACCCTCACGCGGTCCTCTTCCACCACAGCCCGCTTCACTCGCGGATCTGGCCGTTGCCGTAGACCACGTACTTGTACGTCGTGAGCTCGCGCAGGCCCACGGGGCCGCGGGCGTGCAGGCGATTCGTGGAAATACCGATCTCCGCGCCGAAGCCGAACTCAAACCCGTCGGTGAACCGGGTGGAGGCATTGGCGAACACGGCGGACGAGTCGACTTCTTCGAGAAACTGCCGCAACCGGCCACGGTGCTCGCTGACGATCGCATCCGCCAGGCCGGTGCCGTGCGCGCGGATGAAATCGATGGCCTCTTCGATGGAATCCACGACCTTGATTGCCAGGATGAGGTCCAGGTACTCGGTGTCCCAGTCAGCGTCCGTAGCGGCCTTCGCATAGGGGAGGATGCGGCGCGTTCGCTCGCAGCCGCGGAGTTCCACGCCGGCGGTGCGGAAGCGCTCGCCCATCGGCGGCAGAAAACGCTCCGCGATGGCCGCGTGGACGAGGAGGTTTTCCATCGCATTGCACACGCTGGGGCGCTGCACCTTGGCGTTGAAGCAGATCCGCTGTGCGAGCTCGATGTCGGCGTACTCGTCGACGTACGTGTGGCATATGCCTGCGTAGTGCTGGATCACGGGGATCGAAGATGACTCCGCCACCGCACGGATGAGGCTTTCCCCGCCCCGCGGGACGATCACGTCGACGTGCTCTTTCTGCCGCAGCAGGATTGCCACTGCGCGCCGATCGGTGGACGGCACGAGTTGCACCGCTTCCCGCGGCAAGCTGGCTGCTGCCAAGGCAGCGCAAAAGATCGATGCAATGGCAGCATTGCTGTCGAAGGCTTCGGAGCCGCCGCGGAGAATCACGGCGTTGCCCGATTTGACGCAGAGCGCTGCCGCGTCGGCAGTGACGTTCGGGCGCGATTCGTAGATGACCCCGACGACCCCGATGGGCACGCGCACCTGCACGATTTCCAGTCCATTGGGGCGCCGCCAGTGCGCGATAGGCTGGCCCAAGGGGTCGGGCAAGAGGGTTACCTGATCGATCCCGGCCGCCATGGCCTCGATTGTCTCCTCGGTGAGCGTGAGCCGGTCGACGAACGCGGCACTCATCCCCGCAGCCATGGCCCGCGCGCGGTCTCGAGCGTTGGCCTCTAAGAGCGCTGAGGTACTTGCCCGCAGGCGGCGGCTGGCTTCGCCAAGGGCCGCGTTGCGCTGTATTTCCGAGGATGTGGCGAGAACGCGAGCGGCGCGGCGGGCGTTGCGGCACATCTCCAGGACGGTTTCCTCGAGATCCATGCGCGTAACGATACCCGATTCGAACCCGTGCCGCCAAGGCGGCGGCATCTCACCGGCGCGCGCCGGAGTCCAGCAAAGCCAGGTTGTCGCGGTGGATCACTTCGTCGGCGATCTTGTAACCGAGCACGCGCTCGATCTCGCTCGAGTGCAGGCCCTTGATTTTTTCGAGCTCGGCCGAGGAGTAGTTGACCAGCCCGCGGGCGAATTCGTTTCCGCTGCCCGACAGGCACCGCACGCAGGCGCCCGCCTCGAACCGACCTTGCACCGCGCGGAGACCCCTCGGCAAAAGGCTGCCGCCCCGGCGCTGCAGCGCTTCCCGCGCCCCATCGTCCACCACGACCGTACCGGTGGGCTTCAGGGTGTAGGCGATCCAGTGCTTTCGTCTCGCGAGCCGGTCGCCTCCTGGGAGTACCAGAGTTCCGACCTGCTCGCTGGGATCGAAAACCGCCCCCAGTACCCCACGCTGCTGCCCGTTGGCGATCACCGTTGCAATGCCCGCGGCGGCAGCTTTCCTGGCAGCCGCCACCTTCGCTGCCATGCCGCCTCTGCCCAGCGCACTGCCCTCTGCCGATAGGTCGATCCCTCGGAGATCGCCCTCGTGGCGAATGAGTGGGACGATCGCCGCGCCGGGATCGCGCGCGGGGTTGCGCGTGAAAACTCCGGCGACGTCGCTGAGGATTACGAGCAGGTCGGCCTCTACGAGCGTCGCCACGAGGGCGGATAGGTTGTCGTTGTCACCGAAGTTGAGCTCTTCGGTTGCCACGGTGTCGTTTTCATTGGCGATGGGGACGATCCGGGCTTGCAGTAAGGTTTCCAGCGTGTGCTTGGCGTTGATATAGCGCCGCCGGCTGGAGAGGTCGTCGTGAGTCAGCAGCACCTGGGCCACCCGCTTTCCCCTGCGGGCGAAGTGCTCCTCGTAGAGAGCCATCAAGTCGATCTGGCCCACTGCCGCGGCGGCCTGGCGTTCGGGAATGGTCCGGGGGCGATCTTTCCTTCCCAGACGCGCGAGCCCGGCAGCTACGGCGCCCGAGGTCACGAGCACTACGTCGATCCCGCGATCGTGCACTGCGGCAACTTCTTTGACCAAAGTTCCCAGACGAGCCCGGTCGATGCCCTGGCCGCTCGAGAGAATGCTGCTGCCGACCTTGATCACGGTTCGCTTGAGGCGCGGCAGGAGCCGTGCCTTGTATTCCAGATGCGTCGCTTCTTTCATCCCCGTGCCGATCGGGCGGTTCCGGCTCCGGTGCGGAGCGCAATCAGTTTCCGGGCCACTAGTGCCATGAGTTCCTCCACGCCTTCGCGCGTGACGGCAGAGACGCCGTGCAGCTCCACCCCGTGCTCGCGGAGCCGGGTGCAAACGGCAGGGAAGTTCCGGCGCGATTCTTCCAGGTCCATTTTTCCGGCGACGACGATTTGCGGCTTCTCGGCAAGAGGGGGGGCGAAGCTTCGGAGTTCCTGTTGGATCACCTCGTAGTCGCGAACGGGGTCGCGCCCGGTGAGTCCGCTGATATCGAGCATGTGGATCAATAGCGCCGCGCGAGAGACGTGGCGCAGAAAGCGATCGCCGAGCCCTTCGCCCCGGTGCGCCCCTTCGATTAGCCCGGGGACGTCCGCCAGGACGAAGTCGAAGTCGTCCACGCGCACGACTCCCAGATGGGGGACAAGAGTCGTGAACGGGTAGTCCGCTACTCGCGGGCGGGCTGCGGAAACCACGCGGATCAGGCTCGACTTACCGACGTTCGGATAGCCGACGAGGCCCGCGTCGGCGAGCAACTGCAACTCCAGCCGCAGGCGCCGCTCTTGACCCGGGAGGCCCGGTTGCGCATACCGCGGCGCCTGGTTGGTGGGCGTCGCGTAGTGCGCGTTCCCGTGGCCCCCTTTTCCGCCTCGCGCGGCCACGAACGTCGCGCCTGGTGTGGCTAGGTCTGCCAGCACCTCTCCAGTCGCAGCATCGCGAACCAGCGTGCCGGCCGGGACGCGGACGACCCGATCTGCGCCCCGCTTTCCGTGCTGGCATTTCCCTCGGCCGTGCTCGCCCCGGCCGGCCTGGAGCCGAGGCTGGAATTTGAAATCGAGCAGGGTGGTGAGGCTCCCGTCGGCCACGAGGACGACATCCCCGCCGTCCCCGCCGTCCCCGCCCGCGGGACCGCCCCGCGGGCGGTACTTCTCGCGCAGAAAGGCTACGCAGCCGCGGCCGCCGTGGCCACCGCGCACCTCGACCTCGACTTCGTCGATAAACTTCATCGGCGCCGAGGATGGTAGCCCTTGCGCGGCGCGCGCGCCAAGGGGACCCGGCTGGCGCGCCAGGCCCGAACAAACCGCCCCCCACCGCGCCGCTCCCCGGCGAGCAGAGGGCGCTCAAGCAGCGGGCGCTGGCGCGGGGTACACGCTCACGCGCTTGCGGTCGCGCCCGATTCGCTCGTACCGCACGATCCCGTCGACTTTGGCGAACAGCGTGTAGTCCCGCCCCACACCGACGTTGATCCCGGGATGGACTTTCGTGCCGAGCTGGCGGACCAGTATGTTGCCCGCCCGGGCGAACTCGCCAGCGAATAGCTTCACCCCCCGCCGCTGACCGACGCTGTCCCGCCCGTTCCGGCTACTCCCTTGTCCCTTCTTGTGCGCCATGTCGTGCCCCCGGCGCTTCTATGGCCGTGACCTCCACCGTCGTGAGTGCTTGCCGGTGACCAAAGCGCCTGCGGTAGTTCTTTCGCCGCTTTTTTTTGAAAACGAGAATTTTCTTTGCTTTCCCTTGCCGCACCACGCGCCCGACCACGCACGCCCCCTCGACCAGCGGAGTCCCGGTGCGCAGGGTGCTTCCCTCGCTGGCCAGAAGGACTTTTTCGAACCGCACCGTGGCTCCCGGCTCCGCAGGGAGTTTCTCTACGTGGATGATATCCCCAGGGCTCACCCGGTACTGCTTGCCGCCCGTTTCAATAACGGCGTATGTCATGCGCGCTTGCTCCCGTAACGGATCGGCCCGGACGTGTCAACGGCCGCCTGCGCGTGCCGAGCGCAGGTCCGTGGACTCGCCGAGAACCCTCGGCATCTCCGTTTCCGGGTCAGCCGCTGG
>JBBIUR010000111.1:1527-11829 GCA_037440145.1 Myxococcales bacterium | reverse complement strand
CCCTTGCGTGTTCCGGCCCCTCGACCCTTACGACCTGGTATTCAGGGAGGCACTGGAACCGCCGCTGGGTGAGCTCCTGGAGGGTGGTTTTGGGATCCTTCTCTTTCAAGGCGGGGGTCCGAGCCGCACTGTCCCCGAGGACTCGGGCGACCACGTTTTTCGCCGCCTCGTATCCCCCGTCGAGGAAAACGGCTCCGAGCACCGCCTCGAAAATCGCAGCGAGGATCCGCGGCTTGCCCCTGCCGCCGCCTTTTTCCTCCCCTCTGCCCAGGATAACGAGCCGGTCGAGCCCAAGTTCCTGGGCCTTGGCCGCCAGTGTCTTCGTATTCACCAACGCTGCTCGCCACCGGGTGAGTTCGCCCTCGGACGCGCCGGGATGCGCCGCGATCAGTAAGTCGGAGATCACGAGCCCGAGCACCGCATCGCCGAGAAACTCCAGGCGCTCCATCTGCACCCCAGTTTTTGGCAAGTCCGCGGATGGGTGAGTGATGGCTCGGTACGCGAGCTCGGGGTCTGCGAATTGGTACCGCACCGCTCGCTCTAGCCTTTCGACTCGCTTCCGCATCAGGGAAACCGGTCGGTTTTTGCTAACGAGTACCGGAAGCACGGGACGGCCGGAAGCACCCGCCCCCCCCGGACACGGGCCGCCCACGGTCACCTCTCGGCCGGAACCGCGCGAAGCTCTTCCGCCCCGGTGGTCTCGGGGGCTTCCAGCACGCCCCGGGCTCCCTGCGTCCCGATGCCGACAACACGGACCCAGACCTCGCGGTTGGGCCCGGCGGTCCGTCCCGATGCCGGGACTTCCACTCGCAAGTAGTTCCTCGCATAACCCCTCCACACCCCTTCGTCGGCCTCGGCTCCCTCGATCAGAACGGGGATACATTGCCCGATCATGGCTTCCGTGAACGCGCGCCGCTTGCACCGGTCGATCGCCCGGAGGCGGCGCGCGCGGTCTGCAATGGTTTTCGCGGGTACGTCGCCCCCGAGCTTGGCTGCCGTCGTCCCGGGCCGCCGGGAGTACGGAAACACGTGCAAATAGGTGAAGGGCAATCGCTCCAGCAACTCCTCCGTCCGCCGAAACTCCGCTTCCGACTCCAGCGGGAAACCCGCAATGACGTCGGTCCCGATGCCCGCCGACGGCATGCGCTCTCGAATCGACGCGATCACCTCGGCTGCAAAGCCCGCCGAATACCGGCGCCGCATTCGTCGCAACACGCGGTCGTCGCCCGATTGGATGGGCACGTGGAAGTGCGGGCAGATTACATCCGACCCGGCGACGATTCCGAGCAGCCGCGGGGTCACCTCCGGGGGATCGATTGAGGACAGGCGCACGCGCGGCACGGGTGCGCGCTCCGCGATCATCTCCAGCAGGTCCGCCAGCCCGAGTCTGGGTTGCAAGTCCGCCCCGTACCCCCCGAGGTGCACGCCTGTCAGCACGACTTCCTGGTATCCCGCTTCCGCCAGTCGCTCCAGTTCGCGCAGCACGACGCGGGGCGGAACGCTGCGGCTGCGCCCGCGGGCGAAGGGCACGATGCAGAAACTGCAAAACAGATCGCAGCCTTCCTGGATTTTCAGAAAAGCGCGCGTCTGGCCACAGAAGCTCTCCGCGCCGAGCGTTTCCACCCTCGTCGCTTTGCCCACGTTGCCGACCAGCACGGAGTCCCCTGCCCGCCCGAGGTCGCCCCGCACGGCCGCCACGAGATCGGCGGGGCGATTCAATCCCACGACGAAGTCGACCTCTGGAATCTTGGCGCGGGCGGGGTTCGCCTGCGCAAGGCAACCTGTGAGCACGACCCGCCCCGACGGAGCGAACCGCCGCGCACGGCGTGCCAAGCGGCGGCTTTCGGCATCCGCGCGCGCAGTCACCGAACAGGAATTGATCACGTACGCATCGGCACCGGGGCCAAACGGCACGACCTCGCAGCCCTGAGCGCGCAAGCGCGACTCGAGCGCCGCACTGTCGTACTGGTTTACCTTGCAGCCCAAGGTGACGATCGCCACCTTCACCCTTCCCCCACCTCCTCGGGCCCGAGGGCCCGGGCAATCCACCCGCCGCCCACCACCCGATCCCCGTCATAGAGGACAGCCGCCTGCCCGGGGGTCACTGCGAGAAGACCTTCGTCGGCGCGGATGCGAAATCCCTCGGGCCGGACATCGAGCACGGTTGCTGGAGCCCCGCTGTGGCGGGACCGAACCTTCACGGTCAGCCGGGTGCCGGGAACAGGCAGCCGCGGCACCAGCCAGTTTGCCTCCCGCGCCTCGAGTCCCGCGGCCACCAGGGCATCGCGCGAGCCCACGCGCACGACCGCGGTCTCCGCATCGATCGCAATCACATACTGCCGGCGGCCGCCGCCGAGACCCAAGCCTCGGCGCTGTCCGATAGTGACCGTATGCACGCCGTCGTGACGGCCCACGCGCTTTCCGCGCTCGTCCACCAGCCAGCCGGGCCGCACGCGGCCCGGCTCGGCGAGCTGCGCCACCAGAGCGCCGTGCGCTCGCCCAGGGGCGAAACAGACCTCCTGGCTCTCCGGCTTCGCGGCCACGGGCAGGCCCAGAGCTGCAGCGGTCTCCCGCACCTCCGCCTTGGTGAGCTCCCCGACGGGAAACAGGAGATTTCGCAGTCGCTCGCCCTCCACGGAAAAGAGGAAATAGCTCTGGTCCTTGCCACGGTCCGCAGCGCGCCGGAGCACTGGCTCTCCGCCCTCCATCACGAGCCGAGCGTAGTGACCCGTTGCAATGGCGCTCGCTCCCAATTCACGCGCGCGGTGCCAGAGCGCGCCGAACTTCACGAACCGGTTGCAGCGCGCGCAGGGATTCGGCGTTCGCCCGCTCGCATATTCCTCGACGAACGGCGCGACCACGGCCTGCCGAAACTCGTCGCGGAAATCCATCACGTAAAACGGCATCCCCAGCAGGTGCGCCACCCGCCGCGCGTCGAGGAAGTCGTCCAGGGAACAACATCCGCTGCGCCCCGCTAGCTCTCCACCAGCCGGCTCCCACAAGCGCATCGCGATGCCGATGGCTTCGTAGCCGGCGCGCACGACCAGAGCGGCGGCCACCGAGCTGTCCACCCCACCGCTCATCGCCACGACGACGCGCTCACGCATGGGTCCCTCCCGCGAGCCGCTCCCCCCGCGCGCACACGATCGACCGCACCGCGGCGCCGACCTCGTCGATCTCCGCTGCCGTGGTTTCTGGCCCCAAGCTAAAGCGGATGGCATCCCGCGCCAAGGCCTCCTCGCGCCCCAGAGCCCGCAACACGTGCGAAGGCTCGCTGGCCCCTGCCGCGCAAGCCGAGCCGCTCGACACGGCAATGCCGCGGAGGTCCAAGGCTGCTACCAGAGCGTCCGCCGAAAAGCCGCAGAAACTCACATTGAGCGTGTTGCAGAGGCAGCCTCGCAGCGGGCTATTGCGCCGCACGCCGGGCAAATCGCGCAGAGCCTCCCAAAGCCGCTCTCGCAACTCGGCGAGCCGAGCCACCGCTTGCAGCCGGCGCGAAGCGAGGGCGCACGCGACTCCGAACCCGACGGCACCCGCGACGTTTTCCGTGCCCGCGCGCCTGCCTCGCTCCTGGCTGCCGCCGAGCAACAGCGGCTCCAACCGGAGTCCGGGCCGCACCCAGAGCGCCCCGATCCCCTTTGGCCCGCCGATCTTGTGCGCGGAGAGGGAGAGCAAGTCGGCTGCAGCGCAATCGATCTTCACCTTGCCCGCCGCCTGAATCGCGTCGACATGGAGGGGTACTCCGCGCGCGCGGCAGATTGCGCCGATCCGGTCGATCGGCTGGATGGTACCGATTTCGTTGTTCGCCCAGCCGATCGTCACCAGGCGCGTCGCAGGAGAGATCGCCGCGGCAATGGCCTCGGGCGCCACTCGGCCCTCCTCATCGACGGGAAGTCGAGTCACCTCCCAGCCCTCCCGCTCGAGTCGCGCGAGCGGCGCCAACACCGAGGAGTGCTCGATCTGCGTCGTCACCACGTGCCCGGGGCGCCCGCTCGCTCGCGCCACCCCTTCGATTGCCAGGTTGTTGCTCTCCGTGCCGCCGCTCGTGAAGATCACCCCCGCGGCCTCCCCGCCGATCAGGCGCGCGACCTGCTCGCGGGCTTCTTCCACAGCGCACCGGGCATTCGAGCCGAGCCGGTGCGCGCTCGAGGGGTTGCCGAAGTCTCGCTCGAGAAAGGGGAGCATCGCGCGCACGACCTCGGCGAGCACGGGCGTTGTGGCGTTGTGGTCGAGGTAGATCACAGCACCGGTCCGTCTCGCGGCGATCTCGCCCCAGCCACGGTCCGGTTCTGGGCTAGGGGCGAGGCATGGTCACGCCGCGGGCTGGCGATCCCCTTTGCCTCCCCGCTTGCCCGCACTGCGCCGCTGCTCGTCCTTGTAGAGCTTGTAGTCAATGCTGTCGACGAGCGCCTTCCAACTCGCCTCGATCACGTTGTGCGAGACCCCTACCGTGCCCCAGCGCTCGTGCTGGTCGCCCGATTCGATCAGCACGCGGACGACGGAAGCCGTCCCCTGGTGGCCGCCGAGGACTCGCACCTTGTAATCGAGCAATTTCACCTCGTCGATTTGGGGGTAGAACTTTCGCAGCGCCTTGCGCAGGGCGCGGTCGAGGGCATTGACCGGGCCGTTCCCCTGGGCCGCCGTGTGCTCGAAGGTCCCGTCCGGCCCCTTGATCATGATCGTGGCCTCGGAAAGCGGGGCATCGTCTTCGCTGCGCTTTTCGTCGATCACGCGGAAACCGACCAGGGTGAAGTGGCGGACGCGGCCATTCAGCACGCGGTGCATGAGGAGTTCGAACGACCCCTCGGCACCTTCGAACTGGTAACCCTCGTTTTCCAGCTCCTTCACCTCTTCGAGAATCCGGCGCACGGCCGGGTCCTTGCTGTCCAGCGGAACGCCAAACTCGTTCGCCTTGTACACGACGTTGGCCCGCCCGGAGAGGTCCGACACCAGTACTCGCTGGCGGTTGCCCACGAGCTTCGGGTCGATGTGCTCGTAGGTTCGGGGGTTCTTGCGGACGGCGGCCACGTGCACCCCGCCCTTGTGGGCAAAGGCGCTCACCCCCACGTAGGGCTGCCGCTTGTTGGGCTCGATGTTCGCGAGCTCGTAGACGAACCGCGACAGCTCCTCGAGCTTTGCGAGGTTGGTGGGATGAACCACGTGGTAGCCGCACTTGAGCTGCAGGTTGGCGATCACCGAACACAGGTTGACGTTGCCGCACCGCTCGCCGATGCCGTTGATCGTGCCCTGCACCTGGACGGCGCCCTGCTCGACGGCCGCCAGCGTGTTCGCCACCGCGAGGTCTGCGTCGTTGTGGCAGTGGATCCCGAGCGGCACGCGGACCGCATCGCGGGCTGCCGCCACTCCGGCCGCGATCTCACCAGGCAGCCGGCCGCCGTTCGTGTCGCAGAGGCAGATCAAGTCCGCCCCCCCTGCTGCCGCCGCGCGCACGCACTCGAGCGCATACTGCGGGTTGCTCCGGTAGCCGTCGAAGAAATGCTCCGCGTCGAAAATGACTATGTCCGTTCGGGCCTTGAGAAAGTGAATCGAATCGAAGATGAGGTCGAGGTTCGCCTTGAGCGGGATGCGCAGGCCGTCGCGCACGTGCAGGTCCCACGTCTTTCCGAAAATAGTCACCACTGGGGTCTCCGCGCGCAGGAGCGCGGCGAGGTTTTCGTCGTCCCCGCACTTCTGCCCCGCCCGCCGGGTCGAACCGAACGCTGCGAGCTTCGCCTGCCGGAGCTTGAGGCGGCGCGCCTGTTCGAAGAAGGCCGCATCGCGCGGATTCGATCCAGGCCATCCCCCTTCCACGTAGTGGATCCCGAAGTCGTCGAGACGCTCGGCGATGCGGAGCTTGTCCTCGACGGTGAACGAAACGTCCTCGGCCTGCGCCCCGTCGCGCAGCGTGGTGTCGTAGATTTCGATCTGCCGCTTTTTCATGCGCTCATGCCCCTGCCCCGGACCCCTCCCCTTTCTCGATGAAAGCCTCGTGCAGCGCGCGCACCGCCAGCTCGCCGTACTTCGCCGCGATGACGACCGATATCTTGATCTCGGAGGTGGAGATCATCTCGATATTGATTCCCTCGCGGGCCAGCACTTCGAACATCTTGGCGGCAACTCCGGCGTGGCTGCGCATCCCGAGGCCGACGATCGAAACCTTCGCCACGTCGGTATCGGCGCTGACGCCGCGGGCGCCAATTTCCGAAGCAACTTTTTCTACCATGCCCAAAGCCTTGCGGTAATCCCCCACGGGGACGGTAAACGTCACATCCGTGTACCCGTCCTCGCTGACGTTCTGGATGATCATGTCGACCACGATGTTCGCAGCCGCAATCGGCCCAAAAATCCGGCTTGCCAGACCGGGCCGGTCGGGAACCCGAAGCACCGTCAACTTGGCCTCGTCGCGCTCGAGCGTGACTCCAGAAACCAGAACGTCTTCCATTTTCCGCTCCTCCGGGACGACCCAAGTGCCGGGAGCGTCCCCAAAACTCGACCGCACGTGCAAGGGTATCCCGTAGCGCTTGGCGAATTCGACCGATCGAATCTGGAGCACCCGGGCCCCGAGACTCGCAAGTTCGAGCATTTCGTCGTACGAAATTCGGTCGAGCTTGCGCGCTGCAGGGCAAATGCGCGGGTCGGTCGTGTAGACCCCTTCCACATCCGTGTAGATTTCGCACACATCCGCCCGAATTGCCGCGGCGATCGCCACTGCGGTGGTATCGCTGCCCCCTCGCCCCAGCGTAGTGATACTGCCCTCTGCGTCGACACCTTGGAACCCAGCGGCGACCACCACCTGGCCCGCCTCGAGGGCTTGCACGAGCCGTTCGGCATCCACGCGGCGGATCCGAGCCTTGCCGAACGAACTGTCGGTATCGATGCGGATCTGGTGGCCGAGAAACGATTGCGCGGGGCAACCGATGGCCTTGAGCGCAACTGCCAGCAGCGACACCGACACCTGCTCGCCCGTAGCCAGCAGCACGTCGGTTTCCCGCGCGTCGGGGCTCGGGCTGATGGCTCGCGCCATGCCCAGCAGCCGATCCGTCTCCCCGGCCATCGCCGAGACCACGGCGACCACGCGGTGACCCGCGGCGCGCGTGCGCGCCACCCGCTCGGCGACTGCGCGAATGCGGTCGATGGAGCCCACCGAAGTGCCACCGTACTTCTGCACGATCAGACTCATGGCAATCGGGAACGCAATCCTTCTATCAGCCGCGCATAGCGGGCGCTACTGGCGCGGAGCGAAACCCGGCGCTCGTTGGGGACTCCCGCATATGCCAACTCGACGGCCAGGTGATCGATCGGTTCGGCGAAGTGGTCGAACCATTCCACGATGCAGACCCCGTCGCCGAACATGTACTCCCGCAGGGCCAGCCGATCCAACGGGGAAGGAACGAGGCGAAAGAGATCGATGTGGTGCAGGGGCACACGCCCTTCGCGGTACGTCACCGCCATGGTGAAGGATGGGCTGCGCACCCGTTCGGGCGGCACCCCCAACCCCTCGGCTAGGCCGCGGACCAAGCTCGTCTTTCCAGCCCCCAGCGGGCCGTACAGGCCGATCAGCTCCCCGCCCGCGACCATTTGCCCCAGGGCCCTGCCCACGGCGCGTGTCTCCTCCTCGGCACGGGTGCGGAGTTCAAGCTCCATGGCCTGCTTCCAGAGCGTGCAGGGTCGGCGGAACGCGCTCGATGACGTCGGAGGCGAGCAAGCCGATCTGGCCGCGCTCTCGCGCCACGCGGTCCGCTGCCAACCCGTGCGCGAAGACCGCAAGGCGCGCGGCGTCGAACGGCTGCAAGCCTTGCGCGAGCAGCGCTCCCACCATGCCGGCGAGCACGTCCCCCATACCCCCGGAGGCCATTCCTGGATTGCCCGTAGGGTTGATGGCCACCGAGCCATCCGAAGCGGCAACGACCGTACGTGCACCTTTCAAGACCAGGGTACAGCGATGCTGCGCCGCAAAATCCCTGGCGGCGCCCACACGATCCACTTGCACCGCCGTGGTTCCCGCCCCCGTGAGCCGCGCCATTTCGCCGGGATGCGGCGTGAGAACGAGAGGCGGCCGCGCTTCGCGCAAGCGACGCAGAAGCGGCACCGCACACGTCAGCCCGTCCGCGTCGATGACCAGCGGAACCGAGAGGTGGTTGATCAGCCACTCGAGGGTCCGCACTGCGTCTTCGTGCGTGCCGATTCCGGGCCCGAAAACCACTGCCCGCTTCCCCTCGGTGAGCTTCGCGAGTGCGTGGCTATCGAACCCGATCTGCCCGTCGCGGTCTGGCAACAGAGCCGTCATGGCCTCCAGGACTCCCGCGGCGAGAATCGGCTGCTGGCTGGCAGGACCGGCGAGCGTCACCAATCCGGCACCCGTGCGCGTCGCCGCGCGAGCGGCAAGCACGCCCGCGCCGGTCTTCCCGCGCCCTCCGGCAATGACGAGCACGTGCCCGGCATCGCCTTTGTGGGCTGTCGGCCTGCGGCGCGGAACGAGTTGTGCCGCGTCTCCGCTCTCGATCAAGTGCGTCCGCGGCGCAATCTCACGGACGGCCTCCGGCGGAATCCCGATATCCACCACGTGCAACTCGCCCGCGTATTCCACGCCGGGATAGACAGCCATCCCCACCTTGGCAAAGCCGAACGTGGCGGTCGCGGTGGCGCGTACGGCGCACCCCAGCGGCACGCCCCGGTCCGCATCCAGGCCCGAGGGAATGTCCACGGCCAAAACCGGCACGCCGGCCTCGTTGATCGACTCGATGACCTGCGCGGCAAGTCCCTCCACCGGCCCGCGCAGCCCGGTCCCGAAAATCGCATCCACGACTACGGCAGCATTCCGCAGCCGCGCGCGGAACGCCGGCAGAGATGCCGCCGTGACGAACTCGATCTTGCCCCGCACGCGCTGGAATGCTGCGAGCGCTCGCGCGGCGTCGCCCCGAAACGCATCCGGTTCTGCGAGCGAGAAAACGTCCACCGCCACGCCCTTGGCTTTCAGCTCCCGAGCGACAATCAAGCCGTCGCCCCCATTGTTTCCTCGCCCGACGCACACGGCGACCCGTTCGCGCCGGCCGGGCCGCAGGCGCTGCAACAAGACCTTCGCAGCGCCGCGCCCGGCGCGCTGCATCAACCGAAAGCCCGGCACTCGGTACTTTCGGATCGCGAGCTCGTCCAGAGATCGCATTTCCGCCGCGGTCACCAGAATCATGCCCGGCTTCCCCGAGTCCCCCCGAAATGGCACAAAAGCCCCGGCGCACCAAGGGGTGGCCCGCCGCCCGCGCGACATGGGTCCGGGGGCAATGCCAGGTGCGGCCGCGACACCCCGAGAAGCCGGACCCCCTCGCCAGTTGCGCCGCGGCATCCGCCGGCGTCCGGAAGCCCTGCCGCCCGCAGCGCCTCCGGCCCCGGGGCTACCGGGGGCCCCGCGCAAGGATCTCCTTCATCTGCCGCACAGCAGCCTCGATCCCGACGAAGATCGCGCGCGCGACGATGCTGTGTCCGATGTTGAGCTCTGCGATCCCCGGGATGGCAGCCACAGGACCGACGTTGTCGTAGTTCAGGCCGTGGCCCGCGTGGACCGCGAGCCCGATGCCGCGCGCATGCCGGGCGGCGGCCGCGAGCCGCTCCAACTCCGCGGCCGCTCGGGCGGCATCGGCCGCATCCGCGTAGCGCCCGGTATGCAGCTCGACCGCGTCCGCCCCAACCTCTTTGGCCGCTTCCACCTGCTCGAGCTCCGGGTCGACGAACAGGCTCACGCGGCAGCCTGCAGCGCGGAGCTGCTCTACGGCGCCGCGCAGCCACTCTCGCTGCCCAGCCACGTCGAGTCCGCCCTCCGTCGTCAGCTCCTCGCGCCGCTCTGGCACGAGGCACACGTCGTCCGGTCGCACCTCGACCGCCTTTCGGAGCATTTCCGGTGAGGCGGCCAGTTCCAGATTGAGCTTGGTTTTCACCGACCCGCGCAGCGCGACGACGTCGGCATCCTGGATGTGGCGCCGGTCTTCGCGAAGGTGCACGGTGATGCCATCTGCCCCCCCGCGCTCCGCTGCCGCGGCCGCCGCGACCACATCGGGATACGGCGTGCGCCGCGCCTGGCGCACCGTGGCCACGTGGTCGATGTTGACCCCCAGGCGGATCATCCCAGTTGCGCGGAGGCCGCGGCTGCTATTTCCCGCGCCGCTGTCTCGATACGCCCCCCGTCCTCGCCCTCCACCATGATCCGCAAGAGCGGCTCCGTTCCCGAATAGCGCACCAGGATCCGCGCCCGCGGCCCCAACTCCTCCTTCCAGCGGCGGATGAGCTGGGCCACCGACGAAAGCTCGTCTA